>CADAZW010000034.1 GCA_902792555.1 uncultured Bacteroidales bacterium | reverse complement strand
ACAACTTCGCGAACTTTTGCAGCGCTTGTCGCTGCGCAGCAGCGGTGCGCGAAAAGCAAAAGTGAGAGCGAAGCAGCAAGGCTGTGAAGTTCTAAAAAAAGCGAGCCCCCCCTCTTATCCCCCTTCAAAGGGGAGGATGGGACACTCCCATACGAAATCGGGAGGCGAAAGCAGTTGCGCCTCCCGATTTTTTCTTTTCTCTTTTCTCTATTTCCCTGTATAAACAATTACCCATTCGTGTGAGAAACAAAACCCGAAAAAGCGGCTGATTATATAAAAATCAGATGTTATTTTTTGTCGTTTCAATGTTTTTTGCGAATTTTGGACACTGAAAACATTATGAAAAAATATTTCTTACTTCTTTCTTATTATATCTGCCTCCTCATTCCGTGCCTTGCGCAGCAGACACTTGACGACGTGGACGGCGCTCCATGGGCTGACGCGGTGTCACCTGTCGAGAGGTATGCGCCGTCAATGGTGAGCATCCCCGCCAGTCAGGTGAAGCACACTCCTTGCGACCGCAAGTTGTCGCTATCAGGCGAATGGACTCTGTACGATGGTCAGGGCATCAGCGTGAGCGCACAGGTGCCGTGTGGCATCCACTCCGCGCTGATGAAGGCTGGCGCCATTCCCGACCCGCGCCTCGGCCGCAACGACACCATTGCTGAGCAGTGCTCCTACCGGGGATGGACTCTGGAGCGCACCTTTCAGTACGACGGCTCAATGGCCGACCCATTACTCTGCTTCAAGGGCGTAGCCAACAAATGCCGCGTATGGCTCAACGGACAGATGATTGGCGAGCACGAGGGCATGTTCGGCGGTCCAGACATAGCCGTCGGCTCCCTTCTGCGCAAGGGCAGCAACACCATCAAGGTGGAGCTTGACCGCATCGGCATCCTCGGCGGCGGTTGGACTCGCGATGCCAACGAGAGCTGGAAGAACACCGTAGTGGTCAACTGCGTCTATGGCTGGCACTACTCAAGGATTCCGTCGCTGGGCATCTGGGATGATGTGTTCATCTGCGAGCGCCCTGCCTGCCGCATAGAGAAGCCGTTTATCATGACGCGCCACTGCAACGGCGACATGCGCCTCGGCATCACCCTCCCCACCACTACCAGCGGCGAAATAAGGCTGCTCGTCACGCCCTGCAACTTCAAGGGCAAGAGCCAGGCCTACAAGACGACCGTTAAGGACGCGCAGGGCAATGTGGCCTTTGACTTCCACATCAGCAAGCCGCAGCTGTGGTGGCCCAACGACGCAGGCAAGCAAAACCTCTACCGCGCCGAGGTGCAGCTTGTGAGGGACGGCAAGGTGGAGTCGGTATGCTCCACCCGCTTCGGCATACGCACCATAGAGATGAAGCCGCTGCCGCTGCCGGCAGAGGAGCAGGCCAAGTGCTACAAATGGCTGTTCTGCATCAACGGACGCGACATTTTTATCAAAGGTACGGGCTGGTGCACGATGGATGTGATGCTCGAATTCACCCGCGAGCGCTACGAGCGTTTCCTCTCCGTGGCCAGGCAGCAGCATGTGCAGATGGTTCGCGCTTGGGGCGGCGGCATGCCCGAGACTGACACCTTCTATGATGTCTGCGACGAGCTGGGCATACTCGTGCTGCAGGAGTGGCCCACCTGCTGGGACAGCCATTTCGTGCAGCCCTACGACCTGCTGAAGGAGACCGTAGAGCGCAACACCGTGCGCCTGCGCAACCACCCCTCGCTTGCCATGTGGGGCGGAGGCAATGAGTCGTACACCCTCGTGAGCCCGACCATCGACATGATGGGGCGCCTTGCCAAGGAGCTTGACGGCACCCGCGTCTTCCACCGCGGCGAGCCCAGAGGCGGCAGTCGCCACGACTACCACTGCTGGTGGGAGAACTACCCCATCTCCTACAACCTCAGGATGACCGCCCACTTCTGGGGCGAGTTTGGCATACCGTCGCTGCCCAACATCGAGACCATCAACCACTACCTTGACGGGGAGAGCTTCCAGTGGCTGCCCGACGCCGAGTCGAGGTTCACCCACCACACCGCCACCTTCGGCTACTCCGGCGACATAGAGAACCTCGCCCAGTACGCCGGCTACTTCATGCCGCTGGGCAAGCTGGAGGACATCATCCTCGGTTCGCAGCTGGCGCAGTCGGAGGGAGTGCGCCACACCCTCGAGCGTGCCCGCACCATGTGGCCGCAGACCACGGGAGCACTCTACTACAAACTCAACGACAACTACCCCGGCCTCTCGTGGTCGAGCATTGACTATGAGGGAGCCATCAAGCCGTTGCACTACTTTGCGCGGCGTGCCTTCGCACCCACAACAACTGTGCTGCTTTTCGACACCACCAACCTGGCGCGCCAGGAGGCCGTGCTGCCCTACTACCTGCTCAACGACGACCTCGCCCTCAACGGCAAACAGCTGAAGGCACACCTCACGGTGTGGAACCACCAGATGCAATGCGTCTATGACAACACCTTCACCCTCACCCCGCAGCAGATGGTGGAGAAGATTGCCGACATACGCCTGAGCAGCGAGCAGACCACCTCCGACATGCTCTACCTCAAGACCGACATCCTCGGCCCCGGCAACAAGCTGATTGCCCGCAACTGGTACTTCAGCAACTACGAAAGCCATCAGGGTGCGCTCAAGGAGTCGAAACCCGCCACCGTCGTGATGAGGCAGAAAGGCAAGAGCCTCAGACTCACCAACACCTCCGACTACCCCGCCGTAGGCGTCACACTCAGTGCCCCCGGCCATGCCAGCGAGTTTATGCCCTCCGACAACTATGTATGGATAGACCCGCACGAGACAGTCACCATTGCCACCAACGTGCCACAATCCGTAACCCTCGACTGGTGGAACAATAAACGTTAAACGTTAAACAATAACCGTTAAACAATAACCGTTGACCATTGACTCTTGACCGTTGCCACTTCGTTCTCGCAGTTCCTTAGAGTCGGCACCGGCTTCGCCGACAGCCGATGAACCGCTCGCGATGCCTTCGACATTAAGCATTGATTATTAACCCCAAAATATTATGAAGAAATCAATTCTTACAGTCACTCTCATGCTTGCGCTCGCGCTCTTCACATGGAGCTGCAGCGACAATGACTCTGACAATCCAGCACCTGCACCGACAGCCCTGGACATAGTAATGAACGAATACAAGGCCCTCGTGGACGAGTTCCCCGAAGCCAAGGACCACTTCATCGAGGCCCGCTTCACCCTCAACAAGGAGATAGCCGAGGCCGATGACATCAAAGCTGAGTCGGTGGAGATTTGGTGCTACTTCTGGAACGCACGGGAAGGCTACAGCGAACTCTTTGTGCTGGAGCGCGACCTCATCACCGGTGAGAGGCAGACCTACCACTTCGCGGCTGAATCACCCTACATGGGCGACAAGCAGATACCCGAGTCGGAAATGAAATCGCTCACCGTCTCGCTGGAGAAAGCCCTGCAGCTGGCGAAAAACGAGGTGAAGAACAACAAGCCCGACAGCGACGGCCTCTACACCAGCTATGTCACCCTGCGCAAGCCCCTCTACCCCTTCTGGGATAATCCGCAGTATGTGGTTGGAGGCAGGGCCACCCGCAGAGACCACGTGTTTATCGACGCCCTCAACGGCAAGGTGACGATTGACGAGACCGTCCTACCCGAAGGCGACGCCATGATGTTTCTCGTCGACGACTTCAACACCATCGTTGATGAGTATGGCGGCAACGGCCAGAGAATGGGCTATGCGATGCAAATCAACTGGAACCTCGTGTCGGTGGAGCTTGAGCTCAACGATGCCCTCGATGAAGCCCAGATCAGCGACTTTGAGCCCGTCAAGATTACCTATAATTTCTATGTGCCCGCAGACGACGAGCATCCCTCAGTGCTCATAAAGGTAGTGCGCAACTCGCTGCAGCTGGGCACCGAGCTGGAGTACAGCGAAGAGACCGACGTGCCCAACCCGTGGCCGCACAATCAATTCCTGCACCCGGGCTACACCGACCGTCTGATTAGCCTTGAGGAGGCCATCACCGCCGTCAAGATAGGCCCCGTAACCGACACCGACACTCCCATCGTGACCATCTGCCAGCCCCAAGGCTTTGAGCGTGCCGCCTACGAGTTCCTCGGCGACGAAACTCCCACAGTGTACGTTGATTCGGAGAGCGGAGAGCTAATAACTTCCGTGGCACAATAACCTCTCTTGCTCCTTGAACCACAGACTATTATACTGCATAATCGCATTGTTCTTCTGCAATAGCATTATTGCAGAAGACTATGCGCTTGTGTGGCAGGAGGAGTTTGACTATGTGGGAGAGCCTGACCCTGCGAAATGGACCTACGAGCAGGGATTTGTGCGCAACCGTGAGTGGCAGTGGTATCAGCCCCAGAATGCCTACGTGCGCGACGGCATGCTGACCATTGTCGCCCGTGAGGAGCACTTTGCCAACCCCACGTTCAACCCGCAGTCCAACTACTGGGGCTGCAAACGCGACAGCGTACACTGCACCTCCGCCTGCGTCATCACCAACGACCGTCAGACATTCCTCTACGGCAAGATAGAGGTGTGCGCCCGTATCCCCGCCACACCCGGCACATGGCCCGCCATCTGGCTGCTCGGTGCGCAGCGCAACCTGCCACAGGCAGAGCGCAGGCCGTGGCCGTACTGCGGAGAGGTGGACATCATGGAATACTACCCTGTCAACGGCAAGCCCCACCTCCACGCCAACGCATGCTGGGGTGGCAAGGACGGCAACAGCATGTGGGACTCCAAGGCTACGCCTATGGTCGAGAGCCAAGGGCCGAGCGGCGAGAGTAAGTGGGCCTCGCAGTTCCACGTTTGGACAATGGACTGGGACGAGGATTGGATACGCATCTATCTGGATGACGAGCTGCTCAACGAGATAGACCTGTCGCAGACCATCAACGGCAGATATGGCGAGGAGAATCCCTTCCACAAACCGATGTACCTGCTGCTCAACCTTGCAATGGGCAGCACTGGCGGACAAGTAGACTTGCAGACCCTGCCTGTCCGCTACGACATAGACTACGTGCGCTACTATCAGAAGCGTTAGCGCCAAAGGCTCTTGGCAGTATCACCTGCCTTGCAGGCTTCAGGGAGATTGTCACTACCTACCTGACTATCTTCTTTATGCTCTCTGTCCATAGCTCGGCAAGGCGGATGGCTCCCTGAGGATTGGGGTGGAGATAGAATTTCAATCCCTGTCCCAGGGCTGAGGGCTCTGCCACGAAGAGGTCGGTGCGGTTCTCAAAGGCGCGGAAGGTCTTGCGGCTGCCCTGATGCACTCGCTGCGGCGTGGCTTTACCATATTCCTTGCAGAGGGCGTCGATTGCGGGGAGATAGGTGCGCAGACGGGCAAGGCCTGTATGGAGATAGCGCGCCCCGTTATAGGTGTGGGGATGATACCAGATGGGATAGTTGATGATGACCTTTGCCGCAGGGTAACGGCAGAGGATATAATCCACAATCTTCCTGACATTGGCAATATAGTCGGCTGGAGCCACTGGCGCACCGGTGCAGCAGTCGATGGCGCTGTCGTTGGTGCCGAGCATCATGCTGAAGATGAGGGCTCCGTCCTCCTGCGCAAGCTCATCGGCGGCAGCAACCATCCGCTGGAAGATGCGACTGTTGCGCTCAGGCAGCCAGTCTACCGTGGTGGAACCCGACACGCCGCAGTTGCGGACAGTGACCTCATAGCCGGCGGCTGTGAGCTGCTCGCCTACACGCACTGGCGGCGCCTCGGTATCATGGTTGATCTCGGCGCCATAGGTGATGCTGTTGCCTATAAACACAATGTTGACCTTGGGGTTTCCTGGCTTGCCATTGCACACTGCAATAGCCACGAGGCAAAGAATTGCGAAAAAGGTGAATCTTTTCATGCTGAGGATGTTTTTGTCGGTTAATTGAGCGCAATTTAATCATTTCCCACCAATTAAATGCAAAAATTAGTGTAACTTCGCTGCGATTTTATGGCAATTGCGACTAAAACAAGACACATTCTGCGCTGGCTGCTGCGTAATCTCGTTGCTGCCGTGGTGGGTCTGGCCGTGTTTACTGCGGTGGTAAACCTTAACCACGGCTATCACTGGATATGGTTTGACTTTACCGGAACCAACATGGCGGATATCGGCATGGACCGCCATCTGAGTCTTGAGGACCGTCTGGAACGCAGGCTAGGCGTTGACTATGACTTCGTGCAGATGGTGAAGGGCATGACTCCCGAAGACGCGGTGATATTCTATCCCTCGCGCGAAGATTTCATGGCCACGCCCTCCCATGGCAACAAGGTGCCGTTCCACGCCTCTCTGACCGACAAGGTGGCTGCCATCCGCATTCTCTATCCTCGCAAAGTAGTCGTTGCGGAGGAACTGGGCAAGACACCCTACGCCGACAGGCTGACGCACATTGCCATAGTCAACGGACTGCATCGCGACATGGTCAGCTATCCCTCCGACACGATGCCGACCATCGACGTACTGCCGGTGAATGCGGCTGACTATGTGCCGTTCTGATGGGATAAAAGCAAAGGAGTAATGCTGATATTCATCTTTATAATAGGATTTATGCTGCTAAGCAGTATGGCATGGCGCAGCTCGCTGCTGGAGAAGGCAGGCTTTGCCCTGCCCGTAGGCATGGCAGCCGTCACATTGGCTATGCTGCTCATGGACTGGGCACACATTGCGCTCACCCGCACCAGCATGACGATACTCACGCTGGCCTTGCTACTGGCCGCCATAGCCGCCAACGGCAAGAAACTGCTGATGCTGACGCACAAAAGGCCGTCATTCCATATTACATTCAACAAATCGCATCTCACTTGGCTCAACCTTCTATGGCTGCTGATGCTGATGGGCGTAATATGGCTGGAGTACGTAAACATAAGCAAATGTCTCATCTACCCTACTTACGACCGCGACTCAATGGCGGCCTTCGACACCTTTGGCTATGTGTGCGCCCAGGAGGGAACCTACTTGCGCATGAGCCTCTTTGACGCCGACTACATCCCCTCGCTGCACCATGCCGGCAGCGCAATGAGCTATGTGCCCATGCTGCCACTGTCCTATGCATACCTTTATATATATGGTGCCGCCACATCGAAAGCTATTCCCGCCTTTATATACCTGGGATTCCTCTTCGGCCTCTACGGCCTGTGTCGCCGCCGACTGACTCACACAGCCTCCATGCTGGTATTGCTGGGAGTGATACTGACACCAGAGATGACATCCTTTGCCTCCCATTCCATAACCAACGTGATGCATGCCTGCGTGGCCTCGGCAGCAATTATTTATCTATGCCTGTGGCTGGAGCGGCGCGAGCCATTCGACCTCAGACTGATGGCGCTGATGCTGGCCATTAATGTGTGGATGCGTGCCGAGGGAGTAGTGTTCATCGGCGTGGCGCTCATATTTATATTTATCTCGCTGATAAGGAACCGTACGTCCACCCCGCTTCCCTCTGCCGAGGGGGAATCGATTCGCCCGAAGTCCCGATGGTGGGCCATAGCGTTGACCGCGCTTGCCGTGCTGCCCTTCCTGCTGTGGACAGTGTGCAGCAGCACATGCGGACTGGCCTCGGAAAGTACACTCATCACTCACCCCTTCTGGGACGGTGACAAGCTGCTCACCGTATGGCGCGGAGTGTACGGCCTGCTGGGCGGCAGCGACTATTACGGATGGACGTTTAACATCGCGCTGATAATGCTGCACGTACATATCTTCTATGCCATCTACCTCAGGCTGCGCCACCAGCCCCTGCGCCCCGAGGGACTGAGCCTTAGCCACTACTTTATCTGGACCATCATAATCGGCATAGCAGGCTATGTGACGGTGCTCTATCAGGTAGACTACCAATGGGACAGCATCCAGAATGTGCTTGATTTCTCCGCCAAGCGCTTCCTTTTCTGCTTTGTGCCGATGGCATGGTTCTTCAGTGTCAGCGTGGTGCCCATGCGTAAGTTCGCCACATGGTTTGAGCGCAAGTGCGGTATCGGCAACTTATGAAAAACTTGTCTGATAAGCGACCAAATACGGAAGAATACGATGAAAACGGCTGATTTCTGCGTGACTTATACCGAAAACTTCGTATCTTTGTGCCATTATGGATATTAAGCGACTACCAGCATGCATTCTGAAATGGATAGGGAGGATTCTGCTCTCCATCCTGATATTGATATTCTTGCTGGTGGTAGCAGTTTATCTGCCTCCCGTACAGCAATGGCTGAAGAATTGGGCCTGCGACTACCTGAGCGAAGAGACAGGCATGAAGGTGGAGATTGACCATGTGAGCCTCACCCCGTGGCTCGACCTCCAGCTGGAGCGCATGAGCGCCGTGGACAAAGGCGATACCGTGGTGGCCGCCGAGGAATTGTTGTTGGACGTAAAGGTGCTTCCCCTGCTGGAGGGCAAGGTTGACCTCAACGGCTTCGAGCTGCGCCAGGCCAAGCTTAACACCAAGGACTTCATAAGCGACACCCATGTGGAGGGCCGCTTCAAGTTGCTCAAGATGGACATACCGGCGGTGTGCGACCTCAAGAAGAAGCACATCGACGTAAACCGCGTGAGGCTCAAGGATGCCGATGTCAGGCTGGTGCTAAGCGACACGGCCGCCGTCGACACCACGCCGTCGGAGCCCGTGGAGTGGCAGATTGCCCTGGGCGAGCTGAAGGTGGACAATACCACATTCTATATACAGACGCCCGGCGACTCGCTGCGCCTGAGCGGCAACGTCAGCTCGCTCAGCGCCCGCCAGGCAGACATCAACCTGAAGGATGACTCCTACAAGGTAGGCAAGCTGGCCCTGCAGGCCACCGATATGGCCTACGACATTCCCTACGAGAAGCCGCAAAAGGGCCTCGACACCAACCACCTGCACTTCCCCACCCTGACGCTCAATGCCGACAACGTAAGCTATACCAAAGAAGGCCTCGACCTCGGCCTGCAACAGCTGGCTCTCAAGGAAAAGAGCGGCCTGGAGCTGAGCAACCTCAGCGGTACACTGCATTACGACTCCACCCTGGTCAAACTCAGCGGCGGAGTAATCGAGACGCCCCACAGCCGTCTGGAGGCCGACGCCTCAGTGGGCAACGGCAACCGCATGGACATCAAGGTAAAGGGCGACATCGGCAAGCAGGACATCAGTCTGCTGGCTGGCGACGACCTTGGCAAGATGCTGCCCAACAAGCCCATCAATGTCAACCTGCGCGCCGAGGGTACCATGGACAACCTCACCCTCGACTACGGCATCATCACCCTGCCCGGCAACATGGAGATGCGACTCAACGGGCGACTCAACCAGCTGGGCTCCGACCTGCGCCGCAATGGCAACCTCCATTACACAGTGGCTCTCAAGGATGCCAGCTTCCTGCGCCAGATGCTACCCAAGGACCTTCAGAAGCAACTGCGCATACCCAACGGCACACGCATAGGCGGCGACCTCACCTTCCGCGGCAACAGTTTCACTCTCAGCAAGAATACCATCTACAGCGGCAGGGGCAGCCTCAGTTTCACCGGTCAGTTTGATGCCAACCGCATGATCTACAACGGCCGCCTCACGGCCCGCCAGTTCCCCCTCCATAATTTCCTGCCGGGCATGGGCCTCAGTCCGCTGACCGGCGACTTCGACGTCAAGGGCCATGGCACCGACTTCCTCAGCCCCGGCACCAGCCTCAAGCTCCGCTCACGCATAGGCAACTTTACCTATGCCGGCCTACCACTCAACAATATGCACATAGAGGCCGACATCAACGGTCCCAACGCCCAGGGCATGCTTCACGCCGACAACTCATGGCTCAAGGCTACGCTCAACTTCACAGCCCAGCAGCAGGGTGGGCGCATAAGCGGCTCGCTCGACGGTCAGGTAGAAAGCCTCCGCCTCAGCCAACTGACTGGCTCCGCCGACAGCACTATCGACAAGGACCTTCGCCTCATGGCTGACATCAATGTCAGAGGATTCTACGAGGAGAAGACGCAGAAGATGGCCCTCGGCGGCACCATCGACCATCTCAATGCCGTTGACTCTCGCTTAGGATATCCGGGCGGCGCCATCCGCTTCGGTCTCGGCACAAGCCCCGACTCCACCCATATCTACCTCAACTCGGGCGACCTCACCCTCATGGCACGCTCTGACAATCCGCTAAGCGTCATCATAAGCAGCCTCAGCAGCTTTGCCGACGAACTGACCACCAAGCTGAGCGCAGCCCAGCTCGACCACAACGCCCTGCGCCAGCTGCTGCCCGAGATGCGCATGCGCATACGCTCCGGCAACAACAACCCACTGCAACAGATGCTGGCCATGAACGGCTACGGATTCGACTCCCTATCCGCTGACGTGACCACCGGCCCCGAGCTAGGCATCAATGCCACGGCCAACATGACCAACTTCCGCACCGGAGCCGTGCTGCTGGAAGCCTCGCAGATGGAAATCAGGCAAGACAGTGATGCCATGCGCCTCAATGTCCGCATAGAGAACAGCAGCAAGAGAAATCCCAACCGCTTCACCGCCACCCTCGACGGCAGCCTGCTCAGCGACGGATTCAACCTGATGGCAAACTTCAAGGACGCTAAGGGCCGCGAGGGCATCAACATCGGCACCCGCGTCATCCTCGATGGCCACGGCGGCATGTCATTCACCCTCCTGCCCAGAGTATCCACCCTGGCCTACCGCCAATTTAAAATCAATGATGACAACTTCCTGCGCGTGGACTCCGCCGGATTCTTCACTGCCAATATCGACCTCCTGGCCGACGACAATACCAACCTCAAGCTCTTCTCCCTCACCAACGACTCCATCAATCAGGATATCACCCTCTCGCTGGCCAACCTCAACCTCCACGACCTGAGCAGCGTAGTGCCCTTCATGCCCAAAGTCAGCGGATGGCTGGACGGCGATATCCACGTAATCAAGACCCCCCAGAGCTTCACCGCCGTAGGACAGCTGCAGAGCCGCCAGCTCGAATATGAGGGCATCTACGTGGGCGACATCGGTACTGAGCTCTTCTATATGCCCGAAGACGACGGCCACTATGTGGTGGCTCAGATACTGAGTATGGATAAGGAGGTGGCTGTGCTCGACGGCCACTACTACGACCGCCAGGACGGCATCCTTGACGCCACCCTCACCCTCGACCAATTCCCCGTAAGCCTGCTCAACACCTTCCTCAGCGACGACGGCACACTGGCCCTGCGCGGCATGGCCAACGGCGAGATAAGCGTCAAAGGTCCCACCGCCAACCTCGCCCTCAACGGCCAGATCAACCCCGACTCCATCCACGCCTACTCTGAGCTCTACGGCTTTGACCTCGCCATGGAGAATAAGCCCATCGCCATCAGCCAGGGCAAGATACTCTTCGACCAGATGAAATTCCTGGGCCGACAGAGCGACAATCCCCTCGTCGTTGACGGCAGCGTGGACCTCGGCGACCTGAACGACATCATATACGACCTTAGCATCAAGGCCACCGACTTCAGCCTTATCAATGCTGAGAAGACCAAGAAATCGCTCCTCTACGGCAAAGTATTCGTTGACATCGATGCCACTCTCAAGGGCAAGTCTGGCTTCATGATGCTGCGCGGCGACCTCAATGTGCTGGGCAAGACCGATATGACCTACATCATGCGCGACACGCCCCTCCAGGTGGACGACCAGTTCAGCGGCCTCGTAGAATTTGTAGACTTCAACGACAGCGGCGAGCAGGAGGAGCAGCCTGAGGAGACCGGCGGCCTCTTCGTAAGCCTCAACCTCAATGTTGACCCCGCTACCCACCTGCACTGCGAGCTCAGCGACGACGGCAAGAACTATGTGGACTGCAACGGCGGCGGCAACCTCAAGATGATGATGTTCCCCGGCGGTGACATGAGCATGACCGGCCGCTTCAACATACAGGGCGGCGAGATGAAGTATACCCTGCCATTCATACCTCTCAAGACCTTCACCTTCGCCGAGGGCAACTTCATCCAATTCAACGGCGACATCGACAACCCCACCCTTAACATCACAGCCACCGAGCGCACCAAGGCAGCCGTGACCGGAGAGACCGACGTCAGCCGCATGGTGGTCTTCGACGTGGGCGTCAAGATAACCAAGCAGCTCAGCAACATGGGCGTAGAGTTCCTCATCGATGCCCCCGAGGACAGCGAGGTGCAGAGCGAGCTCGCCACCATGGGCAACGAGATGCGCAACAAGGTGGCAGTCACCATGCTAGCCACAGGTCTCTACATGTCCTCCTCCAACAAGACCGGATTCAAGGCCAACAACGCCCTCAACTCTTTCCTCGAAAGCGAGATACAGAACATTGCCGGCAGCGCCCTCAAGACCATCGACATCAGCGTAGGCGTGGAGGGCAACACCACCGCCAGCGGCGAGACCCAGACCGACTACACCTTCCAGTTCTCCAAGAAATTCTGGAACGACCGCGTCACCTTCGTCATCGGAGGCAAGGTGACTACCGGAGCCACCGACGAAGGCGCATCCTCCTCGCAGAGCTTTATCGACAATATCTCCCTAGAGTACCGCCTCAACCGCTTAGGCACTCGCTACATACAGGTATTCTATGACAATGACACTTACGACCCGCTGGAGGGCAGCTACTCCTCTGCCGGAGCTGGCTACATATGGCGCCGCCGCACCGACAGCTTCGGTGACCTGATGCTCTTCAGAAGGAGTAAGAAGAAGAATAAGGAATAAAAGGGAGTAAGGAAAATAAAAGGACAAAAGGATATGAAACGCGACATATCACATATCACATATTACCTCGCATTGGCAACGCTGATGCTCCTGCTGGCTGCCTGCTCCACCACCAGCCACCTGCCCGAGGGCGAAACCCTCTACACCGGCATAGGCACCGTCAGCTACGTGGATCAGGGCGGCAAGGACCGCGACGGCCTGCGCCACTCCACCAAAGGCGGAGTGATAGTAGCCCTGGCCGATGCCGCTGTACAGGTAAAGGACGCCCTCAGCGGAAAGAAGAAAAAGGCCGCCTCCGCCTCTAAGGAAGGAGGCCCTGCATCTGAAGGAGTGGCAGAGGACCTGACCAACGACGCCGATGCCCAGGCCCTGGAGGCCGTGGAGGAAGAGATTGAGGCCGTGATAGCCTATCCGCCCAACAACTCCTTCTTCGGCAGTTCGCGCATACGCACACCCCTGCCTATCGGCCTATTGGCCTACAATGCGTGGGGCTACAAGGAGGAAAGCAAAGGCCTCGGCCGCTGGCTCTTCCAGAAGGTAGGCAGCCAGCCGGTGCTCATCTCATCCGTCAATCCCGACACACGAGCCAAGGTGGCAGAAAACGTGCTGCACAACTACGGATTCTTCCGCGGCCACGTCGACTACACCATCACCCACCACCGCCACAACGACCGCAAGGCCAAGATCAACTACTTTGTCCATACCAACCGCCTCTGGCGCATCGACTCAGTGGAGTACATCGGATTCCCCGACTATGCCGACTCGCTCATCCGCGCCACCCGGAAGCAAAGCCTCCTGCAACCCGGCGCACCCTTCACCGCCACAGCCCTGCAACAGGAGCAGACCCGCGTGGCCAACATGCTCAAAAACCGCGGCTACTATTACTATAAGCCTACCTTCGCCACCTACAAGGCCGACACCGTGGCCAAGCCATACAAAGTGCAGCTGCGCATGCAGAACTCCCCCAACCTGCACCCCCTCGTCAACAGACAGTGGTACATAGGCAACACTCACCTCACCGTGCTGCGTCATGCCCTCGACCAGGCCGACCACACCGTCAGCATACCCGAGGGCTCCTACTCCTACTCTGGCTCCCACTGGCCCATACGCCCCGACGCCGTCATGCGCAACGTGCTCCACCGCCGCGGGCGCCTCTACCGCTACATGGGACAGGAGAAAACTCAGGAGCTGCTCAATGAACTCGGCACATTCTCCCACCTCGAGCTGCGCTATATGCCGCGCGACACCGCCGCATGGCGCCGCGCCGACAGCGTCATGCCCCCGGCGGGGTCTGACACCCTCGACCTCTACATCCGCGCCATCATGGAGCCCCGGTATAACGCCGATCTGGAAATCAACGTAACCGAGCGCAACTCCAACCGCATAGGCCCCGGACTCTCGCTCGGACTAAAGAAGAAAAATGCCTTCCGCGGAGCCGAGCTTCTCAGCTTCAAACTCTACGGCTCCTACGAGTGGACCACCACCAACCTCGGCGACAACCACAGCCACGGCCTCTTCAACTCCTACGAAGTCGGCACCAAGCTATCGCTTGACATTCCACGCATGATGCTGCCCGGCATGAATCCCCAGCGCCTCCGGTTCCCCGCCACCACCAGCTTCAGCATCTACGGTGACCTGCTCAACCGTGCAGGCTACTTCCGCATGCTATCCTTCGGTACCAGCCTCACCTACTCCTGGCACCGCAACCGAACCTCGCGCCACGAGCTGACGCCCTTCTCGCTGACCTACGACAAGCTCTACCGCACCACCCACCAGTTTGACTCCATCCTCCAAGAAAGCCCCGCCCTGGCCGTCTCGATGCAAGACCGCCTTGTGCCAGCCATACAGTACACCTACGCCTACACCTCACCACGCAACACCCGCCACCCCCTGGCATGGCAGTTCACCATCAAGGAGGCCGGCGGACTCACCTCTACAGCCTACGCCATAGGCGGCAAGAAATTCTCTGAGAAAAACAAGAAGCTTTTCAGCAATCCCTTCGCTCAGTTTATAAAAGTCACCTCCGAGCTCCACAACAACTGGCGCCTCAACACCAACACCTTCTCCGGCGGTGCCAACAGCATCCGCGCCTTCCCCATACGCCGCGTAGGCCCCGGACGCTTCATCAGCCGTGGCGGCAAATACTCCTACCTCGACCAGACCGGCGACATCAAGATAGAAGGCAACATCGAACTGCGCTTCCCCCTCTTCGGCACACTCTACGGAGCCACCTTCATCGATGCAGGCAACATCTGGCTCCTGCGCTCCGACGACAACCGCCAGGGTGGCACCCTGCGAGCCGGCAAGCTGCTTAGCGACCTGGCCCTCGGCACTGGAGTGGGCATGCGCTACGACCTCGACTTCCTAGTCCTCCGACTGGACCTCGGCATTGCCCTCCACGACCCCGCATCCACTCACCGCGGCTACTTCCAGACAGGCCGCCTGGGCGACCGCTTCGCCCTACACTTCGCGATAGGCTATCCCTTCTAGGAAAAAGAGAGAGGTTTCTTGACCGCAAGAAAGCCCACCTCCGCCGCAAGAAATCCCAATTTCAACGCAAGAAATCCCCCACCCAACTATAAAAAAGACGGCCCTGTTACTCCCCCACCCAATGAGGAGCAACAGGACCTTTAAGTTATTCCTTTGATTCCCCTTCTCGCAAAATCTAAATGTGAGCGGCCGCAGACTGACTGCCTACAGCCACAATCTAAACACAAGCTCATGTAGTCTAAACACGTACTGCTACAATCTAAACCCGTGCTCATGAAATAATTTAAGTTGAATTATTAAAAAATCAATGAATTATTAAGAAATCAAGTTGAATTAAAAATAATTTAGGTAATGATATAGATGTTGGCACAGATTACTCATAAAGCACCCAATTCTGACTGCGTTAGTTGTATGTTTGTTGCATAGCAGCGTTGATTAGAATAGACATGAGACTTTTATTCCGAGTCTTTTGCGTGATCATTGCCTAAGTTTAATCTAATTCCGTTCAAAAAAGTTTTAATCCCGTGGAAAAATAAACTAATCCCGTGAAGAAAAATTTTAATCCCGTGGAGCTGGCGTTTTCCACGGGATTAGATTTCG
>CADAZW010000033.1:9757-25188 GCA_902792555.1 uncultured Bacteroidales bacterium | reverse complement strand
GGTCTTTAAATTCTTTCATTATTTGAAATTTGAGATTTGAAATTTGAAATTTGAACGGTTATTACCTTGTTATTTTCCTATATAGTTTATTCCTGATTATGTGCAGACGATGGTAAAACGCGTTACGAGTGATGCCGAGTATTTTGGCACAGTCTTCTGCGGATATGTCTTCGTAGTAGTAGAGGTTGATAATGAACCGGTCTTCGGCAGGCAGGGCGTTGAAAGCCTGCTCCAAAGCTTGCATGTGTTCATCGTCATCATGAGAGAACTCTTGACTGAGCGATGCTTCGCTGATATCTAAAGTATCAATAGGAATTTCCTCAATAGACACAGTTGACGGTTGCCACTTGTTCACAAAGTTGAGCGCAGTATTGTAGGCTATACGGTAAACCCACGTCGAGAGTGTTTCGGGGGCAGGAGGGTGCTTGTCCATCCCGTCGAAAATCCTCAGGAAAGTTTCCTGAGTCAGGTCTTCCAGGGCTATCACACTTTGAATGCGTGACTTATATTGTTTGACCAACAGCAGCTGCTTTTTTTTATTTTGTGTCAAAACTTTTATTTCTTTTCTTGGGGGGCCACAGCCTCACGGCTTTTTTTGATACCCCCTCTATTATTATAGACAAGGCACCTAAGAAAATTGGCCTTGTTTTTCTGTTAAAAAAACTTAACGACGAAAATTTCCTTTCTTCTTGCAGCTAGTGGCAACCTTTGTGTTCATATGGCAATCAACTAAAAATCAATGAATAGGGAACGAATAATGACAGATGACACAGATTTGTTTTATTTGAAATTTATTTGCCAAGTCCGGCAGTGGGCAGTTTTTTCTCACATAGATTTCACAGATAACACAGATTTTTTTGAGTCGCTGCGCGACCGCAGATTTCGCAGATTTTTTGAACGCGAATGCCACGAATGTTTTTCTTAAACACAAATCTCACGAATTAGCCGTGAATTTTCGTAAATTCTCTAATTCTTGATAGAGAGTTTTACAGATCTGTTTATATTTGAATTTTGAAATTTGAGATTTGAAATTTAGCGAGGTCCCGATTGGGGATTAAACGAACACGAATAACACGAATTGCACGAATTGCACGAATGCCAAAGGCATCACGACTAATTCATGGTAATTTATGTTGATAAAGAATGACACGAATTACCATAAATTAGCCATGAAGATTATGTGCCTGCCAGCGGTGCGTTATGAACTGGCGGGGTGCTTGCGCAACTGTGAGTTGTAGTAGCGGGGATCGCCAGTCACCTCGGGGCCGAGGAAAGGGGGAATGGCAAATTCCGTGTCGGCACTGGGCACCTCGAGCTCGGCGAGGGTGAGGCCCTCCAGATGGCCGTGAAACTCATCGACCTCCCAGCGGTGGCCCTCATAGGGCACGATGTGGCGGTGCTTGTCGATGGTGCCGGGCAGGCATAGGGCGAGCAGCTGGCGGGCTTGGTCGAGGGGTATGGGCTGTTCCCACTCAAGGCGGCTAAGACCGTCGGAGGAGGAGGGGCCTTTTATGGTAATGAAGGCTTCGTCGTCGCGGATGCGGATGCGTACGGTACGCTCAGGGTCATCGTTGAGATAGCCCTGCACGATATGGCTTATGTCAGTGGCGAGGTGCTTGTACGGGCCACTGACTAGAAATTTGTGCTCTATTTCCACTTGGGATGGTTAGAAGCTCATGGAGTAGGTGATGACGAAGGCGAGGGCCAGTACGATGAGGCCGATGATGATGCCCCAGATGACCATCTGTGCTTGCTTCTCCTGCTTGGCATTGCGCTTCTCTACTTTTGCTTGATGTTTCTGATTCATATTGAGTACGATTTATATTTGAGGATTGATATTTGAAATTAGGAATTAGAAATTAGGAATTAGGAATTGCGAGGTCCCGAGGAAGACCCAATAACCGTTAACTAATAACCGTTAAACGTTAGCCAGGTCCGGAGGTGGGCACTGAATGCCGAAGGCATCGCGAAGGCTCTGTCAGTGGTCGGCGAAGCCGGGCTGACAAATAAGAGCCTGAGAGCGAAACGGCACAGAAATTACCAGAAATTATTCAGAAATTTTTAATTAGTATAATTCGTAGTTTTTTTCTTAAACATGAATTACCATAAATTACTTGTGGATTTTCATAAATAATTTGTGTAATTAGTATAAATTTGTAGTTATTACTGTCTGCTTTCGAACTTGGTTAAAGGTTATTGTTTAACGTTTATTGTTTCTCACTCTCCGCCGCTCATGAGGTAGGCTTTGATGAAGGGGTCGAGCTTGCCGTCCATCACTCCGGCGACGTCGCTGGTCTGGTAGTTAGTGCGGTGGTCCTTGACGCGGCGGTCGTCGAAGACGTAGGAGCGTATCTGGCTGCCCCACTCAATCTTTTTCTTGCCGGCCTCTATCTTTGCCTGTGCTGCCTGACGGCGTTTGAGCTCACGGTCGTAGAGGTTGGAGCGCAGCAGGCGCATGGCGTTGTTGCGGTTTTCGAGCTGTTTGCGGCTCTCGGTGTTCTCGATGAGTATCTCCTCCTGTTCGCCGGTCTCAGGGTCGGTGTACTGGTAGCGTAGTCTGACGCCGGTCTCCACCTTGTTGACGTTCTGGCCGCCGGCTCCTGAGGAGCGGAAGGTGTCCCATGTTATCTTGGAGGGGTCAACGGTCACCTCGATGGTGTCATCGACGAGGGGTGTGACGAAGACGCTGGCGAAGGATGTCATACGCTTACCCTGGGCGTTAAAGGGGGAGACGCGCACAAGGCGGTGTACTCCGTTCTCTGACTTGAGGTAGCCGTAGGCCATGTCGCCCTCTATCTCGATGGTGCAGGTCTTGATGCCGGCCTCGTCGCCGTCCTGCAGGTTGGCGATGCGGGTGCGGTAGCCGTGGGCCTCAGCGTAGCGCAGATACATGCGCATGAGCATGGCTGCCCAGTCTTGGCTCTCGGTGCCGCCGGCGCCTGAGTTGATTTTGAGCACGCAGTCCATGGAGTCCTCATCGGCACGCAGCATATTCTTGAGCTCCAGTGCCTCGAGGGCATTGAGGGCCTTGGCGTAGGCTTCGTCCACCTCCTGCTCGCTGACCATCTCATCCTTGTAGAACTCGAGGGAGAGCTCCACCTCGCCCACGAGGCTTTGCAACTGCTCGTAGTGGCTAATCCAGAACTGCAGACCCTTGACTTTCTTCATTTGGGCCTCGGCCGCCTTGGCATCGTCCCAGAAGTCGGGGGCCTGCGTGCGCAGCTGCTCTTCCTCCAGCTCAATACGCTTGGCGTCGATATTGAGATAGTGGCCGAGCTGCTGCGCACGCTCCACGAGTTGCTTATATTGCTCTTGGGTAATCAATGCTGGGAACCGTGGCTATTTGACGATTTTACAATTTCACAATTTGACGATTGGCCATGTCCGGAGGTGGACCTGCGCGGGGAAACCGCGCAGCACAGTGTTTAACGGTTATTGTTTAACGGTTATTGTTTAACGTTTAACGGCCTACGCTACTTTGTTGAGCTTCTTGATGATGGAGAAGATGAACAGTGCTGCCACGAGGCAGATGGCCATCAGCACGCCCCATACGATGTAGAGCTCTGTCTTGCCCCAGATGAGGGTGGGGATGCTGACGAGGAAGTTGCCCACGGCGGTGGCAACGAACCATCCACCCATCATCATGCCCTTATACTTGGGGGGTGCCACCTTGCTGACGAAGGAGATGCCGATGGGTGAGAGCAGCAGCTCGGCGAAGGTGAGGATGAGGTAGGTGCTGACCAATATGTTGGGGGTTACGTCGGCCAGGTGCTCGGGGTTGGTGGCGTTAGGTGCGGGCAGGCCGAGCGACGACATGGTCATGAGCAGGTAGGCGCATGCTGCCACGAGCATACCGAGACCTATCTTGACGGGGGCCTTGGGCTCCTTGCCCTTCTTGGCGAGCCATCCGAAGAGGCCTATGCTGACGGGGGTGAGCAGCACTACGAAGCAGGGATTGAACTGCTGGAAGATGGGTGCGGCGATGTCGGCCTGGGCACCTTGCTGATACTTATAGATGAGCCATGCGGCGCCCACCACGATGAGGATGCCGTAGATGGCGCGGGCCTTGTTGCCCTTGCTCTGGAAGACGCCGAAGAGGCCATAGACTATGAGGATGACGGCCAGGAGGTTGACGACGTCAAACTCCATGGCGGTGAGGCCGGTGGCCTGAGTGGCTACATAGTCACGGGCGAAGTAGGTAAGGGTGGCGCCGTTCTGGTGGAAGGCCATCCAGAAGAAGATAACCACGGCAAAGACGAGGCAGAGGCAGATGATGCGCTCCTTGGTCTGCGAGGGGGTGAGCTCGTCGGCCTTGTTTTCCACGGTGGCAGCGGCGGCGGCATCCTTCTTGTTGGGGGTGAGCACTTGCTTGAAGGTGCCCTTGAAGCCGTAATAGATAAGGATGCTGACGATGAGCGATACGCATGCCACGGCGAAGGCGAAGTGGTAGCTGTCCTGCTGGCTGATGCCGAGGCTGCTCTGTGCCCACTCCATAATCTTGATGGCTGCGGTGGGGGCGAAGAGTGCGCCCACATTGATGAGCATGTAGAAGAGTGAGAAGCCGCTGTCGCGCTTGTCGGCGTACTTGGGGTCATTGTAGAGGTCGCCTACCATTACCTGGAGGTTGCCCTTGAATAGGCCTGTGCCGAAGCTGACGAGCACGAGGGCGGCTGCCATGGCTATGATGGCCACCGTGCTGGCGCCCAGGGGTATGGATAGCAGAGCATAGCCGGCAAACATGATGAAGATGCCGATGGTGACCATCTTGGAGTATCCCCAGCGGTCAGCGGCCATACCGCCGAACAGGGGCAGGAAATAGACCAGCATGAGGAAGCTGGAGTAAACTACGCCGGCTGTGCCGCCGCTCCAACCGAAGTTGGCCTGGAGGAAGAGGATGAACACGGCAAGCATGGTGTAGTAACCGAAGCGCTCACCGGTGTTGGCAAATGCAAGAGCCCATAGCCCTTTTGGTTGTCCTTCAAACATTGTCTTATTTTTTAATGATTAGTTGTGTCTGATAATCTTTCAATCTTATTCCTTGATGTTGGGTTCCTCGAGTCCGATGCCCTTCTTCTTGTCTACCACCTTGAGGATGAAGCCTAGCACGAGGGCTGCTACTCCGAGACATGCCAGCATGATGAGCGGGGCGGTATAGTCATACTTGGTGGGGTCGCTGACGTTGGGGTTGGTATTGTAGAGCACCTTGCCGATAAGCAGGGGGAAGAGCCATAAGCCGATATTCTGAATCCAGAAGATGAGGGCGTAGGCAGAGCCGATGACCTTGGAATCCACCAGCTTGGGTACCGAGGGCCAGAGGGATGCGGGCACCAGTGAGAAGGAGGCGCCGAGCACCAGGATGGTGAGGTAGGCTATCACGATGCCGCCCACCGCCGAGCCCTTGAACATCGGCAGCACAAAGGCAAACGTCAGGTGGCAGGCTATCAGCAGCAACGAGCCGAGCACCAGCATAGTGGCGGCCTTGCCCTTATGGTCTACATAGCTGCCCAGGATGGGCGTGATTCCCACGGCCAGCAGTGGGAATACGGCAAAGATGGCCTCGGCTGACTGGCGCATATAGCCCATGTAGCAATAGACGACGAGGGCGATGACGGAGATGGCCAGCAGACCGTAGCGCAGGCCTTTGTTCTTCTTTTGGAAATTGCTGGCGAAGGCGGCTGCTGCCACTACGAGCATGATGATATACTGCACGATGGTCACCGACTGGCCGGACCAGAAGGAGTCGGCCTCAGGGGCAGTCAGCGTAAGGTTACACTGCAGCATGTTGACGGCGTACTTCTGGAAGGGGAAGATGGCGCTATAGTAGAGTACGCAGAGCAGGGCGACGAGCCAGAAGCCGCTGCTGGTGAGTATCTGCCCCAGGTCCTTGATACGGAAGGGGTCGTCCTTCTCTTCGGCCTCGCCGGTCTGGGCATCGAGCTTCTTGTCCATGAAGAAATAGACGATGATCATGATGAGGGCGATGCAGAGCAGCACTACGCCGAAGGCTACCGAGCGCGATACGCTGACATCGCCGCCCAGGCGGGCAAAGAATGGCGAGAAAATCATGCAGGTGGCCACACCCAGACGGGCGAGAGCCATCTCGGAGCCCATGGCAAGGGCCATTTCGCGGCCCTTAAACCACTTGACGATGCCTCGGCTGACGGTGATGCCGGCCATCTCGCAGCCGCATCCGAAGATCATGAAGCCGCAGGCGGCCAGTTTGGCGGAGGCGGGCATGCCCTCATAGAAGGGCGAGACGCCCAGTTCGTCGAAGCCGGGAATGTAGTTGAGATTGTTGGTAAACCATGTTTCCAGTCCGCTGCCGGCAAAGGAGTCGGTGACGGCGTACCATTTTATTATGGCGCCCACCAGCATCACTATGCCGGATAGGACGGCAGTGAAGCGCACGCCCATCTTGTCGAGTATGATGCCGGCGAAGATGAGGAAGAATACAAACACATTGAGGAACACCTCAGAGCCCTGCATTGTGCCGAAGGCTGCGGAGTCCCATCCTCGGGTGGTCTCCATCAGATCCTTGATGGGGGAGAGGATGTCCATGAAGATGTAGCTGCAGAACATGGCCAGAGCCAAGAGCAGCAGGGCAGTCCAGCGCATGGCGGAACTGTCGCGTAGGGTTTTTTGAATTGTTGCTGTCATTGCTTAGTTATGTTGTTTTATTTGTTTTCAATCTGCAAATATAAGCAAAAATATGCTTTTCCCGACTATTTATGTCAGAAAAAGCATTTTTCTGCCCTCTCGGTGATTGATAATTGACAGATGAGGGAGGGGAGAGAATTGAAAATTGAGAATTGAAAATTGAAAATTATTGCGAGGTCCCAAGGTGGGTATTTTATTCTCACACAGATTCCACAGATTTTACAATTTAGCATGCCGTTGGGCATAAATTCGTGGAATTCGTAGTTTTTCTTGAACACAAATTATCATAAATTATCCGTTAATTATCATGAATAATTCGTTTAATTCGTGAAATTCGTAGTAAAAAACTGAAATTATTAGACACTACGGCTCGCGATGGTATACCATTGCCGCTACGCTCTCGAGTTTTTCTTTGTCAGTCCGGCTGCGCCGACCACTGACAAAACTCTCGCGATGGTATTGATGCCGCATCAATACCATTCATCATCGTCTTCGTATTCGTAGTCGTCGTCATCACCATCGGTGTTGACGGGAGTTTTGCTGTCTTCAACTTCCTCAAACTCGTCCCAGATGAAGTTGTCGGGCTGCTGGTCAATCTCTTGCAACTGCTTGAGCTCTGGCTTGATCTTTGCGGCGGGACCGTAATATTTCTCATAGAACTGGCGGTACTGCCCCCATGTGTAGCGTATATTGATGAGCTGCAGGTTGTGGTCGGAGATGATCAGGGGTTCTGCGCTGTGGGCCACGCTTACGAAGGCGCTGTCGAGCATAAGCTGCTGCTCGTAGGCATGGGCCTCGTCGTAGGAATAGAATCCGCCTATACGCATCTGGTTGCCAGAGCGGTCCTGGGTAAGCTCAATGTCGAAGTTACGCACCAGGAAGTTGGTGAAGTTAAACCTGGAAACCTCGTAGACGAGCTTGCCCTCATCCAGCGAGTCGCGGCTATAGGTGAGGATGAAGGTGTAGTCAGTGCGGCGCTCAGGCGAGAGGGTGTCTTGCTTGAGGGCGTTGCCTGTCTCGTCGTCGGTCTGATCGCTGCGCTGCAGGAGCAGGGCATCGATGTCGTAGTTGCCGCCGGCGGGCTGGCGTCCGGCCTCAATGCCTTTGACGAACATACCGGCTATCTCGCTTATCTTGTCCTGCGGATAGTCCTTGACCAGTTGGCGCATGCCATTGACAAAACCTGCAAGATCCTGACTGCGCAGCTTGCTCATGGCGTCGAAGAACATAAATTTTGGTCTGTTTTCGCCTTTGGGGAACCGCTCGGCGGAGACGGCGCAGTTCTGCATGATTGTGCGGTAGTCACTGCGCTTGTAGGCGTCGTAGGTGGCTACGTAGAGGGAATCTTCGATGTGCTTGCCGAAGCGGGCATTCTCCTCATAGTAGGGGTCGTTGATGAGCAGGGTGTACTTGCTGTCGGGGTGCTCGGCGGTGAGGCGCCCCTTGTAGTGCATGTAGTCATCGCGCTGTCCCCAGTGGAGCTCCATCAGATAGAGGTGGTAGAGCAGCTCGTCCATGGGCTGGAACTCGGGATAGTTGTCGTGCAGTCGCAGCAGGGTGCGCTTGGCCAGACCGTAGTTGTCGAGGTAGTCTTTCTCTATCACTCCTGCCTCAAAGAGGGCTTTCTTCAGTATGGTGTCGCTCTCGGCCATCTTCTCCGGAGTGAGGGGCAGCTGGTCGAGGTAATATTCGCGTGTCAGTCTCTCCTCCAGCTCGTTACCTTTTTTCTTGTCTTTCTTGCCGAGAGAGGTGGAGTCATTGCTAAGGCTGTCGGTTTGCAGCGAGTCGCGTGCACCGCTGATGGAGTCTTGTTTGTCGTAGTCTATCTCATCGTTTTCCACGGTGGCGAGCACTGACTTGTTGCTGCGGCGCCAGTTGTCTTCGTTCTTACGGGTGCCCCATTGTTTGCGGAAGAGGTCCTTGCCTGTGCTGACGGCCTGCTGGTTGTAGAAATACCAGTCGGCTCCGTCGTTGGCATTGGCAGTGTTTGACGACTGCTTCTTCTCGCCACCATCCATGTTGCTGCTACTGTCGTCATCGCCACTGACGTTGCCGCGGTTCTGGCGTGCGCGGGCTATAGAGTCGGCTTGCTGGGCGCGCAGCTCTTTCTGGCGCTTTTTCTCCAGCTCGATAGCCTTGTCGATGATAGCCAGGCGCTCTGCCTCCGGCATGGCGGCCAGGGCGCGCATGCTATCCTGTACAAAGATGGCTTCGCTGGGCTCTGCCAGCTTGTCGAGCACTTTGCTACGGTCGGTGATGCTCTGGTAGCGCTCGTGCTCTTTGCCTAAGATGCCTATGGCGCTGTTGTAGCAGGTGCGGGCCTTGGCAAATCGCTCCTTGGCCCAGTAGATGTCGCCCATCTGCAGCATCAGTGAGCCGTAGGCCAGTCCCTTGGTCTCGGCCTTGGCGGCACCGGTCTCGTAAGCCTCGATGGCCTTGGCGGTGTCGGGGGTGGCGAGATAGATATTGCCTATGGCGTAGTATATCTGGTCAAGGAATTTCTTGTTGCCGCTGAGCTTGGTGAGGCGCATGAGTTTGCGTATCTTTCGGCTGTTGTCACCTTCGGGCATCACTTCGGTCTGCTGTACCAGGGCATTGAGTTTGGTCTCGTGCGATGAGCTCTTGCGCATGCACTTCTGGAATGCCTTGTAGGCTTCGGTTTTCTGACCGAGGGTGTTGTAGAGCTGGCCCAGTAGGAAGTAGCCGCGGGCTTTCTCGGTGGAGGACTTGAAGGAGGGTATAACCTCCTTGAGGTAGGGCACGGCCTCCTCCCAGTGCTTTTGGCGGAGATGCAGGTTGGCCATGGCCATATTGTATTCCTTGCGTGCCGTGGCGGGGATGCTGTCGCGTTTTACCTTGCGCAGCAGTTCCTCGGCATCGTAGAACCAGTCGAGCTCGGTGTAGCACAGGGCTTGCATGGCGCGGGCACGGTCCAGCACCTCGGGTTGGGTGCGATAGAGCATCTCAATATAGGCGAAGGTAGAGGCGGCTTCAATAAACTCGCCCTTCTGCAGTTGGGCATACCCCATCAGCATCCACGCATGCTTGAGGAAGGGGTTAAACTCCTGGCGCTCACGGAATTTCTTCTCCTTGGGCGTCATCTTGTGGCCGCGCTTCTGCTGGGGCTTGCGCTTGATGGAGTGGAGCTGGATGGTCTTCTCCATCTTGGTGACTGTGGTCTCGAAATCACCCTTGCCAATGGTGCGCGAGGCCTGGTTACCCACCACCAGCAGGGGCAGGTAGTCGGTGTAGTTGTCCTTGTTGCCGTCCACCTTGGCCTTGTAGCCGTTGAGGTAGGCTTGGTGGCCGTTGAAATAAGTGTTGTAGCGGGCGGTGAAAGCTTTCCATGCTCGGGCAGAAGATGTGTTCTCCTTGGTAGCGCACGACATGGCGACCGCTGCGGCCACCACTATCATTGCCATTGATATTATCTTCTTGCCTGTGAGCACGGGAGCTATAGGGTTAAAAGGTTAAAATATTAAAAAATGAAAATATTAAAAGGTTAAAATGTTGGGGCTTGCCTACCTTATTTATATAGTTACCTAATAACTAAAACTCGCAAAAGGGCTTTTTATTGTACTGCTCGCCAGATAAATGACTATCTGCCATCAGGCCGGCGGCCCTATCGGCCAGTGGCGCGGGCAGGCTGATGCCGCGCAGATGGAGGCTGTGAAGCCACTCGCTCACCTCGCCGGGGCGCATAGTGGTGAGCACTTCCTCAAACTCGGCCACCTGGGCGGCTGTGTAGCTGTCGGCGGCTATGCCCTTGTAGGCATCGAGCTCTTCGTCCTCAAAATAGACGGGCTCTTCGCTGGGGTGGGATGGAGGTGCCACCTTGTCGCAGAAGCAGCTGATGCCGCAGATGGCGGTCTTATAGTCTTTCAATTCCATATCCGGCTATTTTGAGGTCATCCCAGAAGGTTGGGTACGACTTACTGACCACCTGCGCATCGTTGATAATCAAGCCGTCCTTACACAGTACTGCCAGTGGAGCCATGCACATGGCCATACGGTGGTCGTTGTAAGTATCAATAGATTTACTGTTGGACGATATACTATTTTCTAATCCTTCTCTCTTCGCTTCTGACTCAAGGATGCTGCCGTCGTGCTCGGTAATCCTGTAGCCCAGCTTGCCCAGCTCCTGCCGCAGGGCCAGCAGGCGGTCGGTCTCCTTGATACGCAGACTCTGCAGTCCGCTGAAGCGAAACGCTACGCCCATACCGCAGCACGTGGCCACCATAGTCTGTGCCAGGTCGGGACAGGTGGTGAGGTCGTTTGTAATTGACCGTTGACCATTGCCGCTTCGCTCTCGCGGCTCTTTGAAGTCGGCACCGGCTCCGCCGACAGCCGACGAGCCGCTCGCGATGCCTTCGGCATTGACCATTGACCGTTGCCGCTTCGCTCTCGCGGCTCTTTGAAGTCGGCACCGGCTCCGCCGACAGCCGACGAGCCGCTCGCGATGCCTTCGGCATTGACCACTGACCATTGACTGTTGACTCTCGACGATTTCCAGAGCAAAGCGCCGTTCTCGTCAAACTCGGTGGTGATGCCCAGCGGTTCAAAGAGTTGACGAACGCAGCTGTCGCCCTGCAGACTGTCGGCAAAGAGCCCCTGCAGCCTCACCTCACCTTCGGGTGCGAGGGCGAGCATCTCATACCAATAGCTGGCGGCGCTCCAGTCATTCTCTATTGTGTATTCGCCGCCCCGATACTTGCCTGGGTGGACAATGATGGTCCGCCCGTCGGGCTCCTCAATGCTGATGCCGAAGTGGCGCATCAGACTGGTGGTTATGTTGATGTAGGGGCGACTGATCACTTCGCCGATGATGCTGAGCGTGAGCCCCTTCTGCATAGTTGGGGCCACCATCAGCAGGGCGGAGATATACTGCGAGCTTACATTGCCGGGCAGACTGATAGTGCCGCCCTCCAGCTGCCGCCCCTTGATGTGCAGCGGTGGATAGCCATCTTCGCCGTCATAGCTGATATTGGCTCCCATGCTGCGCAGTGCATCCACTAGCACCCCAATGGGACGGTGGCGCATGCGCTCAGTACCGGTGATGATCACGTCCTGACTCTCGGTGGTGGCAAAGTAGGCCGTCAGGAAGCGCATGGCTGTGCCGGCGGCGCCAACGTCGATGATGGCAGGAGACTGAACTCCCAGACTTTTAAGCCCTTGCTCCATAGCTATGGTGTCGTCGCAGTCGGAGATATTGTGGAGTCTAATCTCTCCGCCCGACAGGGTCCTAAGCAGCAGCATGCGGTTGCTGATGCTCTTTGAGGCTGGCAGCGAAATGCCCTTGGGAACTCTCAGGGGAAGCGGCTGGGCGGTGACTCTTATGTTCATAGTGTAAGTATTTGCAAATATTTCGGACAAAATTAGGGAAAAATTTTGGTATTTCAAAATAAAGCACTACTTTTGCACTCGTTTTCGGGGTGTAGCTCAGCTCGGTTAGAGTACGCGTCTGGGGGGCGTGGGGTCGCTGGTTCAAATCCAGTCACCCCGACAACAATGAAACTGCGAGGAAAAATCCTCGCAGTTTTTTCTTTATACATTGCGTCGCCAGTGAAAGGATGGAAATCAGTCCTACTTCACGATTTTCTTGCCGTTGAGTATGTATATGTTGCCCTTTACGGGATTGGCAACCTTGCGGCCCTGCAGGTCGTAGTAGACATTGACCGGCCTACCCCCAGCCCCTCCCGAAAGGAGGGGGGCTATGGAAGTGATGATAGCGTGCACATCCACGTCGTGGTGGGGCATGGTGTCGGGCTCGTCCGCCCAGGTGTAGTAATAGTCGTCGTCCTCGATGTCGTCAAGCGGTTTGATGGCTGTGCCGTAGTTTACTTCTAAGGTCTTATACGGTACGCCGTTAATAAGGTAAGTAAGCTTATATATCTGAGGCGTGGTATTGTCAATCTGTATGGTCTCTCCGATTATTCTCGTGGAGCGTCCGGAGATGCGGTGACTCTGCTTGTTGATATAGGCATCGTTCGGTTTTATTATGTCCACGCGCCCCTCGAGGATTATTTCATTCCATCGTTCTATACCACTCAGCGCACTGCTACTAGTCTCGGTGGTTATGGCCTCAACGTAGAGGCGGCCTTCGTCTTTCATGCGAAGCGTGGACAGATAGACAGCCTCATCGTCGCTGTCATCAATTTCACCCCCCAAGCCGCAATAATAGCCTTCTGCGACCAAGTGCAGGATCTCATTGTCGCTGTCGCCGCAGATAGTGAGGGTATCCTTTTTTTGACATATAGCGAAGTTGCCTTTTACGGAGAGGAGGGCATGGCCTGTAATGGTTGTGTTGGCATCAAGGCAGATACCTGTAAGGATGTAGTCGGAGGTTTCGTAGCCTTCTACGTGCGAATCTCCTGTCACCACGATTGTCAACCCGGGTATTGCGCTGTAGATGCCAGTATAAACTGCATTGGCGGGCATGCTTCCTGCAAGTTTTTCCCCTTTTATGTTTGCGCCATTGAGGGTGAGTGTCTTGGTGTTAGAGTTAAACTGCCATCCGTCGCCTTTCTCCCTGGCGTGCTTCACCTGTTTGCAGCCTATCCAGAGGTCGAATTCGTAGCACCCATCGGTGGCGGTCCACTCGCCGTTTTCCTGATGATAGACTTTCCAGTTGTTGGCAGCGGCAGCTGCCACGTGCTCGGCTCTGCACACGTTTCCTTCATTTCTGTTATCGTGGTCTATGGCAAAGATATTGCCGTTTCTCCTGTTGAGTCCACTCAGCAGCGTCATCATGGCATTGGACTTGATGCGGTTGCCGTAGCACCTTATGCTGTAAAGCACGGATGAAGTAGGCATCTTGAGCGACGACAGATAGTTCTCTTGGCACTCAATCTTTTCCAGGGGAGCTTGGCTGGGCAGGGTGAGCGTTTGCAGGTTGTTGCTCTGGCAATAGATTTCCCTTATGCCGGTGCATGAAGTCATGTCAAGCGTACCGAGGGAGTTTTTATTGCACTTTAACTCTGTCAGAGTACTGCTGGGTGGCAGTTTGAGCGAAGCTATCATGTTGCTGTCGCAATAGAGGCGTACAAGTCCGGTGCACTCTTCCGCATTGAGAGAAGTAAGGAGGTTTTTGGTGCAGTAGAGGTTTTGCAGCTTTTTGCCGGCAGGCAGGGTGAGCGTCTTTATCTTGCTGCGTTTGCACCACACCTCTGTCAGCTCTGTGTTTCTGGAAAGGTCGAGAGAGGATATGGAGTTGTTGTCGGCATACAGTCTGGTCACGCTGGTAAGAAACTGTATTCCTTTTAGCGATGTGATGCCCTTGCCAGACAGACTCAGCGATGTTATCCCACTTAGCTCATCGTTGATGAAGCCGGTTAGGGCGAGCGGGTCGTCTTCGGTGAGATAGCCGTCTGCTCCCCCCGACTGTGAGCGCAGATAGTTGCGGAACACCTCGTCGGGAAAGTAGCTCTGATTTATTGGAATGGTGCTACAGATGATGATGTCGCCATCCGTTTCGGCATTGTTGGAACTATATACAAACCTCTTCTGGTCGCTGCTGTAAGTGATACTCTTGTATTCACTGCCGCTGGAATGGGGTAGAATAGTCAGACCCCGGTCGGAGAATGCTTTGAGATTCTTGACCGGACTGTTTTTGTCGTTATCCAGCCGCAGGGCGGTATTGTCGAGGGTAAGGCTGGCAATATCCCAAATGGTATAGATATCGCTGCTGTTGTTGTTTGTGGACATTATCCAGACGCTGGAGTTCTTCATTACGATGTTCTCCGTAGCGTTTTTGCCCACGATGCCGCAGCTGTGTGTTGATTTGATGTATAGGGCAGCACTGTCGAGCGTGAGCGTGGCGCCGCTGGTGATGTATATGGCGTCTTCGTATGTGCCGTGCACCTGGCAGTCCATGATGCTTGTCACGTTTCTGCACTTGATGGTGGTGTTCTTCTCAAAGCGCAGCGGAGCGGCGTCCTGTGCCAGGAAGTAATTCGGCCCGTCCATGATTACGGTGAGTCCGTCGCAGCCGGTGTTGTAAATGGCGCGGTTGCCGGAGCCCGTGCGGTCAATCCTGACGTTCTTCAGCGTCAGCGTCTTGGTGGAGGGATTGTACTTGACGGAGTAGCTCTGCCCGCTGTTGTAGGCGGTGATTTTGTCGCCCGTCACGTTGTTGCAGTTGGACGAGGTGACGCTCACTCCGCCCACCTTGATGCCGTAGTCCTCAGCGAAAACGTTAACGACAACGAGAACGAAAACGAAAAATAATGCCTTTTTCATAACATTACCTTATTTATATATTATTTTCTTGCCGTTGAGTATGTATATCTTGCCCTTTACGGGATTGGTTACCTTGCGGCCTTGCAGGTCGTAGTAGACATTGACCGGCCTACCCCCAGCCCCTCCCGAAAGGAGGGGGGCTATGGAAGTGATGACGGCGTGTACGTCCACATCGTGAGCTGGCATAATGGTGGGTTCGTCCTCCCAGGCATAGAAGTAGTCGTCATCCTCGGGGTCTTCCTCGTGGGTGATGGGGTCGCCGTACTTCATGCTTGTGATTTTATAGATAACGCCGCCGACGTAATATGTGAGATTGTAGCTGATGGCACTGTACCATGCGAAGTATTCCAGGTCATGGTCGGGCATAGTCGTCGCCACGTCTTTCCATCCACCGAAGGTGTAGCCCACTTTGTCCGGCACCTCGGGCAGCTGTATCTCTGCGCCATAGCCAAGTATGCTGGTGCTAAAAATCTCGTTGTCAATATAGAAGGTCACGGTGTGCGGGTTGGCGGCAAAGGTTGCCGTGATGGTCACGT
>CADAZW010000033.1:0-9719 GCA_902792555.1 uncultured Bacteroidales bacterium | reverse complement strand
ACGAAGGTCACCGTGTACTGGTTGGTAGTAAAGGTTCCCGTTATGGTAACATCGTATGGAAGCATCCTATGGGGAATCTCGCTCCATCCGCTGAAGGTGTAGCCCTCTTTTACGGGAGGTTCGCGTGGAGTGATTAGAGCTCCGTAGTCGAGGGTTTCGACGGCGTAAACCTCGCCATCGACGACGTAAGTGAGGGTATATTGATTGATGATGAATGATCCTGTTATCTCTATATTGAAGGCGGGCATGGTCTTAGGCAAGGCTTCTACACTCCATCCGCTGAAAGTAAAACCTAATTTGCGGGGATTGCTCAGTAGCGTGATGGAATCGCCGTATGTCACGGTTTGCTCGGAATATATTTTACCATCGACTACGTATGTGAGAGTATATTTATTGACAGTGAAAGTGCCTGTCACCACTACATCTTTGCTGGGCATTGTGGTGGGCACGTTCTTCCATCCGCTGAAGGTGTAGCCCTCCTTGGTGGGGGCTGCTATCGGAGTGATGCTGGCTCCCTCCTGCACACTGAGGACTTTATACTCCTCACCGTCAACCTTATAGGTCAGATTAAAGTAATGCGGGCAGCCATTGGTCTGTTTCCATCCTGTACCATCGTTGTGCTGCAATATCCATCCGCGGGATTCTGCAGTTATGCAATTCGCCGGAGTACACCTGTTTCCCTCATTGGCGTTGCTGTGATCTACAAATTCCACACCTTCCTTTGAGCCGCTCCGTTGAGGCAGGGAGTTGACAAACTGTGTCGTGGCATCGCCATATATCTTGTTGCCGTAGCAATAGAGCGTTTCTAAATTGGTAGCATCTGTCGGCATCTTGAGCGATGTCAACTGGTTGTTCCAACATTTTACGGTAGTGAGTTGGCTTGCACTCGACGGGAGAGTCAACGACGTCAGCGCATTGTCGCTGCAATAAACTTTCTGCAAAGTACTACTAAAACTTACCAGATTGAGTGAGGTGAGCTTGTTGTTGTAGCAGGATATAGAGGCGAGTGGTGCCGAAGTTGGCAATTTGAGTGTCGTCAATTGGTTGTTGGAGCAATCCAAATTTTTTAGTTCCTTATTCTTCGAGAGGTCGAGGGATGTGAGGCTGTTGTTCTGGCAGTAGATATTCTGTACATGCGGCAGGTACTCTATTCCCTTCAGCGACGTGATGCCCTTGTCCCATGCAGATATGTTTTTTATTGTCGTAGTGTTGTCGTAGATATAGAGAGGTTCTACATTGCCATCCTCCACACCAAGCGGGTTTTTGGGTATAATATAATACGGGGCAAAGGTATGAACATAGCCACGGAAAGCATCATCAGGAAAATGTGCTTTGTCAGCAGGCACAGCCTCGCTTATCTGTATCGTACCCTTACATTCCTCTCCGTTTGACTTCAACACAAACACACCCTTTGTGGAGTTATGCTCTATTTCCTCACCAAACTGTGGCAAAATATACGTGCTCGATGCCAGAGAGACGGCTTTGAGGTTCTTCACCACAGAATGCCTATCGTAATCCGCCCTCATACACACGGCAGAGGCTTGCACATACAGCGACCCGATATCTCTCAGGGCATAATAATCATTGTTTGTGCCTACGCCGATATACAGCGTAGAATTCTCTACCACTATTCTCTCGGTAGCATTCTTGCCCTCTATGGCGCTGCTGTTGCTGCCTCCGCTAATATACGCAGCTGCACTGTCGAAAGTCAGCGTAATACCGTTGGTGAGGTAGATGGCATTCTCCTGATCTCCGAGAATTAAAAAGTCCTTAAACGAACCTACGTTTTTGCACTTGACGGTAGTCTTCGTCTCAAAGCGCAGGGGAGACGCGTCTTTGGCATATAGATATGCTGCTCCGTCCAACACGACGGTGAGCCCTACGCAGCCAGTGTTGTAAATGGCGCGGTTGTCAGAGCCGGTGCGCTCTATCTTGACATTCTTCAGCGTGAGCGTCGTGGTAGAGGGGTCGTACTTGGCGTAATAGCTTTCACCCTCTTTGTAACGCTTGATATTGTTGCCCGTGATGTTGCCACAGTTGGACGAGGTCACACTCACGCCGCCCACCTTGAAGCCGTAGTCCTCAGCGAAAACGTTAACGAAAACGAAAACGAAAACGAAAAATAATGCCTTTTTCATGATATCACTTGATTAAACGATTAAATTCCTTTTGCTATAATTGAAGAAGTTCAAGAGGAGATCCCCTTTTATCCCCTAAGGGAACCCCGTCAAGGGAGGGAGCCCTGGCGCCAGAGTCCTCCCCCCCGAGGGGGAGTTTAGAGGGGGCTTCTATCAACTATCAATTTCCTATAAGTCCCGGTCGAGGAATACGCCCTTGGGCGTCAGTGTCTTGACATGCAGCTTGCCTCCGCAGCTGGTGAGGATGCTGACAGCGCATTTCTTGACGCTGGGGCCTCCGCCTATGAGCACGGGGAAACGGCATCCGTCCACGCCCTTGGAGTGCCACATGAGGTCGTGGGTGTGGGCGCCGAAGGCAATATTGAAGGGCTGGTCCTTGAGCAGCGGTCCCCACAGCTCAAGCCCGGGACGGTACTTGTCGTCGTTGCCGAACACGGGGATATGGCTGATGAGCACGCGGTGGGCTGCCTTGCGGAAGTCCTTGCTCTTCAGCTCGCTGTTGAGAAACTCTGCCTGGTCGTTGCGAAGCTGTGTGAAGTCGTTGAGCCCGGCATATACTGGGGTGGTGTCGGGCTTGTCCTCCCCTGCGTCGAGGAAGACGAAGCGCGTATCGCCCCACGTGAAGGCGCCGTAGGTCAGTCCGTCACGGTAGCCGATGAGGTCGTGCATGCCTGCGGAGTAGAAATTGCGTATCTCATGGTTGCCGCGGATGAAGAAGACTGGTTTCTCGGCTGCGTTGATGGGGTCGGCGCAGTTGTGTATCATGCGTGCGGCCTCGGCATAGTCCACCGGCTCGGGCAGGCAGTCGCCATTGAAGATTACGAAGTCGTAGTCCACGTCCTTGACGAGGGTGAGCAGGGTGTCATAGACGGCCTTCACCTGATGCAAGTCGTTGAAGACGAGGGCGGTGAAGTCGGAAGAATTGAGAAATTGAGAAGTTGAAGGATTGAATTTTGAACCGTCCTTTGCGGCTTTGCGATTCTGCGACTTTGCGACTGGTGTCTTGAAACTGTAGAACGGTGTCTTCACCGTGTCGCCGAGCACCGTGGTGTAGGAGCGTTTGTGGGTGAGGCCCACCGCGCACACACGATAGAAGTATTGGTGTCCGGGCTGCAGGCCGGTGAGGCGTATCCTGTTGTCGAGGCGATAGCACACCTCCTGGCCGTCGAGCATGGTGCGGGCGCGCCGGGTGTTGACGGAGTCCTCGCCGTACTCCACCCAGGTGTGGCACACGCTGTTGGTATTGAACATCACGGTCATCTCCGTGGGGCGTGGGTCTTGCAGGTAGGGCTTGGTGGTCATCAGCCGGTCGGCAGGCGTCTTGAGCACGATGTCAGCCACTATGGGGCGATGGTCGGAGCTCACGCTGTCTTCTATCACCCACACGCTGCGGCGTGCAGCATTGATAGTTGATAGTTGGGAGGGTTGGGGCTTGTATACGGCAATGTAGTCGATGCACTCGTTGGGTTTGTCGGCAGGGTAGGTGGGCGTCTCGGCGTCGCTGAGCATGTGGAAGTTGTCCTTCATGCGCTTGAGGAACGGCGAGTCGGGATGGCTGTTCCAGTCGCCCATGATGATGAACGGCTTCTGCCAGCGCGCAGCCTCGCGGAGTATGGTGTCGCCGGCGGCAGCGTGCTCGTCCTCCAGCAGTGAGAGGTGGGTGCAGGCCACCACGCAGTCGCTGAACTCGCACACCAGCAGCACGCGGTCCTCGCTGCGGCTGGGCATGGGTATGCGCTTCACGCTCAGCGGACGCTGCTTGCTCAGCAGTGCCACGCCGTAGGAGCCCTTGCCCAGCGGAATGGCCGACGCGTAGGTGGAGCGCATCAGGGTGCGGATGCCCAGCTCTTCGGCCTGATAGACATTGCCGCTGCGGCTGGCGCAGCTGTCCATCTCCTGCAGTGCCACGAAGTCGGCATGGTATTTCTCTATCACGCTGGCCGTGCGCTCCAGGTTGAGGTCATACTTCATGCCTGCGCAGTGCCTCACATTGTAGGTCATCACGCGGATGTTCTGACCATTGCCGCTTCGCTCTCGCGGCTCTTTGAAGTCGGCACCGGCATCGGCTCCGCCGACAGCCGACGAGCCGCTCGCGATGCCTTCGGCATTAACCGTTAACCAATAACCGTTAACCGTTAAGGCCGTCAGCAATATGCAAAGGAACTTTCTCATTCGTCTTTTTTCTTCAACTCTTCAACTTTTTAATTTTTCAACTTTTTAATTTTTTAACCTTCCTAGTATCTTCTCTTATTCTTGATGAAGCGCATCGCAAAGTAGGCGTTGAGGTTGAGGCAGCTGTTGTACATGCGATAGTCCTTGGAGTTGCGGTTGTCGCGGATGGTGAGCTCCATGTTCGCTCCCGTCACGATGCGCGGACTGATGTTCCACACCGCTGCTACGCGGGCCACGCCGCCGAAGGTCAGCTTCATCTTGTGGTCGTAGAGGGGTTGGAGCTCAGGAATGCGGCGATTCAATTTTCCCTTCTTCTCTTTGCCGTCGACAACTGTGGCGTAGTGTGCATCATAGTCCATTCGGCTGTACACGTCAATCATCGGGCGTATCGAGCCGTGAAGCAGGAACTTGCCTTGGTTGGGAGTCCAGTTGTAGCCGTAGCCCGCACCGAGGGCGATGCCAAAGGCACTGAAGCGCTCACGAAAAGTAGTGTCGGCATCTGCCTCAAACAAATTGTTGGCGTGGAGACGCGTGAAGTTGACATCGCCCGTCACGAAGAAGCTGCCGGCGCTGCGCTTCTGGATATACTGCGCATAGTTGGCGGCGCTCATCGAGAACTTGCGGTGATTGAAGGCATAGTAGAAGTTGCCGTACCAGCGGATAATGTCGTCCAGCTCCCACATATCGTTTTCATCTATGTTTGCTTCATCTTCCTTGTCGATAATGTCATCTCTCTCATATACAGAGTGGTGGGCAATCTCATCTATGGTGTAATGCTTGTCGATAGCGCCTGCCTCATACAATACATCGAGAAACGAGTACATCAACGGCAGGTAGCGGTAGTCGCGGAATCTGGCATTGTAGAGGCTGTTGCGCTCAAATCCCATTTTGAAGCCAAACTTATTGCCGTTGCTGCCGAGGGCGAAAGCCTTCCTGCTGCCCTTGCCGTTGAGGGTGAAGGCATAGCTGGCTGAGAAGCCGCAGTAGCTCACACGGAGATTGAGCGATGTCTGGCTGGTGCGGGAGAGAATCTCCTCCGTCTCATAGTTCTCCAGCCCCGGGTAGCTTTCATATATGTCGGGGTCATTCCAGCTGAAAGGGATGTGGATGTTGTCGTGGTTCCAGAAGGTCTTGTTCCCCACTGATATCATCAGTTTATACTGGGGCGGAGCAATATAGTTGGTGTCCAGCTTCGAATACTTAAACTTGTCAATACCCAGGTCAACCTTCTCAAAGAAGCCCTGGCTGAACGAAGCGTGGGGCAGGGCGCATAGAATGGCGGACAGAGAAAGGATGATAAATGTTTTTTTCATTTTTGCGTGTGATTTGTTGTTTAGGATGCAAAGATAGCAAAAAAACTGTAAAACTAAGTAAAAAACAACACAAACACGGGTAAAACGCCTGTTTGTCGCCATTAATCGCATGAAAACGATTTCTGACGGCGAGAGGAAAAATCGTAACGGCGAGAGTAGAAAATCTAATCGCGCCGAAACGAAATCTAATCGCGCCGAGCCTGAATCTAATCGCGCCGAAACCGACAACCTCTGCGCGATTAAAATTTTTGTTTGCGCAGTGGCGAATTTCCTTCTCGCATTTGCGGTGTGTCTCCAGGGGCTTATTCTGCGCATCTGCGCAATAGGATTGATGCGCTGCGGCATAAGCGCTCTGTTGCAGTTGCTTCCGCCCTTTTCTTTCAGATATAAAACATCAGCCGCCGATGCACTTTGTTGATGCATCGGCGGCGACAATCAGTATTCTAGAGCTTTATTCTAAAATATCATCAGCTTCGGCTACATCGTCATCAAAGACGGAGTTGCCCCAGAATTTCTTGGACCATCCGCCTTGGTCGGCCTTGTCGTCGCTTACGGGCAGACTGGCAGGGTTGGTAAACAGCTTGCCCGTGGGCAGGGCGTAATTCACGCAAGTCGGTGCAATATATGTCTTTTTCATAATATTTCCTCCTTAATTATTAGTATTTCACAACCTTGCCATTCTTAATGTAGAGACTGCCCTTCTGAGGAGCCACAACCTTGCGGCCCTGCAGGTCGTAATAGCTTTGTGACTCTGCAGCTTCGCTATTCAGCGACTGTATAGCAGTCACGTCGTCATCAATAACGATCTTATATCCCTGCGAACCTGAGCCCGTGTTAAGGAGTGCCTTGTTGGCACCGAGGCCTGTGGAAGAGTCGGGAAGCTTGTAGAAACCAACCACTCCGTCCTTTACACCGAGTGAGCGGATGTTGTCCTCACGGGAGTCGGCAGCGAGATACTGGCCGCTGAGACCAATGGTACCTGTGTATTCGGGAATCTCATCGTTGATGGTTGCCGTGATGGTTGCGGCATCACCGCGGAGTACGACGGGAGTTTCGGCAGGAATATCCTGACCGATGCTTGTCAGCTTCAGTTTATCGTCTTCAACAACGCCGACATAGGCCTCAGTGCCCGTGGGCAGAGTTACGCCAAACGGAAGATACAGTGTTGCCCAGTAGTTGTCGCCTGCTTGGTTCAGCTTAACGGTGATGTCGGTGGCGGGATAGAGATAGCCCTGAGCGGAGGTCGGCTGCCTTTTAGCAGTACTGTACGCATTGGCCTTAATCTGATAGTTATTCTCTCCTTCATCAACCTTGATGAGGTAATAGTTACCATGAAAACTTCCACTGGCCTGACTCACCTCAATGGCAAAAGCAGTCTTGCCGCCGTCGTCGAAGCCTCCTTCCGGGCGTATCAACCATGCCTTGGCGGTATTATTATCCACCATCTTCTGGTCACCATAGCCGCCATTGTAATAAGGACGCAATCCGCCCTGCGACTCCATTGTTACTACATAGCCGGGACCGGCAGGTCTTGTAACATTACCTTCAACAGTCACCTTATATACTGTGCTGTAGTCAGCCTTGGCATCCTCCTCGCTAAGATTGGAGTAGAGCAGGCGATCATTGCCGAAATAAACATAAGGCTCGCCCAAAACGCCATTCCACTTCTTAGGATAAGAAAGACGGTAGTAGCCATTGGTAAGAGGCATGACATTCTTGAGGGCCTCTCTCATCTCCTCGTAGGTGGGATTGCCTGCAAGCAGAGCCTGTGCGGCGTCCTTCGAAGCCTCGTCCTTCATCACGTTGACATAGCCAAAAGCAGAAGATGCAGCATCTAGCTCACTGGCCATGTTGTCACACATCACCTGAACCTGGGCATCGCTGAGCTCGTAGATCTTCCAAGCGTTTTGCTGGTCAGTGCCACCAACGGAGCCTACATAGCCGTAGTTGCTTACATGGTAGGAACCGCCGATTCCCCACCTATAGTTATGATTGCTGTTGCTGATTTCAAACGCTCCGGCAACAGTGCTTGTCATAAACTTCTGAGTCTTTTCGCACTCGTCAGTCCAACTTACCCTGCTGTAAGCAGCTTCGCCTGCATATTTGCCAGTGTAGAGATTTTGCAGCTTATAATAACTGCCATCCTGAACAATCTTCCAAACAACGGCAGGATTAGGGTTAGACCTTTGCGCTGCCACCCATGCAACAACGTTATCACCGTTGTCATTCTTAACATTGATATCATAGCCAAGCATTCCCTCATAGCCGTTGTAGTTCTGTGCAGCAGGATGGCTTGAGCCCAGATGGCGGAAGTCGTCATGCTGGCTGACGATGTAGTAGTATTTGTCGTCAGAGAGCTGCGAGATGTCGGTTACGGGGATACCATACAGAAGAGCATCTATTTTGCTCTGGGGAACCTTGTAGAACTTCCAACGGCCGACATATCCATTGGCTGCACTGCTGTAGCCTGAGTTATCGGGAGTATGTCCCTCCTGGCCGATAGTGCCGTTTCTCGTGTCGCCGCAAACGATGCAGCCGGGGCCGAGCGGATTGCCGCTACCGTCATTGTTGACAATCTTAAACAGGCCAGTGCCAGCACCAAGATGCGGAGCATAGGAAGCATCGGCATCATCGGTTACGACATGATAGTAAGGACTGTCAGCCCAATCTCCTGACTTGCCGACATACTTACCGCCAATCACACTTTGCAGGGCAACCTTGCCGTCGCTGTCCTTTACAGCCTTGAACATGTGGGCATAGTTGTTCTTGTCAAACTGCTTCCAGCGCAGATGGTCGGCATCATACCAGAAAGCAATGTCCACGTCCTTCTTCTGATTGTATGCATGATAGTCATTGATGATGTAGTAGTAGTCGCCATCCACTATCTCTTTAACATAATCCGTAGGCATTTCTGCGCCGAGAGCCTCAGCCTCGGCTGCAATGGTGGCATTTACCTCGTAGAAGTCCCAGTTGGCGTATGTTCCGCCATCAAGATTAGCGCTCCAGCTGTTGCAGCCCACCTTGTTCTTGGTATTACCGCCGTAGGCGCTATTGTCCGTATAAAGGAAATAATTGGCGTTGCTTATGCTGGCATTGTGAATCTTGTAAGACCCGTTGGCCTGCGGATAGAAAGTGTGTTCATACTCTCCCAGACCGAAGCTGGCCACGTCGAAGGCAGAACCCTTTACAAACTGGTTGCTGGCGCAGTTGCGGATAGTCCAGACATTGTCAGCCTTCTTCACGAGTTGGAACACAAAATTCAAATCGCTTGCGTTGATCTGGTTCCAATAAACATTGCTGGCATCTGTTTCGTCATAATAGAATGCCACATGCTTGCCTTTCTGGTTGTAGAAGGCTTCCTGGTTGTTGACGATGTAGTAATAGCCACCGTCAGTAAGTGTTGTTGCCGGCGACTGTCCCGTAAGGTCATCATCTGCAACGGCATTGTTTGCTCCACCTATTAAGAATAGGGCAAGGAGCGAGAAAAGAGATAAAATCTTTTTCATTGTTTTGTTGTTAGAGATGTTTATGAATAATTAGAGTTATTTTTTTTCGCGGGTGCAAATGTAGAAATTTAATTTAACAGGAAGATAATTTTTGGCACAAAATATGCTTTTTGCATCAAAAATGTTACAAAACAGAAAGAAATTGCCAGAAGCTTTTCAGAACAAGTTGCCTTGATGGCGAGCCTTGGTTTCTGAAAGCTTTCCGACAATTTCTTTCCGTGCCTGTTCAGGCTGTGAAACCCTTAGCGCATGGGCTGCAGGTGGTAGTCTATCACGTGCTGCAGGCCGCGGCGGCATACGGGGCAGTAGTCGGGTACGCTGTTGGTGCGCATGCGGCAGTTGAAGGCGGGTCGATAGACGCCCTTGCTCTGGTTGCCGCCACCTTCGAATACACCAATGGTGGTGTAGTCGTTCTTGTCCTGATTGGGATTGGGCGGGGTGGGGATGACAGCATCTTTGGGCAGCATGTCGGCCCACTTGCGCTGGAAGTCGCAGAGGGTGGTGAGGTTCTCGTGCCACGGCTCTACATCGGGGTAGTAATACTGGGTGTACATCTCATCATAGAAATACTCGTCGCCCAGGCCGCCGAA
>CADAZW010000032.1 GCA_902792555.1 uncultured Bacteroidales bacterium | reverse complement strand
TGTCAATGGCAAGAAGATCGCCGTGAAGTAAAATCCCCTTCTCGGTCCTCCCCTCAAGGGAGGTAGGGAAAAGATAGCATAGCCCCTGCAGGCACGAGCCTGCGGGGGCTTGTTCTTTTTCATCCGCGATTCGCATCGTGACATAATATTTGGCGAGCCGCTCGCGAAGAATTTGACTTACAAACACTCTAACTTTATGACTTTCGAACTATAAATTAAATAAGTTCGCGCGTGAATGTGTGCTGATATAAAAAAAATGCTTATCTTTGCAATCACTTTGAAAAAATCAAGACCTTAAACCTAAGTAATATCATTAATTAATCACACAACATGAAGAAGTTTTCATTTTTTGCGGTGGGCATAGCCCTTTGCTTGCTCGCCATGATGCCTCAGAGCATCACTGCCCAGCCCTACATGCAGACCAAGTGGCACTGGAACGGCGGTACCATTGAGACAGAAGTTCCCGTTCGCCCTGAGGGCCAGAAGCACGTGCTTGGCCTTGCCCGTCCGGCAGAACCCATCGTACGCGTTGCATTCGTGGGTCTCGGCATGCGCGGTCCCGGTGCCGTGGAGCGTTTCACCCACATCAACGGTGTCAACATCGTAGCTCTCTGCGACTATGAGCTTGACCGTGTTAAGAAATGCCAGAAGTTTCTTACCGACGCAGGCCTGCCTGAGGCAGCTGAGTACTCTGGCGAGAAGGGTTATGAGGAGCTCTGCAAGCGCGAGGATATCAACCTCGTGTATGTAGCCACCGACTGGGATCACCATTTCCCTGTAGCCAAGTGCGCCCTGGAGAATGGCAAGAACACCGCTATCGAGGTGCCGTCAGCCATGGATCTTGCCCAGTGCTGGGATCTCATCAACCTGGCAGAGGCCAAGCAGCTCCACTGCATGATTCTGGAGAACTGCTGCTACGACTGGTATGAGATGAACGCTCTCAATATGGCTCAGCACGGAGTCTTCGGCGAGGTTATCCGCGCCGAGGGTGCCTACATTCACAACCTCGACCCCTTCTGGGATTACTACTGGAAGAATCCTGACGGCTCTGACCCCGACAAGCTGGGTTGGCGCATGAAGTTTAACAAGGAGTACCGTGGCGACGTCTATGCCACCCACGGCCTTGGCCCCGTTGCCCAGGTGCTTGATATCCACCGCGGCGACCGCATCACCACTCTCGTGGCTATGGACACCAAGTCTGCTCACGGTAAGGAGTATGTGGAGAAGAAGACCGGCAAGCCCTGCCCTGAGTTCCGCAATGGCGACCACACCACCACGCTTATGCGCACGGAGTCTGGCAAGGTGATTGAGATTCAGCACAATGTGATGAATCCTCAGCCTTACAACCGCCTCTATAAGCTCATCGGTACCAAGGGCTACGCCACCAAGTATCCCGAGGAGCACTTCACCCTCGACGAGAGCAGCATGAAGGATGCCGGTGTGCCCGTAGTGGACAAGCTTGACGCCCACGGATTTATGCCAGCCGCACAGCAGGCTGAGCTGGTCAAGGCATACGAGCACCCCATTCTCAAGAAGTATGGTGCGCTGGCCAAGGAAGTAGGCGGTCATGGCGGCATGGACTTCGTGATGGACAGCCGTCTTGTTTACTGTCTGCAGAACGGTCTGCCCCTTGACATGGATGTTTACGACCTTGCCGAGTGGTGCTGCCTTGCCGAGCTGGGCACGCTGTCGATGGATAATAACTGCGCTTCTGTAGCTGTGCCCGACTTCACTCGCGGCCATTGCTACGACCAGAAGGGCTATCGCCACGCCTTTGCTACCCCCGAGCAGGAGGCACAGACCGACGCCATTGCCAAGGCTTACACCCAGACCCTCAAGACCAAGGGCCTGCAGGCTGCCGAGAAGGAGCTGAAGAAGGCTCTCAAGAAAGCTGCCAAGTAATAGGCGCAAAGCATACAAAGAATAATAGTGCAAGGGATTAGGAATTTGCTCCTAATCCCTTGTCTTTTGTTATAAAATCGTTCGAAAGTACTCCGAATTAAAGTTTTTTTACCTCATATTTTGCTTATAAGTGAAAAATGTGTTAATATTGCACATTAGATTACATAGAAAAACCTAAAAAGAAATACTAAAGCCATGAGTTCAGCTATCAAAAGCGTCAACAGATTAATTCGTGCAGCGGTGATTATGGCCGTTGCCCTTGTAACCTTTGTGGCATGCCAGGACAGGGTGGATGAATCCAACATGTACACCTTCACCGGCAAGCTAATGTCGGGGTACATGGAGGAGGACGAGGGTCTCTCCGACTTCCTCTATCTTATAAAGCGAGTCAAGCTCAGCGATGTCTCGGAGTCCACCGTCTATGACCTGCTCTCCGCGCGCGGCAACTTCACCTGCTTTGCTCCCAGCAACGAGGCGGTGCAGACTTTCCTCGACTCGCTGTATAACACCACTGACTACGACATCACCCTGACGCCTGACTCCACGGCAGAGTTTATCGTAAACAACTGTCTCATTGACCATGAGAACAGCGAGGCTCTCCTCAGCACTGCTTTCTTGGAGGGCACCATTGAGACTCAGTCGTTTGCAGGCCGCTTCGTGACCATCAATTTCGATACCATCACTGGTGGCAACCTTGCCGTCTATATCGACAAGTATTCGCGCATCACCGCCAGCGATATCGAGGTGGAGAATGGCGTGATCCACAAGGTGGACAAGGTGGTGGCTCCCACCACGTCGTCGCTCAGCTCGCTCATCGAGGCAACCGAGAACCTGCAGGTGTTCTCCAACCTGCTCAAGGTTACCGGCTTCGACGAGATTCTCAATGCTCCGTTCCGCGACATGGACTACGAGAAGAACCATCCTGAGACCGGTCTTGGCTGTCCCACCGAGACAGGCGACACCCCCGTGCCTACGCCTGCTCACCGCGACAGCGGCTTCACCGCTTTCGTGGAGGCCGACAGCCTGTTTGAGCAGGCCTTCGGCATCACGCTGGAGAAGGAAAACGGTCAGATTACCAACTGGGACGAGGTGTTCCCCGTAATCGAGCAGAAGTGTAAGGAGTATTATCCCGATGCCACCAGCACCGACTATAAGAGCGACCTCAACGCCGTTCACCAGTTTGTGGGATATCACCTCACCAACCGCTCAGTGGCTTGGAACTACCTGCTCATCCACTACAACGAGCAGGGCTTCGGCTATCGCAATCCCGAGAACCTCGCCATCGACGTATGGTGCTATTATCCCACCCTTACCCAGAACCGCATCCTCAAGCTCATGGAGGGCAAGCAGATTGACGGCAAGCGCATCAACCGCTATGTAAGCGAGCGCAACTGGAACAACTTTGCCGAGGTTACCGTGCCCCGCGAGGGAATCCTCATCCATAACGACGGTGACAACGCCGCCCTCAACGGCTACTTCTATACCATCGACGAAATTCTCGTCTATGATGAGGACGTGCCCAACAAGGTGCTCAACGAGCGTATGCGCTACGATATCTGCGACATGCTGCCCGAGCAGATGTCCTCCGGCTATCGCCGCATCACCAGTGGTAACGCCGCCAAGGGTATGCACATGCCTCCCGGCTATCACTCCACCATGAGGACCTCCGCCGACAGTCGCGTGGTATTCTTGCCCGCCTACGGCTATGTTTGGCAGAACTATCAGGGCGACGAGTACAACATCGTAGGCCAGTACGACGTGACCATCGAGCTGCCCCACGTGCCCTACTTAGGCACCTATGAGTTCCGCATCGGTATGCAGAATGTGGCAGACCGCCGCGGTATGTGTCAGCTCTATCTCGGCACCAACCCCAACAACCTTGAGGCCATCGGCCTGCCGCTCGATATGCGTATCTACGGCGAGAATCCTCAGATTGAGTGGGAGGAGGATACCGACGACGAGGACTACAACACCGAGATTGAGAAGCGTATGCGCATCCACGGCTACATGAAGGCACCGCGCTACTTCGGCACCGCCTCCACTACGGCCGTAAGCGGCAACTTCCGCAACAACAACCGCGTCTTCCGCCGCATAGCCTACACCGGCACCTTCGACCCCAAGAAGACCTACTACCTCCGCATGAAGTCAGTGCTTGAGAACACCTCCTCGCAGCTGTTTATCGACTACTTTGAGTGGTGCCCCAAGTCTGTTTACAACGGAGTGGAGGAGGAGGACGACTGGTAAACCGTCAGTACAAATTCAATCATAGTAAAATACGCAAGGGAGGTTGCATCACGAGATGCAGCCTCACTTTTTTCTTGCCAGTGTCCGTGTTGAGGCGTGGGTAGGCCGCTGGAAGTCGTTTTCATGTCTTCCTTTGGTGAAAATATACACATTGTCACCAACAACAATACACCCTGCCCACCTATAATAATATATAAGGTAGGGGAGCGCCAGTCAGAGTGCGTGAAAAACCGATCAATATGCGTGCGCAAAAGATTGGAATCTGACGAAAATTATATTTGTCGCGCGAAAAGCGCATCAAAAGCAGTGGGGAACGGAATTAGTCGCGCAGAGCCTGAAATTTAATCGCGATTAAATTTCAGTTTCGACGCGATTAGATTTGGGCTCGACGCGATTAAATTCAGTTTCGGCGCGATTAAATTTTAGTTTCGACGCGATAAATTTCGGTCTTGACGCGGAAAAAATCTGTCTTGACGCGGAAAAATTTCGTCTTGACGCGGAAATAGTTCGTTTTGATGCGAATAACGTCGGTCCGGACTCGACGAAACCATGATTATAGTTTTTTATTCTTTTTTTTGCGGCATTTGGCAAAATAATGATTATTTTTGCGCTGTAGAGAGACGACGACATTGTATATGAAGAGGACTTTTGTAAATATTGCTAAAATAGATAATATGAGAAAGATTCTTTTGACAACGATTTTGCTTCTGTGCGCTGTTGTGCTGCGTGCGCAGGGCGTAGTTTCGTGGCATTTGCTCACCGACGACGGCAAGGCTGTGCCTGTGCGCAATGTGGTGTGCCTGATGCTGGTTGACTACGAGATACTCGATCAGTCCGACACCAAGAGATTCAATGTGGTAATGGCCGACGGCAATGTGCTGAAGTACATTAAGAGTGTGAACTTCGCAGAGCGTGAGGAGGACGATGAGCCGCTGGCAGTGAGCTCTGCCATTGAGGCTGCCTGCAGTCTCAGTTTCTCCATGCTGCCCCGCGACACCAAGGTGCAGGTCTTCAGTGCCGACGGCAAGCTGCTGAGGCAGGCCGAGGCGCAGAAGGTTGACATCAGCGGGCTGCCCTCCGGCACTTACGTTATCAAGATTGGCAAGACAACCGTTAAAATGCTGAAGAAATGAAACGACTTTTTATACTGACGCTGGCCATGCTTTCACTTTCTGCATGGGCGCAGAGGGATATGACATATCCTTTCAGGGTATCTACCGTGCCCTCATCTTTCATTGAGGAAGGCAAGTGCTATGTGCTGCAAAATGCTGATAATCTTAAGTTCCTCAGTACCAACGGGGGACTTGTTGACAGGGTTGATGTCAATGGCAGTAGTGAGCTATGGCGCTTTGAGCATAATGGAGATAGATACTGGAACATTCTGACTGCCACAAGGGAGTATGCCGACAGTTATTGGAAGTATGTCGATTATGGCAGCAAGACCTGGGACGGCATTCCTTACGACGGCTATGACTGGTACAACTACGCAGGATTCAACGGCGAGTTTGGCAGCGTGGCTGATGCGCAGGATGTATTATTTGAAAGGGTACTCACAATCGTCCGGCTTAAACTTAGTGGACTTATAGGCGGAAAAAGTTATTACCTGGACTGCCAGCCGCCTAATGTGGCTTTTTCACCATGGAAGGAACGTATAAATTGGCGTCTATTTGAGGCAATTCCGGAGAGTGAAGACAACATGATGACGATTGTCAACAAGGATGGCACCAAGACTACCAATCGCGGCTACGACATTGTGTTCAACGATAATGGAGACGGAACCTACAGCTGGGGATACGCCGATGACACGCAGCAGCACTGGCTGGGCGACATTGCCAATGTTCAGGAGATAAGGCCTGCCTATGTGCTTCCCTACAATGCCGTGCTTGTGCGCGACTCCGACGACACAAGCGGCAGTGGCGTCGTTCCCATAGCTGACAGTGACAAACCTGTCAACTTCTTCATAGGGAGAAGCCGTAACCTCGCTCCCATTAGCGGTATGGACTGGGTGGATTGGTCGAGCAGCGACGAGTCTGTGGCCACGATAGCTGTTGACGACGCAATCGGAGTTGTCAGCCCGACGGGCAAAAGCGGGACTACCGTAATCTCTGCTGCCGATGAGGTCGGCAATGTGCTGACTTATCAGCTAATGGTGGCAGACGTCTTTTCTGGCAAAGAGGTGCTGGTAAACGACCAGAACTGGAGCGTTGGAGGCGAGACGGTGGACTACTCAGAAGCCGGGACTATCTGGCTGTATGTTGGCGACAAGGACACCGGTAGGGCGTTTACTGGATTTAGCGGGCTGACCTGGACGAGCAGCAACAGCCGCGTGGCCACAGTGGAGGCTCTGCCCAACGGCGACGGTTACCTCGACTATCTGCGTGCCAAGGTTACCGTGGAAGGTCCGGGCACTACCTACATAACAGCCACCGACGAGGCGGGCAACGAGATTAAGTACCAGCTCAGCGTCGTCAACAGACACACCTTCCCCGCCAACGCAGTGCTGGTGGAGGCTGACAACTATGATGTAGGCTCTGCAACAGTGAACATCGCTAACAAGCAGACCGTTACCCTTTACATCGGCAACCGCAGCAACGGCGAGCCTTACACGCCTTTCAGCTGGGCAACGTGGAGCGTGTCGAACCCCGAGGTGGCAAGCATTGTCAGCACCAACACGAGCTATGACAACCATATTACGCTCAAGCTGCTTGATGACGGCGAGACTACCATTACAGCCTCCAATGAGGACGGACGCAACAAGATAAGCTTCAGCCTTACCGTTAAGAGAAATTGATAATTTTAAGATGTACAGCAGGTGAGACCGAAGGGTCGTGGTGGCATCGCTATTAAAACCGGCTATGTCTATCATCTCAATTTAGAATAGCCGCAGGCTGAGAAAGGCAATAAATATGGCGGGCACCGAAAGTGAGGTGTCCGCCTATTTCTTTGCGACAATGTCAAGGATTTGCCTGACCTTGTCCTCCGTCGGCAGTGTGCCGTCAATCCAATGGATGGTGATGCCGCGCCGCTCCATGCCGCGGAACCACGTCATCTGCCGCTTGGCAAACTGATGGATGGCTATCTCAAGACCGCTGACCATCTGGTCGTAGGAGATTTCGCCTATGATGTGGCGGGTGAGGAACTTGTATTCCAGGCCGTAGTAGATGAGGTCCTCGGGCTTGATGCCGCTGTTGAGCAGGCCGCGCACCTCGTCAAGCATACCTGCGTCAAGGCGGGCATGCAGGCGCTCGGTTATGCGCTGTCGGCGTAGCTCGCGGGGGATGGAAATGCCGAAGGTAATGTTGGGGATGTCAGGGAACGGGCGCAGTGTTGCCGCGTGGTCGGTGCAGTAGGCCTCAATTTCTATTGCGCGTATGGCGCGCTGGGGCGAGTCGATGTCGGTGGTGTTGTGGAGTGGCTTGTAGGATGCAAGTATGTCGGTCAGTTCGGCCAGGCTCTTTCCCTCAAGTGAGTCGCGCAATTGCTTGTTTGCCGGCACGTCGGGCAGGCGGTAGCCTCGCAGCACACTCTCCAGATAGAGTCCGCTGCCTCCGCAGAAGATGGGCTCCATTCCCCGTGCGGTGATGTTGTCGTATGCCTCGCGGAAGTCGCGCTGGAAGTCATAGACGGTGTATTTGGTGCCGGCATCGACGATGTCTATCAGATGGTAGGCAATCTTGCGCCCGTTGACGGTGTATTCGTCAATGTCTTTGCCGGTGCCGAGGTCCATGCCGCGATACACCTGCCGGCTGTCTCCGCTGATTATCTCGGTGTGGAGACGGTCGGCGAGTGCTACGGCAAGTGTGGTCTTGCCGCTGGCAGTGGGGCCGAGGATGGTTAGCATAGTATATAATTGAAATTTGAGATTTGATATTTGAAATTTACCTCAGTCCCGTTCAACACCGGACTTGGCATAAATTTCAAATTTCAAATCTCAAATTTCAAATAGAGATGTTATTTCTTACTTCAGCTCAGCGAGGTACTTGATGGTGCGAACCATCTGGCTGGTGTAGCTGTTCTCATTGTCGTACCATGCAACAACCTGAACGAGGGAGTTGCCGTCGCCGATCTTGCTTACCATGGTCTGGTTGGCGTCGAAGAGAGAACCGAACTTCATGCCGATGATGTCGGAGCTGACGAGCTTCTCCTCGGTGTAGCCGAAGGACTCGTTGGCAGCGGCCTTCATTGCGGCGTTGATGCCCTCAACGGTTACCTCACCCTTAACAACGGCGTGTAGGATGGTGGTGGAGCCGGTGGGAGTCGGAACGCGCTGTGCGGCACCGATCAGCTTGCCGTTGAGCTCGGGGATTACGAGACCGATAGCCTTGGCGGCACCGGTGGAGTTGGGCACGATGTTCTGGGCACCGGCACGGGCGCGCTGAACGTCACCCTTGCGCTGGGGACCGTCGAGAATCATCTGGTCGCCGGTGTAGGCGTGAACGGTGGTCATGATACCGCTCTGGATGGCAGCGAAGTCATTAAGAGCCTTGGTCATGGGAGCCAAGCAGTTGGTGGTGCAGCTGGCTGCGGAGATGATGGTGTCGGCGGGGGTGAGGGTCTTGTGGTTAACGTTGTAGACGATGGTGGGGAGGTCGTTGCCAGCGGGAGCGGAGATAACAACCTTCTTTGCGCCAGCCTGGATGTGGGCGCTGGCCTTCTCCTTGGAGGTGTAGAAGCCGGTGCACTCCAGCACTACGTCAACACCCAGCTCGCCCCAGGGCAGCTCGGCTGCATTGGGCTTAGCATAGATGGTGATCTCCTTACCGTCAACGATGATAGAGTTCTCGGTAGCCTCTACGGTGTGCTTGTTCTCGCCAAACTTGCCGGCGAAACCGCCCTGAGCGGTGTCGTACTTGAGGAGGTGAGCAAGCATCTTGGGGCTTGTAAGGTCATTGATTGCTACTACTTCATAGCCTTCTGCCTCGAACATCTGGCGGAAAGCAAGGCGGCCGATGCGGCCGAAACCATTAATACCAACTTTTGTTGCCATAATTTTGTGTGTTTTTAAGTTTATAATGTTTTTTGAGTTGTTAGTTCCTCTATTTTGGGGTATTTTGTGGTCTTGAGACCAATTTTTTACTAAAGATTCTACTAAAGCGGTGCAAAATTACGAAAATATTTTTATTTTTGCAGAGCATAGTGTAACTAAATTTATTATTATTATGGGATTTATCAAAGAATTTAAGGAATTTGCCATGAAGGGCAACGTGATGGACATGGCAGTCGGTGTTATCATCGGCGGCGCGTTCGGCAAGATTATTACCAGTCTGGTTGACGATGTGCTGATGCCCCTTATCGGCACGGTTACCGGTGGCGTTGATTTCACCACCCTTACCATACAGGTGGGCGATGCAAGTGTCAACTACGGTACCTTCATCCAGAACATCATCGACTTCCTCATTGTGGCATTCTGCATCTTCCTGATGATTAAGGGCATGAACAAGCTCAACAAGAAGAAGGAGGAGGCGCCTGCACCCGCACCCGAGCCCAGTAACGAAGAGAAGCTGCTCGGCGAGATTCGCGATCTGCTGGCAAAGAAATAAAGACAAGACAGGTATGTTTGTACGCAATTTATTGTTGGTGACAGCCCTGGCGGCTGCCGCCAACCTTATTGTGTCGGCCCATAAGGTTGACACCGTGAGAGTGGCAGGCCCCTACAGTGTGCTGAAGCCCGTGATGATAGACAGTGTGGATGCCAAGCAGAAGAAGCTGGCCGACGACTATGCGCTGAATACCTTTGTGAGGCTGGATGCCGCCAGGCAGGGCAGGGCAGTGGCCGTCAGTGAACTCAATGCCGACACCACACTGCGCGGCAAGGTGATGCTGGCAGCCTTCAGTTTCCAACTCAGCGGCTATGTCAAGGTGGAGGTGAAGGCTGACGGCCCCAAGCAGAAAAAAGTTTTTGTCAACGGCAAGGAGGCCAGCGGCAAGCAGGGCTATCAGGCCGGCCTCTATGAAGTAGTGGTTAAGTATGTGGCAGACACTACGGACCTCAGCCTGAGCTTGGATGCAGACAGCGGCAGTGTTGCCGCAGTCAAAGTTCAATGTCCAGCGGCCAATGGCAAGCGCCCCTTCTCGCTCGACGACGTGATGGAGATGAAACACTATACCGGCCTGGGTGTGTCACCCTCTGGCAAGTATGCCACCATCAGCACCTATTGGAATGACCATGAGGGCAAGGGCCAGCGCCGCAATGAGCTGATTGTGCTCAGCAGCGGAGCGCGCAGGCTTGTGCCCGTTGGCGGACTGCGCTGGATGCCCAAGAGCGACCGCCTGATGGGAGTGCGCACCGTCAGCGGCAAGAAGGAGCTGGTAAGCTACAATCCTGAGGACTTCAGCGAGGAGGTGCTGTTCAGCGACTTGCCTCTTGACCATTACGTCATGTCGCCTAACGAGGATTTCCTCATCCTAACCAAGTATGAGAGCGGGCCCGACAAGGAGCGCGGAGTCTATGAGGTGCTTACCCCCGACGACCGCCAGCCTGGGTGGCGCAACCGCAGTAGCCTGCTCAAGCTTGATTTGAAGTCAGGTCAGGTGCAGCCGCTTACCTTCGGCAGCCACAATACCTATCTTGACGCCATAGCGCCCGATGGCAGCTACATCGTGTTCTCCGTGCGGGAGGAGATAATGGGCAAACGCCCCACGGAGGTCGGCTCAGCCTATCGCCTCAATCTGCAGACCATGGAGTGCGACACCCTCTTTTATCGCGACGGCTATGCCGGCGTAGAGGCCTTGGTCAGCGGCACCAACAAGCTGCTGCTGGTAGGTGGCGCCGATGCGTTCAACCGCATTGGTTGCACACTGCCCGACAGCCTCATTCCCAATGTCTATGACCATCAGCTCTTCGTGCTCGACATGGACACCAAGATGATTACTCCCGTAACCAAGGACTTCGACCCCTCCATCAGTACCGTCAAGGCCCTTCGCAATGGGGCTATGGCATACTTTACGGCAGAGAATGGCGACTCTGTCAGTCTCTATCGCTATGATGTGCTCCGCAATAGTATCACTCGCGTGGAGCAGCCCCTGGAGCTGGTGCAGGACTTCGCCTTCTCCAACGACGGCTCTACCTTATTGTATTATGGCAGCTCTGCCTGCGTGGCAGAGGAACTCTATTCCATAAAGATTGAAAGCACGAAAAGTAGAAAGCCTCAAATGTGTAAGCTGGGCGAGGCCGACCCCGAGCGCATGGAAGAGGTAAGCATTGGCACGTGCCACGACGTGCGGTTTATGAGCAAGCGCGGCTATGAGCTGACCGGTTTCTACTTCCTGCCCCCCAACTTCGACCCACAGAAGAAATACCCCGTCATTGTCCACTACTATGGTGGATGCTCACCCACCTCGCGCCGCTTTGGCGGAGGCAGCCATTATCCCGCACATTATTGGAATGCGCTGGGCTATGTAGTGCTCACCTGTAATCCCAGCGGTGCTGCTGGCTTTGGCCAGGAGTGGGGCTCGCGCCATGTCAACACCATGGGCGAGGGCGTGGCTGAGGACATCATCGAGACGACCCAATATCTCATCGACCATAATCCGTGGGTGGATGCCAAGGCCATTGGTTGCGTCAGCGCAAGCTATGGCGGCTTTATGACTCAGCTGCTGCTGACCAAGACCGATATGTTTGCCGCAGGCATCAGCCATGCTGGCATTTCCGATCACACCAGCTACTGGGGTGAGGGCTACTGGGGTTACACCTATAGCCAGGTCAGTGCAGCCGACTCCTATCCATGGACGCGCAAGGATCTATATGTTGACCGCTCGCCGCTGTATAATGCTGACAAGATTCACACTCCGCTCCTCTTTACCCATGGCACTGCCGATACCAATGTGCCTGTAGGTGAGAGCATCCAAATGTACACAGCACTTAAGCTGCTCGGCGTGCCTACGGCCTTCGTGCTGGTGGAAGGCGAGAACCATGGCATTATGGATTTCCAGAAGCGCAAGAAGTGGATCAATACCATGCTGGCATGGTTTGACAAATACCTTAAGGGCGACTCTGCATGGTGGGACGCCATCTATACGCCTAAGAATCTATAGATTAATTATATAACAATGGAAATCATGAAGAAGAAATCATTTTTTTATTTCATCCCGGCGTTGCTGATAGGAACTGTACTTTGCGTTGGGTGTGGACAGAAGGAGAAGGCAGCAGAGCCAACAGAAGATGTTAAGACAGACTCAGTGGTTAAGGCAGACACTGTGATGCCAGATCAAGGCTTGGAGACTACCCAGAAAGAGATGGAAGAGGCCAAGACCTTCTTGGAGGACTTTTACAAGGGTCTTGACAAAGACCAATTAAACTATGCTTTTGTTAAGAAGCATACCACACGCAATGCCATTAAGTACCTTGCAGACAACTATGAATACGACTGCGACGGCAGTGATTGCCTGGCAACATGGATATTCCTCTACGAGGGTGGGGGAGACACCGGTCCTCTGAAGAAGCGCACTTTTGAGATGCTCGACGAGGCAACCTGCAAGGTCAGTCAGACTTATGAAGGCTACGATTCTAAAGATTATAAATACATTGTCAAGCTGGGCGTGGTGAAAGATGGCGATAAGTATAAGATTGACACCATAGAGCCTTTGGTTAGCGGCAATGATTAAGATTCTCTTTATTTGCCTAGGCAATATCTGTCGCTCTCCTATGGCGGAGACAATCTTCGCCCAGATGGTTGACGATAGAGGCCTCGGTGAGTTGTTTGAGGTGGATTCCGCAGGGCTTATCAGCTGCCATGAGGGCGAGAAGGCTGACGACCGAATGCGCCGCCATGCCTCGATGCACGGCTATTATATTACCCATCGCTCGCGGCCGATCCGGACGGACGACTTCTCCCACTTCGACTATATCGTAGGTATGGATCATCAGAACATCCGTGCTCTCCAATCGATGCAGCCTGAAGGGAGCAAAGCGCGGGTGCTTGAGATGGCTTCCTTCCTTCGCCATCATGATGAAGCCTGCGTGCCTGACCCCTATTATGGCGGCGATCGCGGGTTTGAGCATGTCATCGACCTGTTGAAGGATGCCTGTGCATCACTGCTCGACCACCTGACAGGCAAATAAACCGCAAAGTACCAATATCAACACACTATCAGATTCTAATAAAGAACGTAGTCCTCACGCCATTTTTTGTCGCGAGGACTACTTTTTTATGTTAGGATTCGCGCGCGTATACGCGCAATATTTATTGTAAAGGAATAAAGTTTTGGCAGTATTTCTCGTTTTCTCTTCTATTATTTTGCGTAATGAAGTTAAATGATTATCTTTGCACGCGAAATTAAAGTCAAATCTAAAAAAATCAACAAGTCAACGTCCGCCAGAATAAGCGGATGTGTCTATTTGTGTTGATTAGGCTTATAGGGTGTGTAGCGCCCTCGACAGCATCGCGTGCCTGCAGGCAATCAATTTGTCACCTACGCTGGCAAACGACTTGAAACCTTAAATCTAATACCTTAATAAAATTTGAAATGAGACGATTAAGCATCGCAAATCGAATTTGGATGATGGCTGTGCTCTGCTTGCTCACCTTTGGTGTGCAGGCACAGATTATCATCGAGACTCCACATGCCCGCACTGTTGGAAATGCGGAAAACACAATGTTTTATGATATTACTGCCAAGAACGCCGGTACGCTCTCAGCCTCTGTGTCCAGCGATGCCACCGCATGGTTGTCGGCTTCGTTCTCTGGCACGCGCCTGACCATCCATGTGGCCAAGAACGCCTCTGCCTCCACGCGCTACGGCGATATCACCATCTCCGGTTCTGCCGATGCCAGTGTGACGCAAGTCTTCACCATCGCCCAGAAAGGTGATGAGTACAGCGGTGCAGCACTTTCCTCATTTGAAGATACGAAGTACACCATTTCGGGAGGTAACGCCACATCGAATGCATCAGAATCTCCGTTCAAAAACTCCTACGATGGTAATACTTCTACTATCTGGCATTCCAACTACAGCAGTGGTCAAGCCCTGGCTAATGGTGGCACCGTGACTGCCACTTGGGATCTCGGCTCTTCCAAGAGCGTGGACTTCATCAACTACACCCCGCGCTCGGACCAGTCGAATGGCAATTGGGGCGCATTTAGGTTGCAGTATTCCACAAACAATAGTAGCTGGACGACCATCGGCAACTATGATTTCGAGATGAAGTCGAGTGCTTCATCTGTTGATTTCACTGCCGTGACGGCACGCTACATCCGCGTCGTCATTTCTTCCGGTTACAACAACCATGCCAGCTGCGCCGAATTTGTCATCGGAAAGCGCAACACCTCGGCCAACACGTTTGCCGACCAATTGTTTGAGGACGATCTCTGGACCACGCTCAAGAGCAGCGTGACTCAGACAACCATCAATAATGTAAGCAACGCCTTCATCAAGACCCTTGCGCAGTCCATCTATGACGGTGGCTACAGCACAAAGTACCGCGTACACACTGCCCAATGCTTCAAGTCGCCCCAGACCATCAGCGACGAGTGGAACGCTCCGGGCAAATACTACGACCGCCTGGGCAACGTGACAGGTATCAGCGTGAAGAAGAACTCGAAGATTGCCATCTGGATTCCGAGCATTCCCTCCGGTGCCACCATTGGCCTGACCATCGTGTCGTGGTTCCCTGGCAAATATCCGGGCGACACTTATGGCACTTACCTTAACGATGGCACGTTTGGCCCGATCATCAGTTCCTATGGCCTGCACGAAGGCATGAACATCATAGAGTACACCCCCAGTACGCCTACCGGTGCTACTGCTTCTGAGATTTCCGACGGCTTGGCGTATGTCACTTACTTTGCCGATACGGACGGTGCTTACGCCGACGTGCCGATGCACTTCCTTAACGGCATCGAGAACGGCTACCTCAGCCTCGCCCTCACCAACGACGAGATGCACAACCTTTGCAAGAACGCCCCCAACATGCACATGGACGTCGTCACCGGCCACGCCCACATGATATGG
>CADAZW010000031.1 GCA_902792555.1 uncultured Bacteroidales bacterium | reverse complement strand
TATAATCATTCTTGTATAGCGCATAAATTATGGTGAAGTTTTTCAAAATAATAGAGAAGATAGTTTGGATTATTGCAGCATTGACAATAGGTGTTCCATATTTGTACCAAGACTTTCGTAAATCGCCGATTGTCAGTATATGTTAGATTTGAGGAGGTGAAGTAAGCACAAACGCTATAAACATTTAAGAGCCGAACAATGAGAGTCGTGAGGCTCCTATTCTATATATATCTGCATGTGCTTGGGGAGAGAATATGGTGTAAAATGCTATTTTAGGGAAGGAATTGTGGCGGTTCAAAAAAAAGAATGTACTTTTGTCATGAAAAACAAATAATGACAAGCCGCCTCTAAATTTTGCATGATAGATTGCTCTCTATGGAGAGTGTACGAGGTGGGACGTCCCTAAATTATATGTTATATGAAAGAGTGTCCCGTTTGCCATAGTCAGTACGACGATAGCATTAACTTCTGCCGTAAGGATGGCCAGAAGCTTGTAAGCATACAGCAGCCACAACCCGCTCCTCAGCCGAAGGCGGAGGCAAAGCCGGCTGCTGCTCCCGTTAAGGAATGCCCCAAGTGCCACAAGCAGTATGATATGAGCAAGAATTTCTGCCTTGCTGACGGTACGCCACTGGTAGAGGTGCAGCCGAAGGCGGAGCCCGCTCCTCAGCCTAAGGCGGAGGCAAAGCCGGCTGCTGCTCCCGTTAAGGAATGCCCCAAGTGCCACAATCAGTACGACATGAGCAAGAACTTCTGTCTTGCCGACGGTACTCCGTTGGTAGAGGTACAGCCGAAGGTTGAGCCCGCTCCTCAGCCTAAGGCGGAGGCAAAGCCTGCGGTTGCTGCAGCTCCCGTGAAGGAATGCCCCAAATGCCACAAGCAGTATGACATGAGCAAGAATTTCTGCCTTGCCGACGGTACTCCGCTGGTAGAGGTGCAGCCGAAGGTTGAGCCTGCACCGCAGCCGAAGGCGGAGGCAAAGCCTGCGGTTGCTGCTGCTCCCGTGAAGGAATGCCCCAAGTGCCACAAGCAGTATGACATGAGCAAGAATTTCTGCCTTGCTGACGGTACGCCACTGGTAGAGGTGCAGCCGAATGCGGAGCCCGCCCCGCAGCCTAAGGCGGAGGCAAAGCCTGCGGTTGCTGCAGCTCCCGTGAAGGAATGCCCCAAATGCCACAAGCAGTACGACATGAGCAAGAATTTCTGCCTTGCTGACGGTACGCCGCTGGTAGAGGTGCAGCCGAAGGCGGAGCCCGTAGCTCCCCAACTGCAGTCTCAGCCCGCTCCACAGCCTAAGCCTGTAGCTCCTCAACCTAAGCCACAGCCTGTAGCTCCTCAACCTAAGCCTCAGCCTGTAGCTCCCCAACCGCAGCCGCAGCCAGCTCCTCAGCCGCAGCCGCAGCCAGCTCCTCAGCCTCAGCCTCAGCCAGCTCCTCAACCCAAACCTGCTCCCCAGCCGAAGCCTCAGGCACCCAAGCCTCCGAAGGCTCCGATGTCGAAGAAGGCGAAGGTTGGGATATGGATTACGGTGGCAGTCGTAGTGGTGGCGGGAGCCTTGGTGGGCGGCTACTTCTACATGAGAAATGCCACGACCTATCTGCGCATCAGTCCTACCCAGGTCACCATCGGCAAAGATGGCGGCACGGCGACCGTGGCTATCGATTACGACGGATATATTTGGGATGTGGATGTGTCACCGGAGTGGACGGAGACGGAGAAGGACGGCGACGTGCTCAAGATAACCGTGGCCCCCAACGCCAGCAATAGCAGTCGCGCGGGAGCCATCAGTCTCAAGAGCGGTGACCATGTGGCCAGCGTCCAGCTGTCGCAGAGCGCCTATGTCACCTTTATCACGCCCTCGGTAAAGAGCCTTAAGTTTGGCCGCGCCGCCGAGAGTAAGACTTTCGTCATCAGCACTGACGGCACCAATGCCACGTTCACCACCCCCGATTTCATTACCTGTGAGCGGCGTGGCGACACGGTGACGGTGAAGGCCGCAGCCAACAGCGGTGACAGTCGCGACGGCTTCATTATGATTCGTGAGGACAATATCAGCGCCGAGATTCTCGTGGAGCAGCTGGGCGCATGCGCCGCATGCCACGGCGAGGGCAAGATTGTCTGCGCCAGCTGCAGCGGCACCGGCATCTTCAGATACGGCAGGACCAAGGTGAGCTGCGCAGGCTGCAATGGCACGGGCAAGAGAGACTGCCCCGAGTGCAACGGCGCTGGCGAGATATAGACCAACCCCCACATAGCTATGAAGCATATCCTCCCCTCCCTGCTGGCCCTGCTGTGGGCCGGTGCCACGGCGTCAGCCTCTTCCGTCAGGTCGGCCGCCGAGACAGAAGCAATAAGTGTTACAGAAATAAATAATGCAGTCATCATGACAGACACCACGACAATCTATCAGTTTACCGTTGAGGACGGCAAGAAGCAGCCCGTGAGCCTCAGTCAATATCAGGGCAAGGTAATCCTTGTGGTCAACACCGCCAGCCGCTGCGGTTTCACCCCGCAGTATGACGAGCTGGAGGCCATGTACCGCGACCTCCATGCCCAGGGCTTCGAGATTCTCGACTTCCCCTGCAATCAGTTTGGCAATCAGGCACCCGAGAGCGACGAGGAGTACACGTCCTTCTGCCAGCTCAACTACAAGACCGAGTTCCCGCAGATGCGCAAGCTGGAGGTCAACGGCCCCAACGAGAGTCCGCTCTATACCTGGCTTAAGGCGCAGAAGGGCTTCGCCGGCTTCAATCCTCAGCACAAGCTCACGCCCATCCTCGAGCAGATGTTCGACAAGGCCGACCCCGAGTGGCGTACCAAGAGCGACATCAAGTGGAATTTCACCAAGTTTCTTATCGACCGCCAGGGCAGGGTGGTGGCCCGCTTTGAGCCCACCGACACTGCCGAGCAGATGCTGCCAAAGATAAAGGAAGCGTTAACCAATAACCAATAACTGTTAACCAATAACCGTTATTATTTGAGGTTTGAGATTTGAGGTTTGAGATTTAGGCCAAGCCAAGTTATTTCACGATTGGACAATTTCACCAAGTCCGGAATTGACTCTTGACCGTTAAACAATAACCAATAACCGTTAACCAATAACCGTTAACCGTTCTCACGAATGAAGCGAATGCTTCGGCATTCAAATTTCAGAAAGTTTTTTCACGAGGGATTGGTCGGCGGGAAGCCACTGCACGGAGTGTAGCTGGTCTGGGGTGAGCCATAGTGCTGCCTTGTGCTCGCGGAGCACGGGCGGCTTGCCCTGGAGGTGGCATAGGAAGCAGTGGAGAGTGAGGTGGAAGGAGGGGTAGTCCCATTCCACCGTGTCGAGCAGTCGCTCGATGGTGATGTCTCTGTCCAGTTCCTCGCCTATCTCTCGGTGCAGGGCCTGCCGGGGTGTCTCCCCCGCCTCTATCTTGCCGCCGGGGAACTCCCATCCCCCTGCCATGTCGCCGTATCCTCGCTGCGTGGCGAAGATGCGTCCCTCGTTGTCGCGTATCACCGCGGCTACAACCTCAATGCTTTTCATTGTCTGTATTCTGTTTCCTCCTCGGCCGCCATGGTGAGGTGCTCCTCCTCCGGCCTGAGCGCTGCGGGCTTGGCGTGCAGTCGCAGCATTATCCGACTCAGGCTATAGACCAGCGCCTGCAGTGTCTGCTCCCGTCGCTGGGGCTTGAGGTCGCACTCCCACACCGTTATGCAGAACCACCCCATATCGGCCAGTTTCTTCCGCACCTCCTCGTCGCGTTGCCTGTTGCGCCTGATTTTCGCCACCCAGAAGGGGCGGTTGCTCTTGGGAATCTTGCAGCACTCCGAGTTAGCGATGTCCGCATCGGGACCGTCCACGGCCACGTTGTGTCCGTGCCAGAAGCATCCGTTCACGAAAATGCAGGTATGGTATCTCAGCAGCACGATGTCCGGTTTGCCTGGTAGCCTGCGGTGGTTGAGGCGGTATCTGAAACCTTGATGCCACAGGTATTTCCTCACCATCACCTCCGGCTTGGTGTCCTTGGCGTGGATGGCCGCCATGTTGGCGTGTCGCTGCTGCGGTGAGAGATGGTCAGGCATGTTTCACATTGAATTAGTGATAATCCAAGGCAAAAATAATGCTTTTCTCCCATTTGCAGGGATAATAGCAGGCGGAATTATGGATTAGGGAGAGAGGCAAACAACCTTAACGTCAAAACGCGGTGCTTAACGCCTCATTACGGGGCGACGAACTGCCTGCCTACTTTCCAAACAGGCGTGGGGAGAGAATATAAAGCCGAGGGCGCGCGATTTATTTGCGCAGAGCTGAAATCTAATCGCGCGGAGTTGAAATCTAATCGCGCGGAACCGAAATCTAATCGCGCGGAGCCGTCAATTTCTTGCGCAATCAGTTTAGATTTCCACGCGTTTAGATTTCGTGAGTGCGCAATGAAAATCTGCGAGTGCGCTGTCCTATTATGGGGCGCACTCGCAGATTGTAGTATCTTGCGGCAAGAAGGAAAATGGGCGGTGCCCATGGAATGGGGCTTACTGTATGCGGAAGACGTAGTCGTAGCTGTATCGCTGGGTGTAACCGTTCATCGTTGGTTGTTGCTGCAAAAATAATTATTTTTTATTTGCGACCATATTTTTGTGTACTTCCTTGTTTTTAGTAAAAAAATAACTATATTTGCACCGATAATCGTTTAGTGGATAATCTCAATTATTGATGATATGAAGAAACTACTCATTTTCCTCTTAATTCTCAGTGTTCAATGGTCGGTCTTCGGCCAGACCAAAGTGACCTATCCCCAGCGCGACGGCGTGTTCAAGGCCGACTATAAGCTGCCGCCCATGAGGACGTTCAATGCCGCTGAGGTGCAGACGATGTCGTTTGCGCCTATGCCGGCGCTTGACTTTAAGGGCCATATGCTCAAGCGCAACACAAGCCGCAAGCAAGTGCGCCTCACCCTGCTGTCGTGTCGCCAGAACCAGATAACCGACGTAGAGGAGTGGCTCACCCACAATGGCCTCACCCTCAGAGAGACGCGTCACGAGTTCCCCATGGGCCAGTTCACCCAGCGCTACAGCTACGCCACAGGAGGATACCTCATCACTACCTACGGCGAGAACTGGGGCAATGCACGTAAAGTTGTCATCACCGACGAGGACGAGACGACACTCTACGCCGCCTACGACTTTGATCCGTGGAAGTTCTCGCCCAAGACGACACTGATGGGCAACACGCAGATGGTGCACGACTTCGTTATTGAGGGCAACATACTCTATATCGCCCACGGCACCAACGGCTACTCCGACGGCGCTGGCTATCAGACAGGCTACATCACTGCCTTCGACATGGAGAACCACGAGATTGTGTGGACCACACAGCCCATGACATGCAACTCCGGCTTCGCTATCGTGGGCAACTCTATCATCTGCGGTTATGGCATGACCAGCGAGCCCGACTACCTCTACGTGGTCGACAAATACAGCGGCCAGCGTCTGCAGAAGTTGTCGGTGAGAAAAGCGGTGGACTATGTGGTGCCCAAGGATGGCAAAGCTTATGTCCGCACCTACAGCTACGACTATGTGTTCAAAATGCAATAAACAGATTGATTAATAGATGAAAAAGCTTCCGTTTCCCGTTTTCGTTTTCTTTTTCGTTATCTTTTTTTCCAGTTGTAAAAACGAACTGGACATCTCCTACTCCATGTCCGGAGACTGGTATGCCGAATACGCTGCACAAGACAATGTAGCCAACGGCGAGTACTCGCGCGTAGTGCAGGCCTATCACTTCGACGGCAATGGCACCGGCTACTGGTATAAGTTCCTGCTGTCTGCCGACTCCGAGGAGCCGATAGATATGTACGGAGGCCATGTGTTTGGCACCTTCACATACACCATGGGTGACGAGGGCGTGCTCAATATCCACCTCGACAAGGACATCAGCGGCACCGAGCGTACACGCCAGCTGACGTACGGCGAAGGCACTATGGAGGGCACCGACAACGACGGCGACTATGCCCTGCAGCGAGCCACAGAGGCCCAGATGCTGTGGTGCCGCTACTGGGACGAGACAATGAACGGCGGCAGCAGCCTCGTCGGACTCTGGCTCGGCGTGGAGAACTACCGCGACAACACGGCCCTGCGCATGCAGTGGGCTACGGGCGACAAGATGGTAATGGGCAGCATCAATGCTAACAACCAGTCCTCGATGTCCGATATTCCCGTGGTGTCGATTTCCGACCTCACTTTCATCTTGAGTTCCTACCTCAGCTCGTTTGCCAAAGACAAGCCCATCTGGGCTGCCACGGGCGTCGACGACGTTAGCGTCAGCTATAAGGACAACGAAGAAGCCTCTTCCTTCTTCCCCGTTCCTCCATCACTCACCCTCCAGTGCACAGTGCCCGCTGCCTACAACAGCGAGCTCTACGGCCAAACCAAGCAGATAATCACTGTGCCGATGGTGGGCTACTCCGCCACCATGGGCGACACGCTGCAGCTGCAAAACATCTGCGCGGCAGTGAAGCTGAACCTCACCAACGCCACCCAAGACCCCGTGGTGGTCGACGAGGTAATCCTGACCAGCGACAACTACCGCCTCAATGGCCAGATAGAACTCCGCGACTTTGACGGCAAAATTCCAAACCTCCAACCTCAAACCACCACCACCAAAGCCCAGCGCACGATGACTCTTACCTTCGGCCAGGGCAAATTTACGTCGTTCCAGATAAACGGCGGCGAGATGCACACCATCTTCGTGCCCGTGCTCCCCACAGGAGCCGACAACTTCACAGTCGAGATGCGATGCCACCCAGTGCTGCCCGAGGGTGTGCCCAGCACGACATACTCCTACACCTACAGCAATAAAGTGAACCTGCCCGCCATGGAGCGCAACACCACACAGAGCATCGATATTTCCCTCAGCTCCGCCAACCCCGACTTCACCAGCACAGGCTCCTTCAGCGTCAGCGACGATAAAGCCGTCTATTTCGCCAAGGCTAACCTCACAGCACACTGCGAAGAGTTTGGCACCGACCCGCACGTAGATCTGGGGCATTGGAAGCGCTGGACCTTCGCCCTGCTCAAAGACCAGACATCAATGGTGGAGACTAATGGCGGTATGGCCGACACCTACAACGATACGCCCGACATGTCCCTCTTCAGCTACGGATGCACAGGATACTACAACGGACAGACATGCTGGAAGCCAAACAGCACTATGTATGAGCACCGCACCGGATGGGATGACTATACTAACTGCTGGTGGTTCTACAACGAAGACCTCACAGGCACTGCCGACTGGGGATACAATGCCATCATCGGAGCCGGCAACAAAGAAAACAGCGGATGGCGCACGCTGTCATCCAAAGAATGGGAATACCTGCTCCGCTGGCGCAAGGGACACGCCGAGAAATACGGACTGGCAACAGTCAAGGGGGTCAAAGGACTCATACTGCTCCCCGACATATGGACTCAGCCCACGGGATGCAAATGGGCAGCACAGGCCATGCACTACGCCGACAATACCTACAATGACGATCAATGGGAGCAGATGGAGAGCGCCGGAGCCATCTTCCTGCCTGCCGCAGGAACGAGAATCTTCGAGGTCGGCTACGTGAATTGGCTAGTCAAGATTCAGGGAGTGCAGGACGAAGGCCGCTACTGGTCCACCACCCAGGTCGGCGACAAGTGGGCCGACTTCCTCTATTTCTACGAAGACAATGTCTCCGTAGGCAATATGGGTAAGCACGACGGCGCTGCCGTCCGCCTCGTAAGAGATTTGTAAAATCGTAAACTCTCTATAACCAATAACCAATAACCATTAACATCACCGGCTTTTAAGCAGATAAACTGCTCTGCTGCGCTGATAGTCGGCACGAGCATTATTGAGCGAGTTCTGCGCCTGGCGATGAAGAGTCTCGGCATCGAGCAAATCGGTTAGGGGGGCTGTACCGGCATGATACTGCAAAGTAGTGATGCGCAGGTTTTCGGTGGCTTGGTCCACGGAAGCCTGTGCTATTTCTATCTGCTTGGTGGCCTGCGAGAGGTCGGCGCGTGCCGACTCAATATCTACATTGATTTGCTCCTGCAGGTCGAGCAGGTTGTTCTGCTGACGGCGCACCTCCAGCTGGCGGCGCTTGATGGCCTTGCTGCCGCCCCACCAGTCGCTGATGGGCACACTCACGGTGGCTGCCACCATAGCGTTGAGCATATTGTCGTCAACAATGCTGCGAGCCCGTGAGGAGAGACCGCCTAGCCCGGCATTATAGCCTATCAGCCCAACGCCAACCGTAGGCATTAGCTTGGCCCGCTCTATCTTTACCTGCAGCTTAGCCGCCTCCACCGCCTTAGCAGCCAGGGAGAGTTCTTCCCGGAGACCCCCCTTCCGTCCTCCCTCTATGGGGGACACTCCCTCCCCATAAAGGGGGAGGGATGGGGAGGGGGTCTGTTCCTCTATCTCTATCTCCCTATCCGCAAGCCCTATCTGCTGCGCAAGCAGCAATAGCAACACATGCTTGGCATTGTCGAGGCGCAGTCGCTGACTGGCAAGCTCCTGCTGCCGCAACTTGACACGCAGCAAGTCGTTGTCGGTGCACATACCGGCGTTGAGGAACTGCTCCACCTGGCGCTGCACCTCTGCCACCTGGCGGTCGGCGGCATCGAGGGTGGTGAGGTTATACTTCACGGCAGCTATCTGCCAGTAGTTCTCAATGATTTTCTGCTCCAGCTCGTGCTCCTGCAGATGCAGCTTAAGCTCCTCCACGTCACGCTGCAGGGCGGCGAGACGATTAGCAGTGCGCAGCTGTCCGCCGGTGTAGATGGGCTGCATGGCAGTGAGCGTGGCGGTATAGGCGCTGTTGAGCTCACTCACGGCATAGGGTTGCCCTACATAGTCGGCCAGCGCAGGGGAGATGGCAGCCACCTCGGGAGGAATGACGCCGTCACCCTTTACCATCTTGTCGAAGGCGTGGAAAGCCATGACATTGGCGGATATCTGGGGGTAGTATTTGGTGCGTGCCTCGCTCACCTGCAAATCGGCCTGCTCGATGGCAAGCGCTGCGTTTTGCAGGGTGCGGTTGTGGTGCAGGGCGCTGTCAAGGCACTGCTGTAGGGTGAGCCGCTGCTGGGCACAGGCGAAGAGCGGGAGAAGGGCGAGGAGAAGGTGCTTCATTACAAATTGAAATTTGAAATTTAGTCAAGTCCGGGGGTGGGCTCGCGCAGCCGAATTGCGCGGCACACTGTTGGGAGGGGGTTGTTATTTGTTTTTCTTTTTTTCAAGTTGCCAATAGACTACGGGTAGCACGGTGACGACGAGGATGAGTGAGCCGATGCCGCCGGCGAAGATGGTGACGCCTACGGGCATCCAGAAGTTGGTGGCGGCGATAATCATTGGGACCACGCCGACGGCTGTGGTGGCGGTGGTGAGGAAGATGGGTACCATGCGGCGTCGGCCGGCATCGTAGGCGGCATCGCGGATGCTGAGGCCACGGCGACGCATATCGTTGGCATGCTCGAAGATGAGAATCTCATTGCGCATAATCATACCGATGAGGGTGATGAATCCGAAGATGGCGGTGAGACCTACGGGACGTCCCATGAGCCAGAGACCGAGGAGGGCGCCGGGGAGCATGAGCAGGATGGCTACCATGCAGGTGACGGTGAGCTTATACTTGCGGAAGTTGAAGAGGATGAAGAAGAATACGATGATGAGTGCTATGACGAAGCCTGAGAGGATGTGGCTGCCGGTTTCGGCATCGTTCTCGGGCTCTCCTCCGACCTCGAAGCGTACGCCCTGGGGGAGGGTGATCTCCTGGGTGGCAATCTGCTGGAGGCGGGCATGGAGAGGCTTGGGCAGGATGTTGCGGCGGAGGTCGCAGGTGACGGTGATGCACCGCTCACCGCCGCGATGGAGGATGTTGGCGGCGCCCCATGAGGGAGCCACGCTGGCTATCTGGCGCAAGGGGATGCCGGTGGTGGCATGGTAGCCTACGTAGATATTGCTGATATCGTTGCAGTCGAGGTGGGAGCTGTTGATATCCTTGAGCATAAGGGGTACCTCATAGTCGCCCTCCCAGAGCTGGCCCATCTTGGTGCTGCCGGTGGAGACGGCGAGCTGGAGCTCGGTGATGGTGCGGTTGACGCCGAGCTGTGAGGAGCTGACGGGGTTGAGCTCGACCTCGATGATGGAGCGGGGCTCATCCCAGTCGGTATGAACATTGAGGAGCTCGGGCATCTGGCGCATGCGGGCCATCATGCGGTCGGCGGCCAGGCGCAGGGAGTCGGCATCATCACCGTAGAAGCGATACTCGAAGGGGTTGAAGTTCTGGAAGTCGAGTTGCTTGAACTTGACGAAGGCGTTGGGGTAGTGTTGGCTATAGAGGGGCTCCAGGCGGTCGAGGATGTCGAGGGTGGCATACTGCGAGGTGGTGTTGACGATGAGCTGTGCATAGTTGCGGCCTGCCACCTTGGGGGCGTAGGCCTGGTGGAAGCGTGGCGATGAGCAACCCACGAAGGAGGTGATGCTGACCACGTCTTCCTCGGCGCGGAGGATGGTGTTGATGGAGTCGACGATGGCCCGGGTGTCGCTGAGGCCGCTGCCCTCGGGCAGGGATATCTCGACGGCAAACTGGTCGCGGTCGGCGGTGGGCATCATGCGCACCTTGAGATTGGGCGCTATGATGAGGATGGAGGCCACCACGAGGGCAACGGCGGTAAGGATGGTGATCTTGGGATAGCGGAAGGTCCACTGGAGGACACTGTCGTAGGTGGACTGGACATAGTCGGTGAGGCTCTTGCGGCGGGGCTTGGAGGTGTCGCGCCTGACGAGCTTGATGAGCATGACCTCAAGGTTGGGCAGGAGGATGACGGCCAGCACGAGGGAGACCATGAGATTGATGAAGATGGTCCAGGGCAGCCAGAAGACGAAGTCCTTCATCACGCCCGTGAGGGTGAAGAGGAAGGGGAAGAAGATGACGCAGATGCAGAGGGTGGCGAGCATCATGGGCATGAAATACTTCTGGGCAGAATGGGCGGCGGCATGCCAGCGGGAGAGTCCCTTGTTGAGATACTCGAGATAGCCGTCGAGGACTACGATGGCATTGTCGACCACCATACCGAGGACTATGATGAGACCGGCCAGGGTGCAGGTGTTGAGGGGTATGCCGATGAGATACATGATGCCGATGGATATGAAGGTGCTGAGAGGCACCATCACGCCGGCCACCACGGCAGTGCGCCAGGGGAAGAGGATAAGCATGACGATGACGATGATGAACATCGACTCGACAAGGTTGATCATGAAGTCGGCCACGCTGTTCTCGACCACCTTGCACTGGTCGGCGATGCGGCTGAGGGTGACATCGGAGGGCAGACGGTCGGCGGTGAAGCGGTCGAGCACGGCCTGCACATCGCGGCCGTACTGCACGATATTGTTGCCGCTGATCATCTCGAGACTTAGGAGGACGCAGGAGTGGCCGTTGAACTGGATGTAGCTCTCGTCGGTGTCATACTCGCGGCGCACCTCGGCGACGTCCTTTACGCGGACGACGTGGTTCTGAGGGTCGGAGTAGATGATGATGTTCTCAATCTCGGCCTCGCTGCTGGCTGCGGGCTTGATATGGATGGGTACGTCCTTCTCCTGGCCGCTGACGGAGCCTGCGGCGGTGGTGTTGCCGGCGGCATGGAGTGCGTTGGCCACGGCGGCCTTGCCGATGCCGTAGGCCGATAGGCGCTGCTGGTCGACGTAGACGGTGATCTGCTCGCGTGTGTCACCGTAGAGCACGACATTGCTGACGGAGGGTATGCGTCGGAGGGCGTCGGCCAGGTCATCGCTGTAGCGTCGGAGGTCGCGGTAGGAGCGGCTCTCGCTCTCGATGGCTATGAGCAGGGCGGAGGCGGAGCCGAAATCATCATTGACGGCCAGGGCCACGACGCCGGAGGGCAGGTTGCGCAGCTTGAAGGCGTTGAGGCCGTGTTTGATCTTAGACCATACCTCGTCCTTGTCCTGCACGTCGTCCTGCAGCTCGACCATGACGATGCACATGCCGTTCTTGGAGGTGGTGGTGGTCTTGCTGCGCTTGACCTCGTCGAAGGTGAAGAGGTAGCGCTCGAGGGGACGGGCCACCTGCTCCTCCACCTCCTCGGCGGTGGCGCCGGGATAGACGGCGGCCACTACGCCCTGGCGTATGACCATGTCGGGAAACTCGGCCTTTGCCATTTTGCCGAAGCCGAAGAAGCCCAACACCAGAAGCAGTGCAATGATTAGGAAAGTGATATGGTAGCTGCGCATCAGCCATGCTACCCAGTCGGTTTTTTTCATAATGGAAGGAGACCCCCTCTTATCCTCCTACAGGGGAGGATGGGAATGGTCAACGGTTATTGGTTATTGTTTGTTGGGAGGGGTAGGCCAACGCGGTAAAACCGCGCGGCGCAGTGGTTGCGATGGTATAGTGACAGACGGGACGCAGTTAGTGGGTAATGACCTTTGTTCCCTCGCTGAGGCGATGGAAGCCCTCGGTGATTACCTGGTCGCCGGGGTTGATGCCACTGAGGATGACGATGCGGTCGCCTGTGGGCTCGCCGAGCTGCACCTGCTGGCGGTGGGCGGCGAGGGCCTTGGGATTGGCGGCTTCGGCCTTGGTCTTGGCCACCCATATGAACTTATTGCCGTCGGCACCCTGCTGCACGGCGGTGATGGGCACGGTGATGCCGCTGTCCTGACCGTCGGGGGCCGAGGCACCCTTGACCTCCACATTGCATACCATGCCGGGCAGCAGACGCTGGCCGCGGTTGGCCACGAGGATGCGGATGTCGTAGGTGTGGGTGATGGGATCAGCCACCACGCCCTTCTCTATGCGGCCACCCTCAAAGGCGTCGCCCAGGGCCTCCACGCTGATGCGCGTGTGGGTGGTGGGTGTGATGGCGGCAATCTCGCGCTCGGGGATGGAGGCCTTGACCTTTACATTATTTATATTGAGGATGGTGGCCACGGGCATGGCGGGGAGCACGGTCTCGCCGGCTGACTTGACGCCGCTGCCAATGACGCCACTGGCCGGGGCACTGACGGAGCAGTCGGCCAGGTTCTTTTTGGCCAGGTCGAGCTGCGCTTGTGCCTGGGCAACCTGGCTCTGGGTCTCCACCCACTTGATTTCGGGCAGGGCATTGTTGTCGTGGAGCTGCTTCATGCGCTCCAAGGCATCGCTGGCCTGGCGCATCTGCGCCTCGGCGGAGCGGAGCAGGTTGCGGGCCTGTGTGGCATCGATGGAGGCTATGGGCTGGCCGCGGCTGACGCGCTGGCCCTCGCTGACATAGACCTTGGTGAGCATGCCACTGCCTGTGAAGCTGACGGCGGTGCTTGACTCCTCTTCCACCACTCCGACATAGGTGCGGTTGGCGAGGTTCATCTGCTCGCTGGCTACCTCGGTCTTGACACGCACAGGAGACACTTCAGTCTCCTTCTGGCCTTTGCCGCAGCCGGAGGCCACCAGGCACAGGGCCACAATCAGGCCCAGGCCGCTCATAGGCGCCAGCGCGCCCCAGCGAAAGAGAGAAATTAGAGTTTGACGATTCATATCTTTTATTTGAAATTTATGCTAAGCCCAAGAGTGGAGGTGCGCGGGCAAACCGCGCAGCACAATGGTTATTGGCTTGCAAAATTAGTGGGACGCGGGTAAAGAAAAATGTTCCAAAAAGCGCGACAAATGTTCTTTTGGGTGGGGAAATGCAAAAAAAGGCCTTAAAGAACATTTTTTTGCTCAATGGGAACATGTCGTATGTCCTAAATTTCTTACCTTTGCGGCATGAAACAGATGAATGATACCCGCGAAATTATCAATGTGGAGCACTCCGCATTTCTAAGAGAGGAAGAGATCGGCGACCTGCGCTATGCTAACGATGACATGATAATCATCGACAACATTCAGCGCTTGAGCAGAGACTGGCCTGCGGTGAGACTGAACATGCTCTTTGTGGCATACTGCCGTGAGGGTAGGGTGCAAATGAACATCAATGGACAGAGCCACATGGCCTATAAGGGCAATTTGATTATCTGCAACGGCATGCAGGTGCTGAGCAACGCTATGTTCAGCTACGACTTCGCCATTGACGTGCTGTGTATCTCTAACCGACGAGTGGATGAGATAATACATACCGACAACAATGCGATGGACACCTTCCTCTACGTCAATGATAACCCCATACTCCAGCTGTCGGAGGAAGAATACGGTGTGTATGCCACCTATAAGGACATCTTCGAGCGCAAGCTGCGAATGCCGCGCCATGAATACTTTAGCCGCTCATTTGACGGCATGCTCACCGCTGCCATCTACGACTTCTTGGCCATCATACAGCGCCAGCGGCGTGACAAGGGACAGGTGGCGCCTGACAGCACCACCACTTCCGACCATGCCAAGGCCACGGTGAGGAAGTTCTTGCTGCTCATGGTGGATGACGAGTCGCAGCACCACAGCGTGAAATACTTCGCCGATCAGCTCTGCATAACGCCCAAATACCTCGCTGCTATCTGCAAGCAGCAGACAGGCAAGACACCCTCACAGTGGATTAGGGAACAGATGATAGAGAAAATACGCAGCATGCTTGTCAATACCACTCTCTCCAGCAAGGAGATAGCACAGCGCCTGGAGTTTCCTAACCCATCATTCTTTGGCCGCTTCGTGAGGCAACACCTAGGATGCACCCCCCTTGAGTTTAGGAAGAGGAATAAGTAGGTAAGCTCCCTCTAGGGGAGGGGTAACGGCTATTGGTTAAGAGTCATGAGTGCTTAACGGCTATTGGTTAAAGAGTAATGAGTGCTTAACGGCTATTGGTTACAGACAGGCACCTTCAAATGGTAAAATAGCAAAACGGTCAAATAGAATAGTGTGTCTGATTCCCGGGTAATAAACAGTTTGCGACTGCCGCTGGCGCTGTGCATCATAATGATACACATGCATATGGAACCCAGTGGTACGACGATAGGGTGGGGCAGCCTTGGCTCGCTCGACATATGGCGCATCTTTGCTTGCGTGAGCATCAATGAGTTGGCTGCTATTGCCGTGCCGCTGTTTTTTATGATGTCGGGATATCTGTTTTTCTACCGCACTGAATGGAATAGTGCGGCCTTTGTGGGCAAGCTGCGCCGAAGGGTGAGGTCGCTGCTGGTGCCTTATGTCCTTTTTTGCCTGTTGGCGGTGGTGGGACTGGTGGTCAATTATGCTATGAGCGGCCATTCCTGGGCGCAGAGCCTCCACCTATATCTTGGCGACGGCAAGTGGCTGCATAATTTCTGGGATGTACACACTACCGGCACCAACACCAACCTGCTGGGCATCAGCAAGCCCATCAGCTACCCTGGTTTATACGCGACCTGATGGTGATAGTGCTGATGACGCCCATTATCCATTTGGCAATAAGGCGGTTGCGGTGGGGCTGGCTGTTGCTGATGACAGCGCTGTCAATAAGCGGTGTGTGGATACCGCTGGTGGGCTTCAGTCCCAGTTCGGTGCTGTGGTTTAGCGTTGGCGCATGGTTCAGCATCAACGGGCGCAGCATGGCCGCCACCTTCGGTCGCTTACGCACGCCGCTGCTATGTGCGGCGCTGCCGCTGATGGTCCTCGATATACTCACCGACGGTATGCCGGCCGACAAATATGTCCATTTTGCTTTTCTGATGACGGCCGTATTGGCTGTGTATGGTATGGCAGGCGGGAAGCACCTACCCAGCACTGAGCCACTCTCCGGTCCTCCCTTAAAGGATGGGGATGCTGCCGACGGGGGGCTCATCTTATTTAATGCAGCCGCGATGTCTTTCTTTATCTTTGCCTTTCATACGCTGCCGCTGCCATTGTTGGGCTGCCGTCCCGTGGAGTGGGCCAAGCAGCTGCTCTGGACTGGCAGTGACAACGGCCTGCTATGCATAGCACAATTCATAGGAGCCACATTGCTCACCGCTGCGGTAAGCATGGTTGTCTATTGGCTGCTGCTGTGGCTGTGCCCCGGTGTGCTCAGTGTGCTTACGGGGAGGAAGAGGACATATAGTTGACGGTAGTTTTGCCAGGTCTGGAGATGTGCTGTTCAGTTGATCAGCGCGGTACAGCGGTTGCTATGTTATGACTACAAGCAGAATGGTTGTGTTGGTTAACATTGTATATTATTTGGCAATGATATAGCAGTTGGCATTAATATGTCAATAACTGTTATTTCATACGCCCCTGTCGGTCATAGTTACTTTCATACGCCCCCGGCAGCAAGCTGCCACCCCCTCTATCTTAGAGGGGGAGCTTGCA
>CADAZW010000030.1 GCA_902792555.1 uncultured Bacteroidales bacterium | reverse complement strand
GCTGTACGGCATAGATGGCTATCTTGGACAGCGACTGGGAGTTGAGCTTCTGCATTATGTGCTTGCGATGGGTGATTGCCGTGTTGATGCTTATGTGCAGATGGTCGGCAATCTCTTTGTTTATCATTCCCTTGGCCAGCAGAACGAGCACTTCCTTCTCGCGGGCTGTGAGTATATTGTCCTGCCGGGTTGCCGCCTGGCGGATAGCCTGCGGATAGTTGGCATTGTGGGGATGGCCCGTCTGCTGCACCTGAAGAAGCTGGCGGAGTATTGCCTCACGGGGCTGGAGCATATTGATGGTGCGGAAGTTGGAAAGCGGGGCAAACGGTTGAGTTGGAGCAGGGGAGGCGGAGAGATGCTCAGTGTCTTGCAGAATGATTGTCCTGTGAAGACGCTGGTTGAAGAAATCGGGATTTTCGCTATAGGCGGCTGGCGTGATAAAATAATGAACATAATCTCCCTGCATCTCGGCTGGCGAGGCGAGGGCAGAGTATTGGGCAAATGGCATAACCTCCACAAGCATCTGCCTGAGGCCTTCGATCATTAGGGTGTTTTTGCCTATGATGGCTATGCGGGGAGACATGGCTATTTAAGGAAAGGATTATAGCGTCGCTCTAGTTCGATAGTAGTGCTGCCGCCGTGGCCGGGATAGACCACTGTGTTGTCGGGGAGAGTCATCACCTTGTTCTGCAGGCTGCTGATGAGGTCAAAGGCATTGCCGCCGGGGAAATCGGTGCGCCCTATGGACTGCTCGAAGAGGTTGTCGCCTGAGAATATGATGGCTTCCTCGCGGCAATAGAAGCAGATGCCGCCAGGGGTATGGCCCGGGGTCTCAATCACTCTGAGCTTATGGGTGCCGAAAGTGATTATGTCGCCTTCCTTGAGGGTAGGGGCAAGGGGAACTGTCTCCACCTTGAGACGACGGCCCAGGATGCTCTGAACCTGAAGGGAGAGGTCGGTGTAGAGTTCGGCATCGCTGGTGCTGATTTCGGGCTTTAGTCCGTAGGTTCGATAGAGATGGGCATTGCCCATCGTATGGTCGAAATGGGCATGGGTGTTGAGCACGTGGGTAAGGGTGAGCCCGTTGCGGCTGATATAGTCGTCGATGGCCTCATGCTCACCGCGAATGTATGCACCGTCGTCGATGATAACGGCTTCCTTGGTCTCATCACTTACGACATAGCAGTTTTCCTCTACCATGTTTACAACAAAGCACTTGATATTGAGCATGGCTTATATGGGGATATAGAGTATTTTCTTTGTTTCGAAGTATGGCTCGCTGAAGTAGTCGCTGATGTCTGTCAGCTCATGCCATCGGTTGAGGTTGCTGAGTTCCTCGCCCAGGTCACCGCCCTTTAGGCATATGATGCCATTGGGGAGGGCGTTGTTTCCGACACGGCTGATTTTATTCTGTACCAGTCGCGTCAACTCAGGGGCATTCATTACGGCCCGACTGATTACGAAATCGTAGCGGCCACGCTCTTCCTTTACATTCTCATGGGTGCAGCGCACATTGCGCAGTCCTATGGCTTTTGCCACCTCGGTGGCAACCCTCACCTTCTTGCCAATGCTGTCGATGAGATGGAACCTGCACTGGGGGAAGAGTATGGCCAAGGGGATGCCGGGAAATCCGCCTCCGGTGCCTACATCGAGTATGCTTGTGGCAGGACGGAAGCTGATGTATTTTCCAATGCTCAGTGAGTGGAGCACGTGGTGCTCGTAGAGGTTGTCGATATCCTTACGCGAGATGACGTTGATCTTGTCGTTCCACTCGCGGTAAAGCCCATCGAGCCTGGCCAGTTGCGCCACTTGCTCCGCACTGAGCGTAGGGAAATATTGTGATATCTTAGTAAGCAAAGAGGGGATAGTCTTTCATGGTGGCATTGACTTCGCTGCGCACCTTGGCGATTACCTGCTCATCTTCGGGAGCATTGAGCACCTCCTCTATCCATGCGGCTATCCGCACCATGAGATCCTCCTTGGCGCCACGGGTGGTGATGGCTGGAGTGCCGAGGCGGATGCCTGAGGTCTGGAAGGCGCTGCGGCTGTCGAAGGGCACCATATTCTTGTTGACGGTGATGTCGGCAGCTACAAGTGCGTTTTCTGCCACCTTGCCGGTGAGCTCAGGATATTTGGGACGGAGGTCGATGAGCATGGAGTGGTTGTCGGTGCCGCCGCTGACTACGCCGAAGCCGCGCTTGACAAGCTCGTCGGCAAGCACTGCGGCATTCTTCTTGACCTGCTTGGCATATTCCTTGAACTCGGGCTGCAGAATCTCGCCGAAGGCCACTGCCTTGGCAGCGATAACGTGCTCCAGCGGACCACCCTGGATGCCGGGGAAGACGGCACTGTTGAGCAGTTGGCTCATCATCTTTATCTGCCCCTTGGGAGTGGTGAGGCCCCAGGGATTCTCAAAGTCCTTGCCCATAAGGATGATGCCGCCGCGCGGACCGCGGAGGGTCTTGTGGGTGGTGGAGGTGACGATGTGAGCATATTTGACAGGATTGTCGAGCAGTCCGGCGGCGATGAGACCGGCGGGGTGAGCCATGTCAACCATGAAGATGGCGCCTACCTTGTCGGCTATGGCGCGCATGCGGGCATAGTCCCACTCACGGCTGTAGGCAGAGCCGCCACCCACGATGAGCTTGGGCTTGTGCTGGAGGGCCAGCTGCTCCATCTCATCATAGTCCACGCGACCAGTCTCGCGATTGAGATTGTAGCCGATGGGATTGTAGAGGATGCCAGAGGTGTTGACCTTGGAGCCATGGCTGAGGTGGCCGCCGTGGTCGAGGTTGAGGCCCATGAATGTGTCGCCGGGCTTGAGCACTGCGAAGAATACGGCAGCATTGGCCTGTGCGCCGGAGTGGGGCTGCACGTTGGCATATTCTGCGCCAAATATCTTCTTGGCACGCTCAATGGCAATGGTCTCGCTCTGGTCCACGTTGACGCAGCCGCCGTAGTAGCGCTTGCCAGGGTAGCCCTCGGCATACTTGTTGGTCAGTACAGAACCCATGGCTTCCATTACCTGGTCGCTTACAAAGTTCTCGGAGGCTATGAGCTCAATGCCCTTAAGCTGGCGTTGGCGTTCGGCCTCGATGATGTTGAAAATTTCGGTGTCTCTTTTCATTGTTACGTTATTATTAAGGTATATTGATGTCGATAGGTGGCGGGCAATAGGGCAGGGGACTGCCTATTTCAGCTTGGCGTCCTTGATCTGCTGCTCCTTCTCGCAGTAGTGACACTTCATGATGCCGCGCTGCTTGTTGATTACATGGAATACGGTGTGCATCGGTTCATTGTTAGTGATGCACTTGGGGTTGGCGCAGCGCACTATGTCGCGCAGCTCCTCGGGCATGCGCACCTCCTTCTTCTCCACCACCTCATAGTTGCGGATGATGCATAGGGTTACGTCGGGAGCAATGACTGACAGTTTGTTAAGCTCGTCGTCGGAAAAGAATTTGTCAGCCACCTTGATGATGGTCTTTCGGCCCATCTTCTTGCTCTCGAGATTGATGCCTATCATCACGGTGGAACTCACGCTGTTGAGCTTGAGCAGAGTGAGTACGTCATTGGTGCGCTCGCAGGGTATGTGGTCTATTACGGTGCCATTCTCCAGTGCTGACACCAGCAGTTGCTTATTCATTATATATGATTGTTTTGTCGTTGGTTATGTCTTGGAGTGTCAGGCCGAGCACATCGCTGATGAGTGCTTCGCGGGCATAGAGGCCATTCTGTGCCTGCTGGAAGTAGTAGGCATGGGGGTTGTCGTCGACGTCGGCATTGATTTCATTGATGCGGGGCAGGGGATGGAGTATCTTCATGTTCGGGCGTGCCTTGCCGAGCATGTCGGCGCTGAGGATGTAGGCATCCTTGACACGCTCATATTCCATAAGGTCGGTAAACCGCTCTTTCTGCACACGGGTCATGTAGAGGATGTCGGCTCCGCTGATGACGTCTTCATTGAAATCGGTGCCCTCTGTGAAGCGAATATCGTTTTGGCGGCAGTAGATTTTGTACTCCTCGGGCATCTCCAGCTCCTTGGGGGCAATGAAGTGGAAGGTGGGATTGAAGTGGCGCATAGCCATCAACAGGGAGTGGACGGTGCGGCCGTACTTAAGGTCACCCACGAGGTGGATGTTGAGGTTGTCGAGCGTGCCCTGGGTCTTGTAGATGGAGTACATGTCGAGCATGGTCTGCGAGGGGTGCTGATTGCTGCCGTCGCCAGCATTGATGATAGGCACATTGGTCACCTCACTGGCATAGCGGGCTGCTCCTTCCAGATAATGGCGCATCACTATCACGTCGGCATAGTTGCTGACCATCTTGATGGTGTCTTTGAGACTTTCGCCCTTGGTGCCGCTGGTGATCTTGGGGTCGGCAAAGCCAATCACACGTGCGCCAAGACGATTGGCAGCGGTCTCAAAACTGAGTCGGGTACGGGTAGACGGTTCGAAGAAAAGGGTAGCCACCACCTTGCCCTCAAGTATGCGGCGGTTGGGGTGCTTCTCAAACTGGGCTGCCATCTTGAGGAGGTATTCAATCTTCTCTCTCGTGAGGTGCGCCAGGGTTATCACGCTTCTGTTTTCTGACATTATTTTATATGATTTAAGTGGCGATATTATTAGAAATCAAAGGACCAGTCCAATCCCATTGACAGATATTCCTTGAATTGTATCTTGGCATGGCTCTTGTCGCTGTGGTAGGCGTCGTCGAAGCGCGGGTAAAGGTACAATGTGCTTGACAGGAACTTGTTGATCTTGAAGTTAAAGGTGTTTTCCCACTCAGCCACTACACTTTTGTAGTTGGTGAAGCAGAACAGGCGTGAAGTCCACGTCAGCTCCTTGCAGATCTTCCAATCGATGTTACAGGTAACGTTGGAACCAATCTTCTCATAGCTATGATGGCGCCCTGGTACACCATAGCGACTGGTGAGGTCATGGCGCCCTACAAAGATGAAGTCGTAGGAAAGGGGTGCCAGCACAACGGTAAGGTTGTAGTTCTTCCTGTTTTGCTTGTAGTCCATACCGACGGAGAGCAGGCTCTCAAACGGAGACATGAAGTCGGAGTAGATATAGTCGCTATTGTTGGCATACTTACGGTAGAACTGTGTCCAGCTCTGAAGTGACACAGTGTAGTACCAATGTCCACTGGCCCTGATGCCCAGCTTGTTGGTCATACGCAGGAGGTCGGTGTTAGTCTTGAAGCTATGATGAGTGTCGTCTTTGTTGGTTTGGAAACCTAGGTTCATCTCCAGTTTGTTGTCCCACTGCACTTTCTGCTTGTTGTTGTAGTTGGCCCAGAAGGTGGAGTTGTAAATCATAGAGTTGCTGCTCGACCCACCTTTATACCAGTTGTCGCTGATATAGTTCTGCATCAACTGCAGCTTCAGTTTGCCGCCAAAGGTCCAGAAATTAGGTTTGCGACTTATGGCCACCACGGGTTCCACCACGCCTTCTAATTCCTGTTTCTTTACCTTGTCGGACACGGTGGCCTTATAGTCCAGCTTCTTGTTGATATCGGTACGCACACCGCCTTCCTTCTCCAGATCGGCATCGGTGAGGCGCACCATGTTGGGGTGCTGGGTGTAGAGGTTGAGGAAGAAGTCGTTAATGCTGCTATTAAGCTTTAGGTTGCTACTGCTAGCCAAGGCGCCAGTATTGCTGTCGTCGGCAAGGCGAATGTCCATAGCCTGCTTGAGCGAGCTGCGGTATAGCATGGGGTTGACAAAGAGGCGGTAGTAGTAGGGATTGATAAGCAGATTCTCATTGCTGTTAACGTCGGTAGCGGCTGTCAGCGAGTCAAACTTTGTCCTTAGTGCGGTCAGCGAGTCGGCATACTGCTGGGCGATATGGCTGAAGGCCGTCTGTTCGAGCGTGAGGGCAGGAGAGGCATTCCTCTTGCGCTGAGCCGAGACCGCTACTGATAGCAGGGATATGATAAAGGCAATGATAATGTATCTGGGCGAATTGCGCATAGTCTTTATGTGTTGACGCTTATACGCACTTGCGTACGCGTAGTGTATATCTGTGCAAAGTTACGTAATCTTTGCAACATATTCCCTAAAATGTGGTTTATTTTCTACGATTTCCCAAGCGAGAGATATACTTTTTGGGGAAAAATAATCAGGCCGCACGGATTTGTTATCTGTGCGGCCTGACTCTGTTGCTGCCGGTGTGGATTATTGCTTTACCACCTTGCCGTCATGAATGTATAGTCCCTTCATCGGCTTATCCCCGGTAACTTTGCGTCCCTGCAGGTCGTAGTAGTCTCCAGGTTTCCTGATGTCTGCAGTTTCAGTCTTTATTCCTGCAGGTTCGTCGCTGAAGTCAAGGGCAATATGGCCTGTGGGGGCATCGTCGCCCAGCTCCAGATAAACGCTGTTGGCGGGCACATTGCCTATGACGGCCTTGCTGAAGCAACCGCCATCGGTGGTGCTAAGGGTGAAGATGTTGCCTTTGAGGCCTGATGCTGCGAAGTAGGTGCCACGGAGCATATTGTCTCTGATATTTTTGCCACAAGGCCCAGCTATCTCAAGGGTGAGCTGCTGATTGGCATCGCCGCAGATGACTGCCGGAGTGCCAGCGGGCAGTAGGTCATAGACACGGAGGAAGCAGGCTGTGTTGCCATCGATACGGTCAACGACATATACCTTAAGATCCTCGGGCACAATGATGTCGAAGGCGTAGTTTACGCCCTTCATGCCTGCATTGTTGAGATTGATCTTGATATTCTCCACCGGCTCCATCTGGAATTGCGAGTTGTTGTTGCCATAGTAGGCAGTGGTGTTGGAGTATAGTGAAGAGAGGGCCATTCCTCCGTACTGGGTGGAGGAGATGGAGAATACGCTCGGTTTGTCCTCGCTGACGTAGTAGCGGCCGGCTTGCTTGGTCTTGCTTCGAGCCTGTGGGATTTCGTTGCCGGCATTTTTGCCCAAACGTCCAAGGCTGACATCCTGGCTGGTGGGGCTAAGGGCTTCGCCATAGGCGGGGAATGACCATATCTGTGTCACGTCGTTGTCGGCTTGGGCCTTGAAATCGGTGCCAGGCTTGTTGTTGGCTGTCAGTATGGGCGTAGTGCTCTGGTTGCTGGCCAACGATTTGAGGCGATAGACATATTTGGTGGGATCGAAGGGTATGCGCTGGCAGTTGTCAACGGCCTTGTAGAGTTGGGCGCGATCGTTGATGCTGATATTGCCATTGTTATACAAGGCTGTAAGGCGCTCACGCTCCTCTCCGGGAGGCACGGAGCCCACCAGACCTTCTTTCACCTTGAGGATTTCTCCCAGCTTAGCTACATAGCTGTCGAACTGTGCGTAGTCAACACACTTGTTAATAACATATTTCGCTTCGGCATCAGATGGGATGAGGCAATAGTTGTCGTAGAGGTCAAAATAGCTGCCTGAATTGCCAATATTGAGAGCCTTGACGGGATGCTCGGCATCGGTTGGGTCAAGGGTGATATACTTGTTGTGACTGCTGATGAGCACCGCCTTGTCGCGAGACATATAGCTTACATCAACCTCGCTGGGTGTATCGCTCAGGAAGTTTTCTGCTTCAGAGTCGAAGAATTTGCGCAGACCGGGATTGTAGAGATAGTATTTCCTATAACTCTCGGCTTGGATTATCATCCAGTTGTTGCGAAGCTGGGTTACATCAACGTTGTTCTTGTATTTGTCGAGTGTGCCGCTGATGGTTGCCTGTCCTACGCTTAGGGTGCCGTCAGCCGTGGCGTAGAGCTTGCCGTAGCCATTATGGCTGCTGAGCTGGTAGCGGTGCAGCGAGTTGATGTAGTATTTGCCAGTGATATGGCCGTATTTCAGCGGGGTGCTTGTCTGGTTAAGCTCGTTTATGGCGTCGGCTATCTCGTCAAGGTCGCCGTTGCCGTCATTGTAGGCTTTGCGCAGGTTTATCAAATCCTTGACAGGATAGGAGTTGAAGCAGTTGGCGTTGTCCAGCAGCTGCTTGGTGTACTCATAGATTTTCCTGGAGCTGATGTCGGCTGACAGGGTGAGCTCATTGATGTTCATCATGGCGCCGAAGCCCTCGGTGAACTCTATCTTGAAATACTGCGAAGAGATGCGCGAGGAGAGCTGGGCTGTGCTCTCTGCAGCGCGGGCAAACTCTGCTGTGTCGCTGGCCAAGGTCCATTCGTTGCCATCTTCAGAGGTGTAGACAACCACTTTGGCCGGCCAGTAGAGGTAAGACTTCTTGTCGGTATATACTCCCACCTCGCTTATCGTTGTGCGCGAGGGAGCCTTGAGGGCAATCCAGTGGGGATACATCATGCCTCCGTTGCGCCACTTGTTTCGCCAGTAGGATTTAGGATCACCATCTATGGCCTGCTTGGCAAAGCCGTTGGCGCCGTCGTTCTCTTCCTGGTCGGAGAATCCGATAAGCTCCCATGTGGTGAGGTCGTAGGTTTCGCCGGTGGACTTAAGCCGCTGGTCTGCCTGTCGTGCGGCATCCTTCTTGATTGCTTGGTTGACGCGCGCAATCTTGGAGTCGATATCGATGGTATCTACGCACGACTGATCGAGGGGTGCGCCAACATACTGTGCAGAGTCATTGACGGTGGAGGTGAAGCCTCCGTGCTCCATATAGAACGCATTGGTAAAGGCCTCCGTAGCACCGCGACCGTAGTCATGGCGAGAGGTGCGTGACGAACCGCCGTCGTTGTTGGTAAAGGTGTAGCCCGACACACTGTACCACTTGCCACTTGCCGCTGAGCGCATAAATCCTTTGCGCCAGTATCCACGGGTGTATATCTCGCCGCAATCGCCGTAGTTTTCAAGGAAAGAGTAGAATTGTGAGAACAGGTAGGGTCTTCCTGCTACGCGGTGGGTAGCCATGTAGGTCCAGTCGGGATCGTCCTCCATCTTATACCATGCGGTAACGATAGAGTTTTCAAAGGTAAAGGTGGAGTCATTGCCGTTGCTATCTTTCTCTGTGACAGTGGTCTGCTCGGGGCGTGTGTTGAACAGGAACTGTACCCATTTGTCGGGTTCCCACCATTTGCCCTCGGTGTACATTGCCTGAATACCGGTCTTTTCACCGCCGAAGCGTTTGATACTGATTTTCGGGTCGCTATCCATATTGCCGGAACGCAGGTATTCGGGCAGGTTGGGGTCGGTGTCAACGTCGCCTTGGTCCCACATGGAGAAGATGACCTTGTAGTTCTTGTCGCCATTGAAGGGGCCGTCATACTGTATGCCCATATAGCCGCCCATCACTCCCATGGTCTCCAGGTATGTGGCTACGCGCAGGTATTGAGAGGGATATCTGACTTCCTGATACGACCAGTCGAAACTATCGCCTACAGGCCCCATCGGGTCGGTCGGATAGCGAGCCCAAAGGTGGGTGGAGGCTGCCATAAATCGATTTGATGTAACAATCTCGTTGGGTGACTCGCGCTTGAACTCAAGCTTTATTATGGCGTTGATGCTTGAGGGCTTGCTGCTGGTAAATTCAAATCGATACCACTTGTCGGCAGGAAATTTAACGTCCTTGATCAGTTGCAGTTCAGCATTTGAGGAACCGCCCGATGTGGTCATCTCGTTTTCCACAATCATACTGTTGTTGTCGGGGTCGGTTACTCTGAGTCGTAGAGGAGCGGATGTCTTGGTGCTGACGAAAGCGCTCATGCTGATATAGCCGTCGGGCACATGCAGATAGTAGCATACCTGTGCATCGCTGCGTGAAGGCCAGTAGAAGGAGCCTGTGCCATTCTTGTCGCCAGTGTCATAGTGCTTGCCGCCTACCTCAACGAAGCAGCGCTGGCCATAGATGACATCTGTTGTGGATTGATAGGTCTGAGCTGTGGCGGTTCCATAAATCATGAGGGCCGCCATGATAGAGAAAAATTTCCTGAGTTTCATTTTTTATGATGTTTTTTGCTTTTCTTTTTTCTATTTCTTTATCCGTTCCTCAATTCGTGCAAAGATTTCGTTGGCGTAGTCAACAGTCTTCTTGCGGAATTTGCCGCTGCCTTTGCGCAGGGCCTTCTTGTCTTTGGTGAGGGCATATTTGTCGGTAATCCATTGCTCCGCCTTGTAGCCAAAGCCTATTTCTTCGTAGCTGTAGGAAATGAGCCATATCCTTACCGTTGCCGCGTTGTCCTTGCCGGTGACGAAGTATTGATATCGTATCAGCGCCGAGTCAGTCTCCCACTTGGTTTTCTTAAAGAAGACAGGCTCGCAGATAGTGGCAACCAAGGTGTCGGCGCTTTCCTGCATGATACGCGAGATCTCATGTGCGCTCTGTGGGCTGTCGATGATTTCCTTTGCTACTTCTTTTGCTATGTCAAAGACATTTTTGTCAGTATTGCCGGAGCTGCTGAAGCTGCGCTCAAAGCAGACTATACCTTCCGTGGTGGTGGGCACAGCACCAGCCAGATAGGGGGTGTCTATAGTTGCGGCTATGTCGGCAGCCTTTTCCTTGGTCGTAACGCTGCCATCCTTTGCCTTGACATAGTAGGTTTTCTCCTTTGTTTCCTTCTTCTCCTTTGTTTCTTTCTTCTCCTTTTCGCTTTCTTTCCTGGCTTTTCGGGCGGCCTTACGCGCTGCAGCCTTCTGAGCGGTCTTGGAGTTTCGGTAGTTTTCGCGCAGATATGAATTGTCGGTATTCATCTGTGCCTGTATCACTGTAGTGCCGCCTATCAGGGCAGCGAGCAGAATAATAATGTTTTTCATGAACTCTGTGTTTTGCTACGCTTTTTTTATAAAGACAAAAAGTAACTGCTACAAAGGTAGCAATTACTTTTCGATATAACGTCTTTTCTGTGCTGTTTTCTATCTTTTGCCTTATTCCTGCTTAAGAATTTGCATACCTTTCAACAGGGCTTCCTCGTTCATGGGAATTAGTTTGTGGTGGCGCTCAGGCAGTGTTTTGTAAAGGGCTTTCTTTATGTGTTCCACCGAAACGATGGGCTTTGCCTTGATCAGTCCGCCTAGGATTATCATGTTGAAAGTCTTGATATTCTTCATTGCGGCAGCAGCCTCCATGGCGTCGATGCTGTATATGTTGATGTCGTCGCGCTTGGGTGGCTCAATCACGCTGCTGTTGTCATATATCAATATGCCGCCGGGCTTTACGGTGGGCAAGAATTTCTCGATGGATGGCTGGTTGAGGAGCACCGCTATCGAATAGTGGCTCACTATAGGCGAGGGCACTTTCCTGTCGCTGACTATCACTGTGCAGTTGGCTGTGCCGCCCCTCTGCTCGGGGCCATAGGCTGGCAGCCAAGAGACTTCCTTGCCTTCCATCATGGCGGCGTAGGCCAGCAGCTTCCCCATCGATAGCACACCCTGGCCGCCAAATCCTGACATTATTATTTCTTCTTTCATATCTGTATCTTTAATTCTAACTATAAAACGGAAGGATTGATGTTTTTGTTTTCCTATAGTTCCTATAGTTTCTATAGTACCTATAGTTCCTATATTTTTTTTTCCTCCTCACTTTTAGGGGGTCGGGGGCTTTTTCAATTTTTCAATCCTTCAATTTTCCTACGTCCTTCAGGTCTCCCAGGTGGTAATACTTGAACATGTTTTCTTCCATCCACTTGTTGGCTTTCACGGGGCTGGTTTTCCATCCGGCAGAACAGGTGGACACTATTTCCACCATGTTGGAGCCGATGCCGTTTATGCTGTTCTCGAAAGCCTTGCGAATGGCTCGCTTGGCCTTGCGGATGGCAGCCACGGTATGCACGCTCTGCCTTGTTACATAGGCTGTTCCTTCAAGGTTCACGGCCAGGTCGGTCATGTTGAGTGGATAGCCGTGAAGGTTGACATCGCGCCCATAGGGACAGGTGGCGGTCTTCATGCCTACAAGGGTGGTCGGTGCCATCTGGCCGCCGGTCATGCCGTAGATGGCATTGTTGATAAAGATGACGGTGATTTTCTCTCCGCGGTTGAGGGCGTGGATGGTTTCGCAGGCTCCGATGCAGGCCAGGTCGCCGTCGCCCTGGTAGGTAAACACCAGGCGGTCGGGCCACAGGCGCTTAATGGCTGTGGCTACGGCTGGAGCACGGCCGTGGGCAGCCTCTTGCCAGTCGACGTCGAGATAGCGGTAGGCAAACACGGCGCACCCCACGGGGCATATGCCGACCGTCTTTTCCTCCATCTGCATCTCCTCTATCACTTCGGCAATAATCTTATGTACTACGCCGTGCGAGCAGCCCGGACAGTAGTGCATAGGTGCATCGTTCATCAGCGTCGGTTTGCCGCAGACTAGGTTTTCGGGTCTTATGATTTCCTCTTTGGTCATATCGTTCTCTGTTCTTTACCTGTTTCTATAGGTGATTCGTATCATTACTTCGGCCAGCTTAACCATCACTGCTATGCTTCCTATGGTGAAGATCACAAATTGCCTGTTGTCCTCCTTATAGAAGAAGAACACCAGCACTGTAGCTACAGCCAGCAGCATAAATACAATGTTGAGCACATTGCGCAGCTTGAGGTATCGCGGTCGTTGATTCATTCTCGGTTCTTATCTTTTCAGCGTCGTTTGCTTCATAGCCTCCACCACCTCAACGGGGTCGGGCACTATGCCGCCCATGCGTCCGTAGTGGTCGCAGGGAATCTGGCAGCTGACGGCAAGGCGCACGTCGTTAATCATCTGGCCGGCGTTCATCTCGCATACCATTATGCCTTTGGCATTCTTGGCGGCTTCGCGCAGTTCTCTCTCTGGGAACGGCCATAGGGTGATGGGGCGGAAAAGGCCTACCTTATATCCCTCGTTTCTCAGGAGGTGCATGGCCTCTTCTGCAATGCGCGACATACTGCCAAAGCCTACCAGCAGATACTCGGCATCTTCGCAGCTTACGCTCTCGGCACGTGTCTCACACTCCTTAACCTTGGCATACTTGGCTTGCAATGCCTCGTTGCGCTTGTCCATCAGCAGCGGATCTGACTCAAGCGAGCTGTGGAAATTTGGCTTACGGTTCTTGAGGTTGATGCCGTTGGTGGCCCAGGGGCATTCGGCGTAGATTTCCTCCTCGGTGCGGCGCGGCTTCTGCTCAGGCAGCTTCACGCGCTCCATCATCTGGCCGATAACGCCGTCGGAGAGTATCATTGCCGGCATCCTGTACCTGAAGGCCAGCTTGAAAGCCTCGTCAACGAAGTCGGCCATCTCCTGCACGGAGTTGGGCGCCAGCACAATTACGTTGTAGTCGCCGTTGCCGCCGCCTATCGTGGCCTGGTAATAGTCACACTGCCCCGGCTGTATGGTGCCCAGGCCGGGACCGCCCCTCTGCACATTGACTATCAGGGCAGGTATCTCGCAGGCAGCCATATAGCTGAACCCTTCCTGCATCAATGCCACACCGGGGCTTGATGATGAGGTCATCACACGTTTGCCGCTACCGCCGCCGCCGTAGAGCATGTTGATTGCTGCCACTTCGCTCTCAGCTTGCAATACCACCATGCCGGTGGTCTCCCATGGCTTAAGCAGCGACAGTGTCTCAAGCACTTCCGACTGCGGGGTGATGGGGTAGCCGAAGTAGCCGTCGCAGCCACAGCGTATGGCGGCATGGGCAATAGCCTCGTTACCCTTCATTAGTACATATTCGTCGTTCATCTATTTTATAATTTCATGTGAAGTCTTAGCTCTTAACTCTATACACGCTGATGCAGCCGTCGGGGCAGACTATTGCGCAGGACGTGCACCCCGTGCAACTCTCCCAGTCTTTTTGCTCCACATAGGGATAGCCCTTATGATTTACTTTCTTGTCAGCCAGACTCAGCAGGTTGAGCGGACAAGCCTCAATGCAAAGGCTGCAGCCCTTACACCGCTCGGTATCTACTGTGACGGCTCCTCTTATCTTGCTCATATTCTATATAGTGTTGTTTTTCCGTTGACGCTTATGGTTACACAAATTGTAAATTGTAATTTGTTAAATCGTAAATCACTTTGCCGCTTATTGGCCGTAGATGTCTTTGTTGTAGAAATTAAGAATGCGATATACCATGTCCAGTTTCTCGCGTGCAGGACTCTGGCTATTGCGCTCGCAAGCCTCCATGTAATGTTGGATGGCAGCCTTCCAGTCACCCCGCCGGTAACATTCGTTGCCTAGCTCGTAGTGATGCCTCTCCTCTGCGAGGCGGCTATCATCTGTGCGATTGTCTGCTGTTGTTGGCATTGCGCGTTCTTTTTCTTTTCGCAAAATTAAGACAAAATTCTGCGCACCTATATCTAAATGTGCAATTTATTCTCTCCTTAACATTGTTTTTGCAATTTTTAACAAATGCTCGCGTTGTTAAGAAACAACAAATCAGAAGGATAGGTGAAACATTGAAATAGTTTCCCTCAAAACTAACATGCAAAAAGCAAGTGCGCAGCAAGAAGTAATTATTGCACCCTTCCCCCACCTTTTGTGCACAAAAAAAGTCGGTGTGCTATTTTAGGATTTCGCGCAGTTTTTCTTCCGTTTCTTCAATTGTGGCGTCCTTCAGTATCACCCGTTTGTCTTTGTCGAGCAGATAGAGGCTGGGCATCCTGTCAAACCAATAGAGCAGCCGTCCTGCCAGGTCGTAGTCTGTTGGGTTGACGCGCAGGATCTGGAGTCTTTTATCCTTTAATATCCCGCTCTGCTCCATGTGCCTCTGCGTCTCCTTGCATTGCTCGCAGTCGGGGTCGTAGAAGTAGAGCAGCAGCAAGTCGGCATTAATCTCCTGTAGGCTTTTTTCTCTGCCGTCAGGAGTCGTGAGGGTAAAGTTGCTTGCCTTGTTGCCTGGCAGGTTGAGGCGCAGCAGCCGGCTCTTGTCCAGCAGCTTTATGCGCTCCGTTGATGAGATTGTGGAGTCAGGCATCGCAGCTACGGCCTCTATCAGGGTGGCGTAGGTGCGGTCGTTGCGCATTGGCGAATAGGGGTTGTCCAGATAATGCTCTGCCAGGTTCTTGAATACCTTTCGCATGATGGAGGAGCGGGGAACAGTCATCAGCCTGTTGGCAAAAATACTTGCAGACGTTGCTGCCTGGATGCTGTCGGCATTGCCCATCAGGTTGATGTAGTCAACCAATCCCTGTTCTCCAACCTTCAGGTTATTAGCGCTTTCGTTTCTGAAGTTAAAGTTATTCCAGAAGTTGTTGAGCATCCACGACAAACGGTCATAGTTTACCGCTATGCTGTCGGGAATATGCGGATATGGAAACTCAACCTGTGCCTTCGCGAAGTGGCCGAACGGCATAGTCATCAGGGCAATTATCAGCGTTTTTCTAAGCATCGTATGGAAATAATTGAAAAATTGAAGAATTGAAAAACGGAAGTTTCTTTTTTCGTTTTAGTTAACTTGTTTGTTAGTTGCAGAGTCGCAAAGTTGCAAGACTTCCGAACATGGCCTAAATTTCAAACTTGCCGCTTC
>CADAZW010000029.1 GCA_902792555.1 uncultured Bacteroidales bacterium | reverse complement strand
CGGGCGAATCTGCAGTTTATCCATGACATAGCCGAGAGGGCCGGAGTTGAGATAATTCTGGCCCTCAAGGCCTTTGCCAACTGGCGCATATTTCCGATAATACGCGAGTATGTGGATCATACTACGGCCAGCTCGCCCTATGAGGCACGTCTTTCTGCTGAGCAGTTTGGCGGGTTGACCCATACCTATTCGCCTGCTTATGAAGAGAGTACCTTTGGTGAGATATTGCGCTGTTCGGGGCATATCACCTTTAACTCGCTGTCGCAGATGCGTCGCTTCATGCCGATGGTCCGCGAGTTTGAGGCTATGACCGACGGCCACAGGATCTCTGTGGGATTGCGCATCAACCCCGGCTACTCGGAGATAGAGACCGACCTCTACAACCCCTGTGCTCCCGGCAGCCGATTTGGGGTGATGAGCGATGAGCTGCCCGACTTGCCTGACGGCGTGGAGGGGCTGCACTTCCATTGCCTCTGTGAGAATGATGCCACTTCGCTGGAGAATGTGCTAGTGAATGTGGAGGAGAAATTCGGCCATTTATTAAATAAGGTAAGGTGGCTCAATATGGGTGGCGGTCATTTGATGACACGTAAGGGCTACCATGTGGAGGTGCTGATGCGCTGCATTGACCGCCTCCACCAGATGCACCCCAATCTGCGCATTATCATGGAGCCTGGTTCGGCATTCCTCTGGCAGACAGGCTACCTGCTTGCCAGGGTGGTTGACGTGGTGGAAAACAGCGGCATCAAGACAGCCATTCTCAATGTCAGCTTCACCTGCCACATGCCCGACTGCCTTGAGATGCCTTACCATCCGGAGGTGCGCGGAGCAGAGACTCTGGAGATGGTCGACAGTGATTCGCGGGTATATGAGGAGTGCGTCTATCGCCTGGGAGGCAACAGCTGCCTGAGCGGAGACTACATGGGCTATTGGCGTTTTTCTCACCCCTTGAAGGTGGGTGATGAAATCATCTTTGAGGACATGATTCATTACACTACGGTAAAGACCAATATGTTTAACGGCGTGCACCATCCCTCGCTCGCACTTCTTGGCGCAGATGGCACGCTGCAAATACTCAGGCGTTTTGCATACGAGGACTACGAAAGTAGAATGGATTAGTATGTCTTTTTAGTTATTTTGGCGGACACTAATAAAAAAAACATTGTTTTTGTTTGTCAGTATTGAAAAAAGTGCTACTTTTGCATCGCGTTTGGCGAAACGTACTTAAATGAAGGCCGCAATAGTGGCCTTTTTGAGACAGCGAAAGCTGACATGTTGATGCTGCGGAAATAGCTCAGTTGGTAGAGCACAACCTTGCCAAGGTTGGGGTCGCGAGTTCGAGTCTCGTTTTCCGCTCTTTTCGATGCCCAGGTGGCGGAATGGTAGACGCGCTCGTTTCAGGTGCGAGTGCCGCGAGGCGTGCAGGTTCGACTCCTGTTCTGGGCACCATAAGGCATCAAAAAGACTTGTAATGGAGAGGTGGCGGAATTGGTAGACGCGCTACTTTGAGGGGGTAGTGTCAATTGTGACGTGGGAGTTCGAGTCTCCTCCTCTTCACTACAGAAGAATGTTTGTTTGCCTTTTTGGGCAGCAAAGAATTCATTAGAAACTATTAATTGCAGAAATAGCTCAGTTGGTAGAGCACAACCTTGCCCCATGAAATTGGAGATGGGTGACAACCTTGGCAAGATTTGCGAACACGGCGGGCTTTCTGGAGAAAATTGCGGAAATAGCTCAGTTGGTAGAGCACAACCTTGCCAAGGTTGGGGTCGCGAGTTCGAGTCTCGTTTTCCGCTCTTATTTTTTTGCTTATTTTTTTGGATATTGTTTTTGTTTTCTCCTTTCATTTTTAATTCGTTATGAATGTTTACGCGAGATATTACGATGGCGAGGCCGTGGTATCTTCATTTGATGAACTCATTGACAGGCTCAAGGATTTTGGTGTGCCAGAGAATCTTTTTGAAGAAGGTTTGATAGAAGATATCTATGACTTCATCAACTCTAAGAATATTCATCCCAAGCGCTTCCGTGTATCGCAGCGTCAGTATTTCATACTTATAAAGACCAATGTAGAGACTTTGGAGGAGTTTAAGGCTAATGCCAAGCGCAAGGATCAGGATTCTGACGGCGCTAAGAAGGCTGACAAACTCGGGGTCTTGCAGGAGGAAAAGGTGGGATGGTATGATACAACTCTCAATTTTAAACGCGTGCTGTATTCCGAGGCGCGTGGACGCTATGTGTATGTAGATACACCTTTCCGTGTAAAGCTAAAGGCCAACAGTCCGCAGGATGCCTACAACCGAGTGGTGGAGCATCTGCAGAACCGCCAGGACATTGATCCGCGCAGCCAGTATCCTTCCATCAAGGGGCGCAACTACAGTTATGTCTTCCTCGGCGAGGATGGTGCTGAGGTATAGGATTGGGCAATGAGGCGTCTTGTTCTTCTCTTGTTGCTATGCCTAGGCATTGCTGCTGCTGATGCCCGCAGGCCAAACACGCTTAGCCGCCAGGAGAAGCGTGAGGGATTCCATTTGTTGTTTAATGGCCGCGACCTTGCCCAATGGACGGGCGATATGCGCAACTATATTCCCGTGGACGGTGCTATTAAGGTCACGGCAGAGTATGGTGACGACCATAATCTCTACACACGTCGCGAGTATCGCGACTTTGTCTTTCGCTTTGATTTCTGTTTCACTGAGGCAGGAGTAAACAATGGTATAGGCATCCGTACGCCCATGGGCAAGGATGCTGCCTATTACGGAATGTGTGAGGTACAGATCCTGGACCATGATGCGCCCGTCTATCAGGGATTGGCGGATTACCAGGTCCATGGCTCGGCTTACGGACTGGTGGCTGCCAAGCGCGCGAAGCACAGGCCGCTGGGCCAATGGAGCGAGGAGGAGATACGCGTGGTTGGCGACAGTGTCATTGTCGTGCTTAACGGCGAGGAGATTCTGCGTGCTGACCTCCGTGCTGCCTGCCAGGGCCACAATGTCGCACCGGAGGGCAGTCAGCGCAATCCATATACCATTGACCATCAGTCGCATCCCGGTCTGTTTAATGAAAAGGGACATATCGGATTGCTTGGGCATGGCACCGGCATCCTCTTCCGCAATCTCAGGATCAAGGAACTGTGACATCTCCGTGCGGTTTAACCGCGCGCCATAGCAGGGAAGAATAACCAAGAGGGCAGCCATCAACATGGCTGCCCTTTTGGTATGGTATTGCTTCTTATGTATGGGCGCGGCTGCTTAGTTGGCGCTCTGGAATTCCTCGAGGAAGCGCTTGTCGTTCTCGGAGAAGAGGCGGAGGTCCTTAACCTGATACTTAAGGTTAGTGATACGCTCCACGCCGAGGCCGAAGGCGTAGCCCTTATAGCGTGTGGAGTCGATGCCGTTGGCTTCCAGTACGGCGGGGTCAACCATGCCGCAACCGAGGATTTCCACCCATCCGGTCTGCTTGCAGAAGGAGCATCCCTTGCCGCCGCAGATGTTGCAGCTGATGTCCATCTCGGCTGATGGCTCGGTGAAGGGGAAGTAGGATGGGCGCAGGCGGATCTTGGTGTCCTTGCCGAACATCTCCTGTGCAAAGAGCAGCAGCACCTGCTTGAGGTCGGTGAAGCTGACGTTCTCGTCCACATAGAGGCCCTCGATCTGATGGAAGAAGCAGTGTGCGCGGGCGCTGATGGTCTCGTTGCGATATACGCGGCCCGGGCAGATGACGCGGATGGGCGGTTGCTGCTTCTCCATCACACGGCTCTGCACGGAGCTGGTGTGGGTGCGCAGTATCACGTCGGGGTGAGCCTCGATGAAGAAGGTGTCCTGCATGTCGCGTGCCGGATGGTCATCGGGGAAGTTCATGGAGCCGAACACGTGCCAGTCGTCCTCCACCTCAGGGCCGTCGGCCAGGCAGAAGCCCAGTCGAGAGAAGATGTCGATAATCTCGTCGCGTACGATGGAGATGGGGTGGCGTGTGCCCAGCGGAGTGGGGTAGGCTGTGCGGGTGAGGTCGGGCATCTCCTCGGCGCTCTGCTGTTCATTGAGTTTGTCGCGCAGGGCGTTGATATGGTCTTGCGCAGCGGTCTTGAGATTGTTGATAGCCACGCCGAGCTCTCTCTTGCGTTCGGCGGCAACCTCGCGAAACTCGCCCATCAGCTGGGGGATGAGGCCCTTCTTGCTGAGGTATTTGATGCGCAGTTCCTCCAACTCGGCGGAGGAGGAGGCCTTCAGCTGCTTTACTTCTTCCAGCAGCGCAGGTATGTTGTCGATAAGTGCCATAGTCTTGTGTGGTATTTTGCTTACAGTCTGCAAAAGTAATACTTTTTTCTCAACCTGCCCCAAAATAGGGGTTATAATCTGTGAGGCCGGCCTTTTTTTTGCGGGGAAAAAGAGAGCGGGCTTGCGATTGGATGGTCGCAAGCCCGCCGGTGTCAGTCAGTCAGTTCAGCCAAAGGCTATTCTGTTGGCGGATAGTCGTGGTCGTAGTCAGCCTTCGTGTAGGAGATAATTACCTTCTGGTCGGTGGGCGAATCGTTCTCCGTGAAGAATGCCGAAGTTATCTGACCGCGTATGTTGGTCTTCGCGTCGGTAGTCACGGTAGCCTTTTTGAGCTTTTCCCAAGCCAGTTCATGGGTGATGTTCTCGTAGTAGCTGTTCACCTCCACTGTGATGCCGTCGCCGTCGCTCTGAGTCTTAGCCTTGTCGATGAGCTCCTGGGTTATGCCCGTCACCTTGATGACAATCTTGTTAACGAAGTGCTTAGTGGTGATGGTAACAGGATATTCGGTGTTGTCGATAGTGTAGTAGGCGGTCCAGACGCGGATGCGGAAGTCGTCAGCCTCAGCCAGGTACTGATCGCCGATGGGTATCTCTACCGTTACGTCCACTGCCTCGCGGATGTGGATAGAGGTCTTAATCTCGTTCCAGTTGAGGTGCTCCTGCTGGTGGATGTCAACCTCCACTTCGCCGTCCTTCCAGTCGGGATCGTCGTTGAAGTAGTCGATATCATCGGGCTCGCTGTCAGGCACGTCGTCAATGTCGTCAACGTCCGGGAAGGTAACGAGACCGTCCACGTGCCAATAGTCAGCGGTACCGAGGTCAACTTCCTTCTGGCGCTTCACTACATACCATATAATTTTTACGTTGTCCCAATCTATATCTTTGAAGCGGGTGTCAGCCTCGAGGCATGCCTTGAAGTCAGGAGTCTCGGCAAAGAGTCCCTCGATATCCTCTCCGGTGGGATCATAGAGATAATGAGTTACATTGGTGGTGAAGCCGGGAGCCGGGGTCTTGTAGTCGCCATTATCATAGAGGCGACCATAGGCAAAGTTGGCTCTGTTGCTCTTGTTATTGTTGAATGGGCCAGTCGGAACGCATACGGTATAGTAATCCTTGATGTTGTAGTCTTTGCCGCTTGCTTCCTTGCGGGGGATACGATTGTCGATACGTACCGAGAACTTGGTCTTGATGGTTGCGGTAGGCTCTGCTGCCACGGGAGTTTCGTCGAAGAGGATGCTCCCTGCTCCGGTGCTCTTGGCAAATCCAGCCTTAACGGCTGTTTGGGGGGTAGTGATTGCTGGCGCGGGTGACGGTGTGGGCTCGTCAAATACGCTGTCGCTGTTGCACGCGGCAAGCATCATCATTGCCGATGCAAAAAACAATAGGTACTTCTTCATAGCAGTTTGGGTTTATAGTTGTTGTTCGTTTGTATTTTTTGTCTGGTTGATGTGCAAAAATAATTATTTTTTATGAAAACAGGAAAAATTTGTCGTAAAAAAAGCGCAAACAGAATATTTATACAGAAAATCGTCGTCATATTCAAAAATTGTTATTCCTAAATAGCAAATCAAGCCATTTTGCATTTCACTTCCGGGCAATCTCACGACCTGATTCTGGGCAATGCGAATGTTTAGGTGGGTTCTATCAATTCCCACCGTGACATTTAGATTTGCGTCGATAAAAAAATGAGGGCGGGCTTGCGACTGGATGGTCGCAAGCCCGCCGGTGTTAATCAGTTCTGCCAAGGATTATTCCACAGGGGGATACTCTGCGTCGTAGTCGTCCTTGGTGTAGGAGATGATAATCTTGCTCAGCGGATCATCGTCCTTGGTGAAGAATGCTGAGGTTATCTGTCCTCTTATGTTTGTCTTCTCGTAGGTGCTTACGGTTGAGCCCTTTATCCACTCCCATGCCTGGGCATGGTCTACGTTCTTGTAGTAGCTGCAAACCTCTACGGTGATGCCGTCGCCGTCGGTCTCCTCGTTAGCCTTGCGGAGCAGCTCGGCAGTAACGCCGGTCACGTTGATGATCAGCTCGTCAGTCTCGTGGATGGCGGTGATGGTGACGGGATAGGTCTCGTTCTCGATGGTGTAGTAGGCGGTCCATACGCGGATGCGGAAGTCATCCTGCTCAGCCAGATACTCATTGCCGACGGGGATCCTGACGGTTACGTCCACGGTGTCGCGGATGTGGATGGCAGTCTTGATCTCGTCCCAAGAGTCGTGGGTCTGCTGGTGGATGTCCACCTCAACCTCGCCGGGATTGAACTCGGGCACGTCAGGCACAACGATGAGGCTGTCCTCATTGTCGGGATCGGGCTCAACATAGGTGTCGTTCTCCATAGCGTCATCCTCGGTAATGTCCAAGCCGGGGATATCGTTAACGTCCTTGGTGGACTGGCCGGTGAGGACACCGTCGATGTGCCAGCCGTCGGTCTGCTTCTTTACGACATACCATATAATCTTGAGGGTGTCGGTGTCGAGCTGGGTGAGGTCGAGCTTGTTGCCGATATAATAGCGTGAGCGCTTGTTGGTAGACCAGCTAACCTTGCTGTTCTCGTAGGTCTGGCCGTCAATCAGGTCCTGAAGGCTAGGCTGCTCAACGATAGCTCTGGAGGTAGCGCTGCCGTCGGTGCTGAAGATGTAGAGGTAAACGCCGGCACCCTTCTTGTAGCCGAGATTCTCGTCAAGGGATATGACACCCTTGTTGTAATCAGTCTTGGAGCAGGGGTTGGTGGTATAGTTCTTGGGGAAATAGAGACTTGAGTTGAAAGTGTTGCCCAGGTGCTCTGTTCCGGGGATGCGGTTGTCAATCCTGATAAAGAAATAACCTGTCTCGGTGTCACACTGAGTTGCAACGAGCTGTTGGCTGAAAGCGCCAGACTTGCTTATGCCCACCTGAATGCTGGTTTCGGGGGTTGTTGCGGGCACAGGTGCCGGTGTGGGGTTAACGTCATCAATTCCGCTGTCACTGCTGCATCCGCAGAAAAGGAGTACTGCCGATGCAATGGTGAAAAGGTACTTTTTCATGCTTGTTTTGTTTTATAAAGGTTAATTATCGCCTGTTTTTTTCCTAAATCAACTGCAAAATTGGTCATTATTTCTTAAACACACTGACTTTTCTATTGTTTATTTTATCAGCCAAGGAATATCTGCCGATAGAAAAAGAAAATACGCAAAATATAGTTGTGAGACAATTATTATATATGGTACGTGTGTGTCAGAGAGCCGTTGCAGCGCCCGGACCAAAACTGTTGTGCTGGGGCGAAGGTCTGGGTGGGCGATAGCAAGGGCTGAATTAGTAATAGCAGAGGCTGTGCTGGCGAGAGCAGATGCAGGTCGTATGAACTGTAAGGCAGATATTGTGGGATACAGTGCAGGGAAAATGAAATCTTAGTCCGAGGGCGCGTAATCTAGGTCTGCAGAAACGGTATCAAAAGCCGAACTAGTGGAATCTTATCGCGTTGAAGTTTCATTTTCTTAGCTAAGAAAACTTCTTTTCCTAGCTAAGAAAACGTCTTTTCTTAACTAAGAAAACATCTTTTCTTAACTAAGAAAATGACGTGAGCTCGCATTTAGATTTCATAATCACGCAGTTAGATTTTGCGGCCGCGCAGATAGAATTTGTTAGAACGCAGATTGAATCTGTTAGTTTGGGGATTGAAACTGAAAGTGCGCGGATTGAATCTGAAAGTGCACGAATTGAAATTGAATGTGTGCAGATTGATTGTGCTGTGGCGCGGTTTGCTGTTGCGGCCTGGGGATATGGAAAAAGGCAGCGGGCTTGCAACGTTAATTGCAAGCCCGCTGGTGTTATTTTCTTTTTGCCGCGTGGTTTTTGCCTTATTCCGCAAGGTTTTTGTCTTACTCCGCGTGTTATTCGCTTTGCACCGTGTGGTATTTTCTTTACACCGCAAGGTTTTTGCCTTGTGCTGTGTGGCTGCTGCGTGGTGTGATGTGAGTCGCGCTGGACGGCTGTCGGTGGTTTATGACAGGCGCAGTACGCGCGGACAGTATTCGAGTGCTTTCTCGCGGTGGGTGACGCAGATGATGGTGCGGTGGGTGAGGGTGGTGCAGATGTTGTGCAGCACTGTGGCCTCGGTGTCGGCATCGAGTGCCGATGTGGCCTCGTCGAGCAGCAGCACGGGGGCATCCACCAGCAGTGCGCGTGCTATGCACAGGCGCTGGGCCTGTCCTTCGCTGAGTTCTACTCCATGCTCGCCGCATTGCGATGAGAGTCCGTCCTTGAACCGTGAAACGAAGTCGGCCTTGGCCATGCGCAGGGCTTCCTTCAGCTGCGTGTCGGTGGCCTGCGGGTTGGCCAGCAGCAGGTTGTCGCGTATGGTGCCGCTGAAGAGGGTGTTGCCCTGTGGCACGTAGGCGAAGGATGTGGGCCTTTTGTTGGATATTTCCACCGTACCTTCTGTGGGCTCTATGAGGCCGAGGATCAGTCGGATGAGCGTTGTCTTGCCCTGGCCTGTTGGGCCCATGATGGCGGTGCGGCTGCCGGCGGGGAAGTCGTAGGAGAAGTGGTCGAGGATTTTCCGTCCGTCAGGCCGGTAGGAGAATGTGACGTTGCGGAAGGAGATGGAGATGTTAGCGGCCTGGGGCTTGAGGTCTGGGGCTTTGCCGGTGGCGGGCTCGGCGGGTGAGCCGCCGCTGGTTTTTATCTCCAGTATTCGCTCGCTGGATGTGAGGGTGTTGATGATGTCGGGTATGAATTTCACCAGGCTTCTTGCGGGCCGCTGGATCTGCGCCACGAGCTGCACGAAGGCGATGAGGGCGCCGTAGGTGATGAGGCCCTGTGCCAGATGGTATGTGCCCCAGATGAATGTGAACAGGTAGGCGGTGGAGAATCCCAGGTTCATCACCAGGTTGGAGGTGACGGAGTAGCGTGCGCGGAGGTGGACGAGGTCGACGAGCTTTTGCTGGGTGGCGGCTACCCGGTGCTTGATTTCCCGGGTGCCTCCGGGTATGGTCTTGATTACCACCCGGTTGGTGATGCCCTCCTGGTATTGTGCCTGCAGGAGGCTGTCGGTCTTCCTTACCTGTCGCGAGATGCGGCGCATGGTCTTGATGTAGAGCTTGCCTATGAGGAGGAAGAACGGTATGATGATGACCACGAAGAGGGCGAGCGTCTGGTCCATCAGGTAGAGGAAGATGAATGCTCCGATAAACTGTGCGCAGACTATGATGAAGGATGGCAGAGTGTCGGTTACGAGCGACACGATCACGTTTACGTCCTTCTCGATGCGGTTGATGATGTCGCCGCTATGGAACTCCATAAGTTTTCTCCACGGGGCGGTGAGGCTCTGGCTGAAGATGTCCATCTGCATCTTGTTGGAGGCCTTGACGCTGAGCATGGCGTTGACCCAGCTGCGATAGGCGCCCAGCAGGAGCTGCGCCAGCAGGGTGCAGACAATCAGTATGATGGCGGTGCGGAAGGAGAAGATATTGCTCGACCCCGTGGCGATGTCGATGGTCTGCTTGGTGAGCCACACAAACAGGAACTCCAGTCCCACAATCAGCAGGCCGGCAACGGTATTGTTGGTGGCTTGCAGCTTGTTGGCCTTCAGTTCTTGCCAGATCAGTCGGCTTATCTGTTTGGTGGTGTACTTTGACTTCATTTGGCTATCTCTTGTCGGCGCCCCAGAGGAGCTTGCTGCGCAGTGTGTCGAAGAAGGAGTGGTCGGCGCGTCTCACTATCTTAAGCTTGTAGGGGGCGGCCTGTATGGTGAGGGCAGTGCCTTCGTAGAGGCTCTCGCTTCGTCCGTCGATGGCGAGCATGAAGTTGTGGCTGCGGCTCTGCACGTGGAGCTCAATCTTGACGTTGTCGTTGAGTATGATGGGCCTTACCGCCAGGCTGTGGGCCGCTATTGGCGACAGCACTATGGTCTTGGAGTCGGGCGAGATGATGGGGCCGCCTACGCTCAGCGAGTAGCCGGTGGAGCCCGTGGGCGTGCTTATCACCAGTCCGTCGGCCAGATAGGTGGCCAGGTAACTGCCGTCCACCGAGGTGTTGATGCTTATCATCGACGAGTTGTCGTGCTTGAGTATGGCTATCTCGTTGAGGGCGAAGGGTGATGATGCGATGCTGTCGCCGTCGGCCTCCACCGTCAGCAGCGAGCGCTCCTCAACCCTGTAGTTGCCGTTGGCCAGTTCGCGGAAGAAGCTGTTGGCGTCCTGCGGCAGGATGTCGCTGATGAAGCCGAGGTGGCCGGTGTTGATGCCGATGATAGGCATGTCGCGGTCGCCCACCAGGCGTGCGGTGTTGAGGAATGTGCCGTCGCCGCCTATGCTTACGGCAAAGTCGGCGCTGATGTCGTCATGGTGCGCCAGGGTGAACGATATGGCGCTGATATCAACGTGCCTGCGTAGGAAGTCGGCAAAGTCCTGCTCAATCACAATGCTGCTGCCTGTGGCGGCAATGCTGTGCAGCACCTCTCTGATGTAGGCGGATTTCTCAGCCTGGAATTTGTTGCCGAAAATGGCAAAAGTCTTGTTAAGCCTGCTCACGATGTGTCTGTTTGGCATGAATTTTCAGCAAAAGTAGCACTTTCTTTTTAGTTTATGGCGCTAATTTGGTATTTTTGCAATCAATTAGAGTAAAACTAACGGCATTTAACCCATAAAACCCATTATCAAGATGACAAAACTGAGTGTAAATATAAATAAGGTGGCTACTCTGCGCAATGCTCGCGGTGGCAACAACCCCGATGTGCTCAAGGTGGCCCTTGACTGCGAGCGCTATGGCGCACAGGGCATCACCGTGCACCCCCGTCCCGACGAGAGGCACATACGCCGCAGCGATGTCTATGCGCTGAAGCCTGCGCTGCACACCGAGTTTAATATCGAGGGCTATCCCTCTGAGGATTTCTGCCAGATGGTGATTGACGTTCAGCCGGCCCAGGTGACCCTGGTGCCCGACAGCCCCGACCAGATTACCTCCAATGCCGGTTGGGATACCGTGAAGAACAAGGCTTTCCTTACCGACATAGTCGGCCGCTTCCGCGAGGCCGGCATCCGCACTTCAGTCTTTGTGGCTGCTGATGTGGCCATGGTGGAGGGAGCCAAGGCCGTGGGCAGCGACCGCGTGGAGCTCTATACCGAGCCCTACGCCACCGACTATGCTGCCGACCGCGAGGCTGCCATCGCACCGTTCATTGCTGCGGCACGCAAGGCACAGGAGGTGGGACTCGGCCTCAATGCCGGCCATGACCTCAGCCTGGAGAATTTGCGCTATTTCCATGAGCAGATACCCTGGCTCGACGAGGTGAGCATAGGCCATGCCCTCATCTGCGACGCCCTCTACCTGGGTCTCAAGGAGACTATTGCACGGTATCTGGGAGAGTTGGGAATTAGAAATTAGGAATTAGAAATTAGGAATGCCGCAGGATATCGCGAAGACTCTGTCAGTGGTCGCGCCACGGTGCGGGCTGACAAAAGAGAGTCTGAGAGCGAAGCGGCAATTAGGAATTAGGGATATGCGCAGTGCTTTGCTGACGATATTGCTGCTTGTTGCCGCTCTTGCCGTGCGCGCTGCTGAGCCCATAGAGGGAGTGCAGCGTATGGCTGTGCGACTGATGGGCAAGTCGCTGGCGGACCATGTCGAGTTCCGTCAGATAGAGGCCGACGGCGATGTCTTTGAGCTGCGCAGCGACAAGGGTAAGATAGTCATCAGCGGCAATTCCGCCAACAGCATGGCGATGGGGCTGGGCCATTATCTGAGATACTGCTGCCACGTCAATGTGTCGTGGGACGCCGACGAGAAGATTGCCATGCCCAAGTCGTTGCCGCCGGTCGATAAGCCCCTGCGGCGCAGGGCGCTGGTGGAACACCGCTTCTTCCTCAACTATTGCACCTTCGGCTACACCATGGTGTGGTGGCAGTGGCGGGAATGGGAGCGCTTCATCGATTGGATGGCCCTCAACGGCATCAACCTGCCGCTGGCCATCACCGGGCAGGAGAGCGTGTGGTATCGGGTGTGGACCAGGCTTGGCCTTACCGACGAGGAGGTGCGCTCCTATTTCACCGGTCCCGCCCATCTGCCGTGGCACCGCATGATAAACCTCGACCGCTGGCAGGGACCGCTGCCCATGGCCTGGCTGGAGCATCAGGAGATGCTGCAAAAGAATATCGTGGAGCGTGAGCGCGAACTGGGTATGCGCCCGGTGCTGCCGGCCTTTGCCGGCCATGTGCCGGAGGCTCTGAAGCGCCTCTTCCCTGAGGCTAAGATAAGCCGTATGAGTTCATGGGGCGGATTCAGGGATGATTACCGCAGCTTCTTTCTCGACCCGATGGACTCGCTCTTTGCCAGGATTCAGACCATGTTCATGGAGGAGCAGACGATGCTCTACGGCACCGACCACGTCTATGGCATTGACCCCTTCAACGAGGTTGACCCGCCGTCGTGGGAGCCCGATTTCCTGGCCGAGGCTGCCCGCACCATCTACTCCACGCTGACAGACAATGACCCTCAGGCCCTGTGGGTGCAGATGACATGGCTTTTCTATATCGACCAGGCCCACTGGACCCAGCCGCGCATCAAGGCATTCCTCAGCGCCGTGCCCAGAGGGCGCCTGCTGCTGCTCGACTATTTTGCGGAGAACACCGAAGTGTGGCGCAAGACCGACTCCTACTATGGCCAGCCCTTTGTATGGTGCTACCTCGGCAACTTCGGCGGCAACACCATGCTGGCCGGCAACATGGCTGAGACGGGGCAGCGCATCGCTTCGGCCCTGGCTGACGGCGGGTGCTCCATCAGCGGCATCGGCTCCACGCTGGAGGCCATGGACTGCAATCCGCTGATGTATGAGTATGTGCTCGACAATGCGTGGTCGGAGTTGCCCTCCCTCAAGGCTTGGGTGGACAGCTGGGCCGACCGCAGGGTAGGGAAGGCCATCGGCCAGAACCGCGAGGCATGGCAACTGCTGGTTGACAGCGTATATACTCGCTCCGCTGCCCTGGGACAGGCACCGCTGACCAATGCGCGTCCCTCGCTCAAGGGCCACGGCAACTGGACCACCAATCCTGCGTACCATTATAATAATAAGGTGCTCTACGATGCTTGGCGCAAGATGACGCAGGCCGCGCAGACCAACAAGAGAGTGACCAACAGCATGGCCTTCGACCTAGTGAATGTGGGGCGCCAGTATCTGAGCAACCATTTCATAGTGCTGCGCGACAGCCTGGCTGCGGCCTATAACCGCCGCGACATAGAGGCGGCCGCCGCCGTGGGACTGAAGATGGAAACGCTGCTCTCGCAGCTTGACAGCCTGCTTACCGTCCACCCCTATTTTTCGCTGCAGCGATGGGTGGACAAGGCTTCGTCTTTCGGCACCGATGCTGCCGACAGCATCTACTACCGCCGCAACGCCAAGACACTGCTCACCACGTGGGGCGAGGCTCCGCAGTCGCTCAACGACTATGCCTCGCGCACCTGGGCGGGGCTGGTGAGCCACTACTACCAGCCGCGCTGGCACGAACTGATATGCGAGCTGCTGATGGATATCAAGTTAAAGCAGCAGTTTGACCAGAAGCTGTTTAACGCCAACATGTGGCAACAGGAGCAGGACTTTGTCAACCGTGACCAGACGCTCTACACCCGCCGCAGGACAGTGGCCAATCCGCTGGACTTCATTATCAGACTGCAGCGGCAGTGGAGACAATGAACAATAACCGTTAACCAATAACCGTTAACCGTTAACCGTTAACCGATAACCATTAACCAATAACTAATAACCGTTAATTGATAACCAATAACCGCTTACAATATGAAAAAAGCAATTGTTTTTCTGGCAGAAGGCTTTGAGGAAGTCGAGGCCCTGACCGTAGTAGATGTGCTTCGCCGCGGCGGAGTGGAGGTGACCACCATGTCAATAACCGAGGACCCCTATGTGGACGGTGCCCACGGCATTGAGGTGCTGGCCGATGCCGATAATGAATATGAGATAGATGATGCCGATATGATTGTGCTGCCTGGCGGAATGCCCGGCGCGTCTAATCTGCGTGCTTCTGCCGTGGTGTGCGATGGCGTGCTGTCTTTCGTCAAGGCCGGCAAGCTGGTGGGAGCCATCTGCGCAGCCCCCTTTGTGCTTGGCGAACTGGGCGTCCTCAACGGCAGGAAGGCTACCTGCTATCCCGGCTTTGAGGATAAACTCCAGGGCGCAGCCTATACTGCCACCCGTGTGCAGCGCGACGGCAACATTATCACAGGCAACGGCCCGTCGTCAGCATTGCCCTTCGCACTGGCTCTGCTTGCAGCTATAACTGACGATGACACCGCTCAGCAGGTGGCAGACGGAATGCTGGTATAAAGTTAAAGAATTGAAAGATTGAAGAATTGAAATGTTGAGTAATTTCCTTATCCTCGTTGCCGGAGGGCGCGGACTGCGCATGGGCTCGGATCTGCCCAAGCAGTTTATGCTGCTGGGCGGCGAGCCTGTGATTATGCGCACCATACGCCGCTTTGTGGAGGCCATGCCTGGTCTGGGCATCGTCGTGGTGCTCCACCCCGACTATGTGGACATGTGGTATCGGCTATGTGAGGAGCATGGCTTTGATATCTCCGTGCGGATAGTGAGGGGCGGTGATGAGCGGTTCCATAGCGTGAAGAACGGCCTAGATGTCATCAGTTCTTCTGCCGAAGACGATATCGTCGCCGTCCACGATGCTGTGCGTCCGTTGGTCAGCGTGGAGGTTATCCGCCGTACTTTTGCCGAGGCTGTGGAGCATGGTGCCGTGGTGCCGGCCCTGCCGTCGGTGGAGTCGGTGCGGCTAGTGGATGCTGGTGGCCGCAGTATGGCAGTGAGTCGCAATAGTGTGATGCTCGTGCAGACTCCGCAGGTGTTTTCACTCAGCCTCTTGCGCAAGGCCTATGCTCAGCCCTACCGCGATACCTTCACAGACGACGCTTCGGTGGTTGAGGCCCTAGGTCATCCCATACACATCGTTCCCGGCAATCGTGAGAATATCAAACTTACCACTCCCCTCGATATGCAGATGGCAGAAATGCTTGTTTAATGTTATAGAGTTGAAGAATTGAAGAAGGGAGGCAAGGAAAAATCCTTGCCTCCCTTTGTATTAATCCCTGGCGCCAGAGTCCTCCCCTTGAGGGGGAGTTAGAGGGGGCCCTGGGGTTGGTTTCTTCGCAACCACCTTTTCTCGCCATGACAGAATTGATGCAGGCATTATTCTTTCTTCGCAACCACCTTTTCTCGCCATGACAGAATTGATGCAGGCATCATTCTGTCCATTTGGCTTAACGAAAACGTTCTATTTGCTGGTGCCTCGCCAGGTGCTGTAGGCTGTGCCGTCGCCGAGGTTGATTTCGATGCTATTGCCGTTGAGGGTGAAGTATCCGGTCTCAACTCTGACGGGATCGAACTTTTCTGTTTTCGTTTCCTGCTTGCCGTTGGAGTCAACCTTGGTGGTGGTCTTCGTGTTCCAGGTGACGGTCAGACTGTTGTCGTCCGTCACTGTGTATGTGCCATCGAAGTACTGCTCCACTACGTCATCGTCAACCACCAAGTCGGTAACGCCCTTTACTGCGGGAGCCTGATAGAGGCGGCGACATTTGCCGTTAGACTGGAAGGTGAAGGTCTCGTTGGCATTTTTTGTGCTGACCCATGTGTTAACGATGGGGGAGCTGATGCTGTTGTCATCGTCGTCATCACCGCAAGAGGCGAAGCCAGTGCACAGAGTAGCCACCATCAGGATGGCCATCAGTCTGAAAATGTTCTTCTTAATCATTGCGCAAATGGTTTTGTTGGTTTGTTTGTCCTTAATATAACGCGAAAATTGTGATATTATTATATTGTACGCGTAATTTTGGCACCATAAAACAACAAGTATGTATTCCATTGCATCGAAGGCGATCATATCCTGCATGTGGAATGTGTAGGATATGAGCAAAAGAACCGAGGCAAGCACCTGTTTTCTCCAAGTACTTGCCTCGTATCATAGCAATAAGCACCATCTTGCAGCTTACTCCTCAAAGCAGCCTCTATCGCATGTCGAGTATCAACGACTTACAGAGTTGGTGTAAAGTACAGGCACCTCTTTTTAGACTTTTTCTGTCTATTCTGCACGTTCTAAACGTGATTATACAACAGAATTTTATTCTTTGTGTCATTTTCATTCGTTAAATTGGAATTTACCTCACTACTTGAGTTTAGACATCCACTCGACCAGCATATCAAGTACCTCTGGAGCAAAGGTCTCTTCAATGTCTCAGTATTCAGTGGTCATCCCTGTCTGGCAATGTTGAAACATGTGATTTACACCTTCTACCATTTACCTGCTCTCCAGCGACTCAATCAGATTGTCGCAAGAAGCCCTTGCAATGTGCTTATTTCTTTTTCTCTAGCAACCATCATAATGATTTTGTTTTTATTATTTCAGATGCAAAGGTATATACAAGTTTTGATAATTCGTGGAAAAGTATCTAGTTTTTATGGATTCCCACGAAAAATAAACGCATTTTCTTAAGAAAACGACATGCTAACTGCTCTCAGAGTATCAGGTGCTTCATGGCATGTCCTCCCCACTGGTTGTCGTCGA
>CADAZW010000028.1 GCA_902792555.1 uncultured Bacteroidales bacterium | reverse complement strand
GTCAGTTTCGGCGCGATTAGATTTGACTTCGGCGCGATTAGATTTGAGTTCGGCGCGATTAGGTTTTGCTTCGGCGGGCTCAGCATAAATTTCGGCGCATATTATTTAATAGGTATGTGCTATGTGATTTGCAGGGTGAAGTCCCTGAGTCTGCGCCACACTTCCTCCTTGGTGATGAGGTCGTATTGCTGCCCGGGGCTCATCTGCGCCAGCTGCTCCCCGGTGGCGAAATCGTCGGGCGAGATGCCCTGGGCGGGAACGTCGTCCTGCGGTATCCAGACTGTCTTGCTGTTGCCCGGCGCACAGATGGCGAGTGTGGGGCATCCCATGGCATGCATGATGTGGCGCGCTCCTCCCTCGTTGCCGAAGAAGAGCGTCATGAAGTGGCCCATTGCCGCCAGCTGGCGCGACGAACGGGCCTGCACATCGATGAAGACCTGAGCGGGGGAGCCCAGCTCGTGATAGATCTGCCGCGCATCGGCCTCCTCCTGTCCGGGAGCGTAGTTGAAGATGAGCTGATAATGGGGGAATGACTGGAGAAACTGGCGAAGCACCCACACCATGCGGTCTTGGCGCCATACCTTGGCGGCTAGCTTGGCTGTGACGTTGACGAGCATGACGGGCTTCTGCAGGTCGATGCCCTGGCCTTGGAGGTAGGTGCCGAATGCCGACTTCTCTTCTTCCGTAATGGGGAGGGTAAACCGGTGGACGGGCTGGATGGGGCGCAGCTTGCTGAGTGGCTGGGCGAACTGCGTATCGTAATCTACCATCGACCGGCTGTTGCCGCAGTGGCCCACGGGATGATTGAAGGCCAGGGCTGTGTAGCCCTTCTTCACTCCGATGCGATAGGGGGTGCGGGGTGAGAGCAGTGCAAAGAGCATGGTGTTGACGGTGCTGCGCATGTCGATGATGACGTCGTAGCGGGTATGGCGGACTATGCTCCACACTTTCTTCAGGTAGACCAGGGGGCGGTGGCGCTCGTCATCGCTGAAGGTGAGTATCCTGTCGATGGAGGGATGGCCGCTGAAGAGGGGGGCAATCGACTCGTTGAGTACGAAGTCTATCCGCGCCTCTGGAAAATTGTGACGCAGCGTGTTGAGCAGGGCGGTGGCGAGGATGGCGTCGCCCATCTGTCGGAATCGTACGACGAGGATGTTCATTATGTAATTTGAAATTTGAGATTTGAAATTTGAAATTTAGCCAAGTCCGGCAACGGACGGCATGAACCACGGATTATTCGGATTGAACTGATGGTTTTTTGTTTTATCTGTGTGAGACTTTGTGACTCTAATGGCTTGCCAATCGTAAAATAGCGAAAGCGTCTTAATAGTCCAATAGTCAAATTAAAATGGTTGCCAAAATTAGCAAGAAAGGGCCATATATATGCTTTTTTGGGGTGCTTTTTTATACTTTCGTGACGTAAATAGATACTGTTGAATAAAAATTGCATATCTTTGTAGCATGGAAAAGAAAACGGTCTTGTTGGATATCAGTGATATAGGCAATCCGACCAGTGGGTTCGGTCAGATTGCGAAGAACTATGCTCAATGGTATTCAGGGATGAAGGACGATGCGCTGAGGTTTCATTTCCTGTTGCCTCCGGGCTATGCCGGGGACTTCGGCCCCTTGGTGGAAACGACCAATGTCCGACGCAAATATCATAAGTTTTTCAGGAAAGGACTGCCGTCGGTTGACGTGTGGCACTCCACCACCCAGCAGCAGCTGAAGCGCAAGCGTGGGAAGTGCGGCAGCTTTGTGCTGACCATACACGACCTTAACTATCTGACGGAGAAGAATTGGATACGCCAGCTGAAGCACAGATGGATCCTGCAGCATGCCATCAACAAGGCCGCCGCGGTGACGTGTATCTCCCAGTATGTCGGCAGGCAGATAGAAGAGCAGTTCGACCTGAAGGGGAAGCCTGTAAGAGTCATATATAATGGGGTGGAGGACATCTCGCAGCAGCCGGAGGCCAAACCGGCCTTTGCCACGGGGAGGCCTTTCTTCTTTGCGATTGGGCAGATACGTCCCAAAAAGAACTTTCACCTCCTGGTGGATATGATGAGGTTCTTTCCCGGCTATGATCTGTATGTGTGCGGTGATGACCATTTCGCCTTTTCTGATGTGGTCCGTCAGCATATTTCCCAGCTGCCGACAGGCAATGCCGCAGGCATCGCGAGCGGTTCGCCGAGCAATGCTCACTCTCGAGAGAGCGTTTCGCCAGCAGTCGCGTCGGTGGCGCGGGATGGCTTACAGGAAACGCGAGAGCAAAGCGGCAATGCCTATCTGACAGGAAAGATAACGGATGAGGAGAGGGTTTGGCTCTATCGTCATTGCGAGGCATTCCTTTTTCCCAGTTCGGGCGAGGGCTTCGGGCTACCGGCTATCGAGGCGATGCAGTTCGGCAAGGCAGTGTTTATCTCTTCCTTCACGTGTCTGCCGGAAATATGTGGCGACTGTGCCTTTGTCTGGGAGAGCTTGCAGCCGGACAGAATGGCTGCTGAGCTGAAGAAAGGCTTGGCTGGGTTTTATGAGGATGCACAGAGGGTAGAGCGGGTGAAGCGGCATGCCAAGGAATTCAGCTATGAGAAAAATATCACGGCATACATGAATCTGTACAGAGAGTTGCTCTCTCTGCCCCAAAAACAAGGAAAGATATGCGATTGATCAATACTGCAAACTACGACATAAAGACCCTGCATGGTCGGCTGGTGCCGATACTGGAATGCATCGACAAGGTGTGCCGTGAGCATAATCTGCGCTATTATCTGTGGGCAGGTACTATGCTCGGTGCTGTCAGGCATAAAGGGTTTATCCCATGGGATGACGATATGGACATCGGTATGCCCCGCCCCGATTATGAGACATTGCTGGCTCATTGCCAGGAGTGGATGCCTGCTCCTTTTGAAGTGATGGGGCCGCACAATCACCCTGACTACCCCTATCCGTTTGCGAAGGCCGAAGACGGCAGCACCACGGTGATAGAGCGTCCAGACTTCGATTTCCCGGAGGGCATATATGTTGACATCTTTCCAATCGACGGTATCTCCTCTGATGAGGTTGCGGCAAGGCGCCATATTAAGAAGTATAAGTTTTATCGCCATCTGCTCTTTCTGCGTGGACGTGACCCCTTCAAGCATGGCAAGGGGCCACGCTCATGGTGGCCGTTGCTCATCCACAAGCTGTTCTCGCTCAAGGGCCTGCAGGATAAGGTGCAGCGACTGATGACCAAGTATTCTTTTGATGACTGTGAGAAGGTGATAGACTACGACTTTACCTTCCGTGGTATCATTGACAAGAGAATCCTTGGAGAACCGAGGGAGTATGAGTTTGAAGGGAAAAAGTTTCTGGGGGTGCAGGATGCACACCAGTATCTGACTGATATGTATGGCGACTACATGACTCCGCCTCCCAAAGAGAAACAAATCCAGCATAATTTCTATTATATGAATCTGGAACTTCCGTATCGTGAGTTTGCCAGACAGAAAAATATCAGTCTCCCCGGATGAAATTCAAATATATCATCAATCCCCGATACGAGTCGCTGACCGGTTTTGTTAAGAATGTCCCCTCCGTTTTTGACAGCGAGGGAATGCTTGTATACGACTCTCGCAACACTGTAAGAGTCTTCAGTGTGAATGGCGAGAAAATTGTTGTCAAGCGATTCCGGCGCCCAATGTGGCATCAGCGTCTTGATTACACATTTCTCCGTCCCAGCAAGTGCAAGCGCGCCTACACTTATGGGCTCAAATTACTGGAGATGGGTATCAGTACTCCGCAGCCGATAGCCTGTATTGAGGAGTACCATTCTGGTTTGTTTTGTCTTGGCTATTTAGTGTCCACTTTCTGTGGAGACCCCGATTTGCGTCTTCTTCGCGAGGAGCCGGAGGGGCATAATGACCTTGTCGATGCATTAGCGCATTTCCTGGTCAGGATGCATGAGAAAGGCTTTATGCATGGTGATACCAATCTGTCTAATTTCCTATACAGAGAAGACAAGGGCTTGCCCCTGGGCTATCATATCACGACCATCGATATTAATCGCTCGCACTTCGTGGACAATTCTTCGCGAGAGGAATGCATAGCCAATCTGATGCGGCTGACGCATGTGCGTCAAGCCTTGAGAAAAATCATCGGACGTTATGCCGAGTTGCGAGGATGGGATGTGGAATGGGCCGTGTCATTTGTGATGCAGAAACTGGACTCTTTTGAGAGACGGAAGGAAATGATGAAAAAAATTTTGCGGAAGAGATAACGACGTAACAAGCAAGGTGATATGGTTTCTTTCATCATTTTAAACTACAATACTCCGCTCCTGACGAAGCAATGTGCTGACTCTATCTGTCAATTCTACGTGGGAGGAGAGTATGAGGTGATAGTCGTTGACAATAACAGCACTCCGGAAGACAAGTCCGTGCTGGAGTCATTGATGGGAAGTAATCGGATTGTCTGGAGCAAGATCAATACAGGCTTTGGTCTGGGCAATATGTTGGGTGCCCAGGTGGCACGTGGTGATTATCTGTGTTTCTTGAATAGCGATGTCGTATTGGTGGAAGATTGCATTACACCTTTAGTTGAATACCTGGCGTCACATCAGGATGTGGGCGTAATAACCCCTCGGCAGGAGCGCCCCAACGGAGCCATGACGTTCTCATTCCGGCATAGGTTCGGCATCCGGCGTGATTTGCTTGGCGATGACATCTTTGAATACCTCTTTCCTAAGAAATACCCTAGGCGCAGTGACCTCTCGCGCACAGAACCTTTTACTGTCTCCGAAATCAACGGGAGTTTTATGATGTTCCGTTTTGAAGTCTTTTGGGAGATAGGAGGTTTCGATACTAATATATTCCTCTTTCACGAGGAATATGATATAGGAAGGCGGCTGGAAAGGGCGGGTTATAAAAATGTAGTCTTTCCGTCGGTACATTTTCTCCATGCCCATGGTGCGTCTTCCTCCGAAAACAAGAAGGACATACGAAAAGAAAGGTTTATCTCAAAGATTTATTGCTACAGCAAGTATCATAACCCCATGATGTCGCTTCTCTTTCGACTTGAAAACATTCTGCTTAAGTCCTTTTCACCAAGGAACTGGTTCCTCATTCCCGTCTTCCTACGTGGCAATGTGTTGAGTCTTTCAATGCGTCCTTCTGTAAAAAAGAGGCGTGGCTAATAACAAAAAAACGAGCCCCTCTAGCTCCCCACTCAAGGGGAGAACTCTGGCGCTAGGGCTCCCTCCCCTGAGGGGAGGGCTGGGAAGAGGCTTAACTCCTAACTCCTAACTCCTAACTCTTAACTCTTAACTCCTAACTCTTTTATAAACTTCCATCAACTGGCCTGCCAGCCTTTGGGGGGCAAATGTCTCCATGGCGTAAATCCTGCCACCTTCGATGCTTTGCTGCCTCAATTCTGTGTCTGTTAGCAGCTTCACCATCTTATGGCAGATATCTTCGGGGTTGTTTGGGTCTGCCTGTTGTGCCCATGGGCCTCCTGCTTCAGGCAGGCTGCTTACATTGCTTGTTACCACAGGGCATCCTGATAGCAAAGCTTCCACCACCGGCAGGCCAAAACCCTCATAGAACGATGGGAAGATGAACAACTGTGCATTTGTGTAGAGCCGTTGCAGTGCCGTGCTAAACACCATGTTGGGCCATACAAACAAATCCTCCATGTTGTGTTCGGCAATGTACCGCTTCACCCGCAGCTTATAAGCTCCACCGTCACCAACTACCACCAGAGGAATCTGTAAGTCTTTGGGCATCATCTCCATGGCTTTTACAATGCTTAGCAGATTTTTCCTTGAGTTGATGCTGCCCACGTACAGCATGTAGGGTGGAGTATCTTCTTTCTCCATTGGCGTATAATAGAATGGGTTTACAGGCTGATAGACCACATCCACCATATCTTCGGGCACATTGTAATAGCGCAGCACATCGTTTTTGGTACTCTCGCTGATGCAGATAATCCTGTCAGCATGGTTGCAGGCATACCGCCATTTCTTGTCGTAGATCTTGCGGTCTAGCCAGTGATACATGTCAGGAAATGTTTTGAATGCCACATCGTGAATAGTCACCACCGAACCGATGCCCAAGCGGTGCAGGCCTACAGGCATTTCATTGCTCAGTCCGTGAAACACCTCTATTCCGTCTCTCTTTATATCTTTCGCTACTCCGTAGGAACGCCATGCGCTTCCCTTCAGCAATCCGTTGGGCTTCACGATGTTGCATCCCTTCTTTCCTATATAGGGCAGTGTCACTCCGTTCAACTTCACCTTGGGAGTGTAGAGCCAATATTCATGCTCGGGAAACGCAGCAGTCAGAATGTCTATCGTTGTCCTGCTGTGGTTTCCCAGTCCAGTGAAGTTGTTGAAAAGACGCTTCGCGTCGAACCCGATTTTCATGGCTGATTACTGTTGGTTATTTGGAATTTAAACTCTCGAACTCTCTTTTTCTACTTGCCGACGCAAAAGTGTTGGAAGATGTTTTCCAAGACGGCAGTGGTGCTTATCTCGCCGACGATTTCGGCGAGGTGGGTGATGCATTGGCGAAGGTCCTCGGCTATGAGCTCGCCGCTAAGGTTGGTGTGCAGACTGTGGATAGCGCGCTCAATGTCGGCATGGGCCTGGGTGAGGGCCTCCTTGTGGCGCTGGTTGGTGATGAGCAAGGTGTCGCTATCTACCTGGGGTACGGCTTTCGCCAGTTGGTCTTCCAGCCAGGGCAGACCCTTGCTGTTGATGGCTTGGAAGTCGTTGGTCTTGTTGAGTATTTTTATTACCGTCTGGCTCTCGTCTGGCTCGATGGTGGGGTAGGGTACTCCTGGCTCAGTCACGAGCAGGATGATGCGGGCTTTTCTGGCGGCCTGCATGGATCGCTCAATGCCCATCTGCTCAATATGGTCGGTGGTGTGGCGCAGTCCGGCGGTGTCGATGAAGCGGAAGAGTGTGCCGCCAATGCTGACGGTGTCTTCTATCAGGTCGCGGGTTGTACCGCTCTGGCTGCTGACTATGGCTCGGTCGTCGCGTAGCAGGGCGTTGAGCAGCGTTGACTTGCCCACGTTGGGTGCGCCGATGATGGCCACGGGCACTCCGTTCTTCAATGCGTTGCCGTCGCTGAAGGTGGCGGTCATGGTGTTGATTTCCCTCTTGATGTCCTCTGCTATGCTGAGCAGTTCGCTACGGTCGGCAAACTCTACGTCTTCTTCTGAGAAGTCAAGTTCCAGCTCCAGCAGCGAGGTGAGCCTGAGCAGCTTGTTGCGCAGTTCGGCCAGTTTGCGGCTTATGCCGCCACGCATCTGATTGATGGCCAGCCGGTGGCTGGCGCGGCTGCGGGAGGCTATCAGGTCGGCCACGGCCTCTGCTTGGCTGAGGTCCATCTTGCCGTTGAGGAAGGCGCGCTGGGTGTATTCACCGCCATTGGCCATGCGGCATCCATGGGCGCAGAGCAGCTCCACTACCTTATTTAATATATATGTAGAGCCGTGGCAGGCTATCTCCACCGAGTCTTCGCCAGTATAGCTGTGAGGGGCGCGGAAGATGCTGACCATTACCTCGTCGATGGTTTCGCCGTCATCGTCCTCTATATGGCCGTAGGCTATGGTGGCGGTCTTGCGCTGACTGAGTTGTTTGTTGCCCTTGGCCCTGAAGATGCTGTCGGCTATGCTGATGGCATCGGTTCCTGACAGCCTCACTATTCCTATGGCTCCGCCCTGTGCCGTGGCTATGGCGCAGATGGAGGGGGCTTCGGGGCCTTTGGCTTCGGAGTCTTTGGCTTTAGGGCTCATAAGTTCTGCCAGTTGCTCCAGGGCCTGGCGGTCGGTGTCGTCGAATGCCGCCAGACGGTCGCTGTCGATGTCGAGCACGGCCTTCACCTCGCCTTGGCTGATGATGGGCACTACTATCTCGGAGCGCGACAGGCTGCTGCACGCTATGTGGCCGGGAAATTGCTCCACGTCGTCCACCACCAGGGTGCGCGCCTCCTTCCATGCCGTGCCGCATACGCCGCGGCCATACTTGATGGAAGTGCAGGCCATGCTGCCTTGGAAGGGGCCTAGCACCAGCTGCTCGCCCCTCACAATGTAGAATCCTACCCAGAAGAATCCGAAGGTCTCGCGTAGCGCAGCTGCCACGTTGGCCATCACGCTCACCTCATGGGCAGAGGCATCTATGTAGTATGTCACCTGCTCCAGAAACTGTGCATAACGTTCCGCCTTGTCGCTATGCTCTCGCGGCTCTTTAATGCCAGTCCGCGCCGTTGGCGTGATCACTGGCGAGCCGCTCGCGAAGCCTTCCGCTTTGTCAGTTGCCGTTATCGAGAGTAGGGGTTCGCTCATATCCTTTCAAGCACTTTCTCTATCAGGGTGTCGATAGTGTTCTTGTATCCGGTGTCGGCCTCTCCGGTGCGGCGTCCGGCCACTACCATGCAGCACGTCATGGCCCTGTGGCCTAGCATGGCGCTCATTCCGGCCACAGCCGACGACTCCATCTCGTAGTTGGTGATGCGCAGTCCTTGGTATTCGTATTCCTCCACCTTTCTGTTCTGCTCGGGGTCAGCCAGAGGCAGTCGCAGCCGGCGTCCCTGCGGACCGTAGAATCCATTGCAGGCGATTGTTATGCCGCGTACCATGTCATCCTGGGCAATACGCTCCAGCAGCTCACTGTCGGCGTCAATCACGTAGGGCAGACACAGCGGCTGCCTCCATCGCATATGGGCGAGGAAGTCGCTCTCCATGTCGAGGTCGCATACCTTGTCGCGGTCGGCATAGAAGTTGAGCAGTCCGTCGAAGCCGATGCTTTTCTGCGAGGCTATGAAAGTGCCCACGGGCGTGTTTTCCTGCAGTCCGCCGCATGTGCCCAGCCTAACTATCTCCAGCCTTGTCAGTTCGGCCTTGGCCTCACGTGTCTCGAAGTCGATATTTACTAGGGCGTCCAGCTCGGTCAGCACTATGTCGATATTGTCGCAGCCAATGCCGGTGGAAACAACGCTGATGCGCTTGTCGCGGTAGGTGCCAGTGATGGTGTGAAACTCGCGGCTCTCCACCTCCAGCTCACGGCTGTCGAAATGACTGGCCACAGTGTTCACCCTGCCGGGGTCTCCCACCAGGATAATCTTCTGTGCCAACTGTCCGGGCTTGAGATGCAGGTGGAATATGCTGCCATCCTCGTTGATAATCAGTTCTGATGCTGCAATCATGTTTTTGCTTTTTTAGAGGGATCTATAGTTCCTATAGTCTTTCTTGTGTCCTTATTTTCTCAGGTAGATGCCTTCCAGTGTGCCGGCTACGCCCCAATCTTCTACCCGACCATCGTCGGGATTGGTGCGCATAATGTAGAGGCAGTCCTTATAGACAAAGGCACGGAAGTCAAAGTTCTGGTAGTTGCCCATGAAAGTGTTGAACTCGATAACGCTTTCACCGTTGGCCTCGGCAATGCCACTGCTGATGTTGTTTATTTCCCAGCGAACCATATCGCTGCCATACGGAGTGAGCTTGGCATAGCCACCACTCTCAACAAGAGGCTCTTCGCTCTTTACAAAGGAAAAGCCAAACTCGCCCGTCATCTCTGCAGGTGAGGCGGGCTGGAAGAACGTTTCGTGCTTGCCTTCGGAGAAACTGACTTTCTCAGTCTTGGTCATCTTCATTTCTTTATTGCCATTGCTCCAAGTGCCGGCATATATAGCATCGTTGGCGCCGATGTCAATGGTGATGGTGCCGCACTCCTTGCGTTCGTTGTATTCATGCAGTAGCAGCCATTCGCCGTCGCCTATCTCACGGAAAGTGCCATAGACAGGTATGTCGCTTACCTTGCCGTTTTTGCGGAAGTAAGTCATCTCGCCGATTACAAGGTTGTTGTTGGCCTGCTCCAGTTCAAGGCGGAAATGAGTCGTTGCATCAAGGTAGCCTTCCCAAGCGTAGCGCTTAATAATGGCATTATATTCGGCGCTGTAGTCGTCTTCTTCATAATCAGGTTCGATGTCGGGGTATTCACTTGCATCACGATAGTCGGTTTGCCACGTTCCGCCGTTGCGGGTGATAAACTGATTGTCGCTATCATCGCTATAGTGGTGCTCCACATCGCAGTTGTTGAGAGTGACATGGCTCCGCAGCCAGAAGAGTTCGCCCATGTTTTCCAAGAATTTGCAGTTGTTGAAAACTACGTTCTTTGTGCCTTCGCCTATCATTACGCCACTCTGGCACTTGGTAAAGGTGCTGTTGCTGAACGTGAGTCCACTGCTCTGATTGTCACCCATGTCAATATACATTGCACGTTCAGAGCAATCGTGGATGGTTGTGTTGTTCATCAGCAGATTGCTGCAATGGTTTATGTACATTCCAACCTCGCCGCAGCCGTAGATGTCGCATCCGTTGATATTGGCGGTGCGGCAGTCGTTGAAGGTGAGTACGCCGCTGCTGCATGTGCCGCCATCTGTGTGGCCGAACTTGAGGTTGTTAAGTGTGAGGTTTTCGCAGTTTTCAAAGTGCAGCACATCGGTATAGCGTGGAGTGACCTGCAGTTCTACAGGTTTATCTCCGTTGCCTTCGATGGTAAGGCCTATCATGCCTGCGATAATCAATTCGGGCCCATCGTACTCTTGGTCAAAATATATGCCGAAGTCCAGTTCGGGGGCATCCCAGTCGATGGCGGGAATCTCTCCTGCTGCAATCATGCCATCAATAGCCTTGGTAATGTTAAGGGGCTCTGAGGCGGTGACGACAATCTTGGTGTTGCTCCTGATTGCCTTAATCAACTCGGTGGCGTTACTAACTTTCACGACCTTCTGCTTGGCGCTTGTGCTGAGGCCAATGCTGCCAATAAGCAGTGCAATTAAAAGTGCAGTGATTTTTTTCATAATATTGTGTATAAAGATGTTATTATTTGCCTGTTTCAAGTTTTCGTGCTTCGTTTGCAAGTTATGCGAGCGTTTAAGCCTGTGTTAATCTTTTGCCTTTATTTCGATATCAAGGGAGCCGAAGCATTGCGCTTTGCGTCTGTCTTGGTATATCCTTTTTATTGGTTGGTGTCGTCAGTAATGCTGAGAATGGTTTTCTTCAGGTTCTTCAGGTTGCTGTCGGGGCCAATCATTATCTCGAAGTCGCCCGGTTCCAGCACATAGTCCAGCTGCTGATTGTAGAACTTGAGCATATCGTCGGTAATCGTGAAGCTTACCTCCGTGCTCTCGCCTTTGGCCAGGTGTATGCGCCTGAAGCCTTTCAGCTCCTTCACGGGACGGCTGATGCTGGCTTCCACATCGTGTATGTACAGTTGCACAATTTCGTCGGCGTCATAGTCGCCTGTGTTGCTGACTCTGATGGTTGCCGTGCGCCCCTCAAGGGTGATGTCGCTGTAGGCGAAGGTGGTGTAGCTCAGCCCGTAGCCGAAGGGGTAGAGCGGGTCGTTGCGCACATCCAGGTAGTTGCTCTTGTAGAGGCAAAACCGCTGTGCGTTCTCACCCATGGGCCTGCCTGTAGGCAGCTGGTTATAGTACAACGGCTCCTGTCCGGTGGCCTGGGGCATCGACACGGTGAGCTTGCCGCTCGGCACAGCCTCGCCGAAGAGCACGTCGCAGATGGCGTCGCTCGCCTCGCTGCCGGGAAACCATACATTCATAATGGCCGGTATGTGGCTCTGCTCCCATGTCATCACGGTGGGGCGCCCGGCAAAGTTAAGCAGCACTATCGGCTTGCCCAGCTTCAGCAGCTGCTCAATTAAGTGCTGCTGGGCATCAAACATCTCCAGTGATGCGCGGCAGTGGCTCTCGCCGCTCATCTCCGACTCCTCACCCATGGCGCATACTATCACGTCAGCCCTCTCAGCTACGCTGATGGCTTCAGCCATGAGAGTGTCGGCATTTTTCCACGGAGCGGCAATCCATGCGCCGCCGTCGGCCTGCAGCACGGGGTCGCTGGTGAAGTTGCAGCCCTGGGCATAGTCAACCTGCGCGTTGTCCTTCAGGCGTTGCTTCATCGTCTCCTTCAGCGTGGCTACTCTTGAGCGTTTGGCCATCGGTGCCCATGTGCCCACCATGTTGGCGCCATTGTCAGCCATCGGGCCTATTAGGGCAATGCGTCCCTGCGGCTTCAGCGGCAGTATGTTGCCCTCGTTCTTCAGCAGCACAAAGGTCTTTGTTGCCATCTGGCGGGCAAAGCGCCGGTGCTCTGGCGTATATATGTCAGTGGCGCGCCGCTTGGCATCCAGAAAGCGGTAGGGGTCCTTAAACAGCCCCAGCTTATATTTCGCCTCCAGCACACGTCGGCACGCCGTGTCAATATCCTCCATGCTTATGCTGCCGTCGCTCAGCGACTGGGACAGGGTCTTTATAAAGCCGCCTGAACACATGTCCATGTCGGTGCCGGCCTTCAGCGCCATGACCGATGCTTTTGTCAGGTTGCCCAGCCCATGGGCGGCTACTTCATCTATTGATCCATAGTCAGTCACCACGAAGCCATTCCAGCCCCACTCCTTGCGCAGCACATCGTCCAGCAGCCAGCGGTTGGTTGTGGCCGGTACATACTCCACAATGTTAAACGAAGTCATAAAAGAGCCCGCGCCAGCCTCAGCCGCAGCCTTGTAGGGCGGCATAAACTGGTTGAACATGCGGATGCGGCTCATATCTACCGTATTGTAGTCGCGTCCTGCCTCGGCAGCCCCGTAGAGTGCATAGTGCTTGACGCAGGCCATCAAGTTCTGTTTGCTAAAGTTGCCCTGATAGCCCCTTACCATCGCCTGGGCTATGCAGCTGCCCAGAAAGGGGTCTTCGCCGCTGCCTTCAGCTATTCGGCCCCATCTGGCGTCAAGAGCAATGTCCACCATCGGGCTGAACGTCCAGCAGATGCCGTCGGCGGTGGCCTCCTTGGCAGCAATGCGTGTGGACTGCTCTATAGCCTCCATGTCCCAGCTGCACGACATGGCCAGAGGAATGGGAAATACTGTCTCATAGCCGTGTATCACGTCCATCCCAACCATTACGGGAATGCCCAGTCTGCTCTGGCGTGTGGCCGCGTCTTGCAGTATTTTCAGGTTCTTCTCTCCACTCATGTTAAGCACCGCCCCCAGCTTGCCCTCTGCCGCCATTTGCAGCAGCGGGTTGTCTTTAGGCTCGCCCGTGGTGAACGAAGTGCCGGGCATCAGGTTGAGTTGGCCGATTTTCTCCTCCACGGTCATCTTCTCCATCAAGGCAGAGACATACTTATCCATATCTTCCTGAGCCGTCAGTGTCAGACTGGAGAATAGCAGTGCTATTATCGTAATGGCAGACTTGTGCATGCGTGTAGCTGTTTCGTTGTATGACTATTGCATTATCCTACTTGCCGTTTTCCAGGCTGCGTACCTCGTTGGCCAGAGCGCTGAGCTGCAGATCCTGTGCTTCCAGTTCCTGCTCCTGTCGCAGTATCACCGGTGCCAGGGCCTTACGCTCGGCGTCGGATTTTGCGGCGGCATATTTGTTGCGGCTTTCTTTCAGCAGGTCGGCCAGCTGCGTGCGGCGGAGCTGTTTCTTAGCCCATTCGCCAGCCTTCTCCTTCGCCCTGGCGTTTTTAAACTCGCTGAGGCTGAGGTAGCGCTTGCCGTAGCCCACGTCGAAGCAGAATTCATCGTTGCCCGCCGTGGCGGTGTGTGCAGAGCGAGCCTCCGCCAGTCGCTTCAGCGCCTCATCGGTGGCAGCCTTGCTGTCCTTCTGCGTGTCGGCTATGCTGTGCAGCGCAGCCATCCGTAGCAGCTGCTCCTCGGCCATGTCGTCGTAGGTCTCCCTTGAATCCTCGGGAATGAAGGTATATACGCACACCTTGTCAGCAGGCTGGTGGCGGTCGCTCACAAACCATCCCAGGTTGTTCACCTCGTCATAGGCCATCAGGTAGTCGTTGGCAGGCGAGCAGAAGGGCATGCCTACGTTCTCCGCCTTGAGGTATCGGCCGCTGTCGGTATCGTAGCGGGTGACGTAGATGTCATATCCGCCCAAGCCGCCCTCGTCCTTGGCGGCGAAGTACAGCGTAGTGCCGTCAGCCATCATGAAGGGGAAGCCCTCTGTGCTTAGGCTGTCGCCGATGCCGTCCAGCGGAGTGGGGGAGCTCCATTTGTCGCCGAAGAGGCTTGTCTGCATCAGCTTAGCCCCCTTGCCGCTGGCCGTATGGCTGAATATCATGTGGTCGCCGAAGTCATTGATGAACGCCAGTCCCATCGGTTGCACGCCGGTGCCCAGCAGGTCCTTTACCTCCTTGGCGCTGAGCAGTCTGCCGCAGCTCTCATGGAGGGCGAAGGTCTTGGCTATCGCCTCGCGGCTCACCACCTGACTGTCCACCACCACTACCTTCTGCGTGGCCTCCAGCATAGTGCTGCCCTTTTCGGCCTGCGCTTTCCGTGCCCTCAGTTTGGCGGCATAGTCGGCGCTGGGCTGTCCCTCCAGCTCCGAGCTAATCAGGTCTTCGGCCTCGCTGAAGAGGTAGCACCTTATCAGCGAGTCGATTTCTGCCGTCTTAGGCTTGCGTTCAGTCGCTGGCTGCACTTTAGTCTGCACCTTGGTCTGCGCCTTAGGTTGCGTCTTGCCGCCCTTCTTCTGGGCTTGCAAGCTTCCGGCGCCAGCTATCATTGCTATAATCGTAAGAAAGACAATCTTATTCATTGTATTTCAATTTCCGGTGTCTCTCCTCAGCTTCTCGTCCATCTCCTTGGCGGCGCGCTTGCCGTCGCCCATGGCCAGGATGACTGTTGCTCCGCCCCTCACGATGTCGCCGCCGGCGAAGAGCATCGGCACGTTCGACTCCATCTGTTCGTTCACCGCAATCGTGTTCTTGCGGCCCAGCTCCAGGCCCTCCACGCTGCGCGGCACTATCGGGTTGGGGCTTACGCCCACGGCCACGATTACGAGGTCTACGTCCAGCACCTCTGTGGCGCCCTCTATGGGCACCGGGCTTCGCCTGCCGCTTTGGTCTGGTTCGCCCAGTTCCATTTTCTGCAGCACGATTTTCTGCACCTTGCCCTCATCGTCGCCCAGGTATTCCAGCGGGTTGTGGAGGGTGAGGAACTCCACTCCCTCCTCCTTGGCATGCTTTACCTCCTCGGCGCGGGCGGGCATTTCAGCCTCTGAGCGGCGATAGACAATTATCGCCCTCTCGGCGCCCAACCTCAGTGCAGTGCGTACCGAGTCCATCGCTGTGTTGCCGCCGCCAATCACCGCCACCCTCTTGCCGTGGGGCACGGGCGTGTCGGTGGCTTCGTTGCTGGCGTCCATCAGGTTTACGCGCGTCAGATATTCGTTGCTCGACAGCACGTTGATAAGGTTCTCGCCCGGAATGTTCATGAAGTTAGGCAGTCCGGCGCCGCTGGCTACGAACACGCCCTTGAATCCCTGCTCCCTCAGCTCGTCCACGGTGATAGTCTTGCCTATTACGCAGTCCGTCACGAACTTCACGCCTTTCTCTCTGAGGCTCTCAATCTCGCGGTCCACGATGCTGTTGGGCAGGCGGTATTCGGGTATTCCGTATTTCAGCACGCCGCCAATCTCGTGCAGCGCCTCAAATACCGTCACCTCGTAGCCCCTCGCCGCCATCTCGCCGGCAAACGACAGGCCTGCAGGGCCGCTGCCGACAACGGCGACATTTAATTGACCATTGACCATTGACCATTGACCATTATGGGGAGAGGGGGCTTTGCCTTCCGTTTGCCAGTCTGCTGCAAACCTCTCCAGGTAGCCGATGGCCACGGGCTGGCTTTTCATCTTATGATGGATGCACTGTGCCTCGCATTGCTTCTCCTGCGGGCATACGCGTCCGCATACGGCAGGCAGGGCGCTGTATCTCTTCAGCACGGCGGCAGCCTCTGCCACTTCGCCGTGCTCAATATGCTTGACAAACGATGGTATGTCGATGCCAACGGGGCAGCCCTTCACGCATCCCGGGTTTTTGCATGCCAGGCAGCGCTGAGCCTCCTTCTGCGCCATCTCCAGTGTCAGGCCCATGTTGACCTCCTCCCTCAGCTTCGTAGCCCTGTACTTAGGCTCCAGCTCAGGCATCACCACCCTGGGGATGGCCATCCGCTCCTTGGCGGTGAGAGTCTCCCCAGCCCTCAGCCCCTCTCTATCTCCCCCCTCAAGGGGGAGTACTCTGGCGCCAGGGTTCTCCCCTTGAGGGGGAGTTAGAGGGGGCTCCGGAGTTATGGTGGTCTCTGGGCTATACGCCTTCATGCGCATCATCATCTCGTCGAAGTCCACCTCGTGGCCGTCAAACTCCGGACCGTCCACGCATACAAAGCGGGTACGTCCGCCCACTGTCACGCGGCAGGCGCCGCACATGCCCGTGCCGTCCACCATGATAGTGTTCAGCGACACCTCCGTAGGGATATTATATTTCTTCGTCAGC
>CADAZW010000027.1 GCA_902792555.1 uncultured Bacteroidales bacterium | reverse complement strand
ATATCGGGTCGCCGCTCTGCTTGGCATACACGCCCGTGGGGTTGCCCATGAACGATGCCGAGCGTATGTGCAGCTTACTGTTCCAGTATTTCGCGTCGCTGTAGGCGCAGTAGCCGTGTATGCGGCAGTCCTTCTCATACGCCGCCCAGCTGTCGTTCTTCACCTTCAGGGCGATGTCAGCCATAAACGCGGGCATGCCCGCCGCCGTCAGCGCCTCCGTCAGCTCCCCGTCGCTCATGGCGAGGTATTCGGCCTTGAGGGTTGTGCAGGCAGCATCCTCGAAGAACTGCTCCCTGAGGCCGTTGACAGCCTCCGTGGGGTCGTCGTCCAGCGGATAGACCTCCTCCAGTCCGCCCACTATGGAGCCGTACTCCTTCCAGCCCGACTCCTTGTAGTCGTCCAACGCGGCGGTATAGACGTGGATCGTGGGGTTGCTCGACAGGAGGTAGCTCGATATCGACGGCGGCACCCTGCGCCTGGCATAGACGTGCTTCACGCCCGTGCTGTAGAAGGCGCCCTTGCTCAGCGTAGCCGTGTGGCTGCCCAGCACCACGGTGTCGAGTTTGCCGTTGTAGGAGAAGGCATCGTCGCCCAGCTTGCTCACGCCGTCGGGAATCACCAGCTTGCCCTTGAGGCTGCAGCTGCTGAAGGCCCATGCGCCCACCTCCTTGGCACTCTCGGGCAGCACGATGCGGGTGAGGGCTGGGCAGTTCTGCATCCAGCGCTCGGGCACCACGTCGTCCTTGGTGGTCAGGTCCTCATAGTATGCGCTGCCGCCAGCCACAATGCGCACGCCGGCGAGGTCGAGCGACGTGATGCGCCCCTGGCTGACCTGGTCGCGCAGATATTTGGCATCGGTGCCGTTGATGGTGCCCGTCACCGTGAAGTCAGCCTCCTGGCTCAACACCAGCGAAGAGAGAGTGCCGGGCGTTTGGACATACACCGACCATTGACCATTGACCATTGACCATTGACCAATAGCCATAAGGAAGAGGAAGAAAAGCTTTTTCATATTTAATAATGTAAGACGGTAAACAGTAAACGGTAAACAGTAAACCGCGAAGCGTAAACCCACCGCGAAATTACGGAAAATCGAGAGCAGAACAAAGAAATTACCCCGAAAAACAAACTAATAGCCTGCCCGCCAGACAAAACTGCAAGCAGACGCTTTGTTATTGCGAGAAAAAAAACATGAATACGCGATAACCAATTCTAATTGCGCATTCGCCAGATTTTATCACAAACTCACCAAAAATAAACGCGTGGAGATTTCAATTTCTTAGCTAAGAATCAATAGTTTCTTAGTTAAGAAAAGATGGTTTCTTAGTTAAGAAAAGATAGTGTCTTAGCTAAGAAACAATGGAGTCTTAGCTAAGAAATTGAAATCTCGGCGCGGTTAGATTTGACTTCGACGGGCTCAGCATAGACTTCAGCGCGATGAGATTTCACGGCATCGGCTTTATTTTTCGTATTTGCGCAGTTATTTTCAGTGGTTTCTCGGTTGGTTTAGGCATGTGCACCGTCAATTTCGGGGAACTCGACTGTTAGGTTAGCGTGATGGCATACAGATAGATTTATGGTGTCGCACGGGGTTAAAGTTGCGGTTTCATATAATAAACCGCACAAAATACATTATTTTGTGTGCTTTTTCCTTGTTTTTACGCATTAAATTATTATCTTCGCGAAGGATATTTTATCTAAGACCATGATTATCATAAAGAAATAAGTTCAGGTGAACTGAGGCTGCAGCGCTCTGAAAGATGCTAACTGTTGTCTGACATTTGGTCGAAAAGGAATCATCTGTTTGCAGCATAAAGTTCTGGCTCTTCCGTTTGATTGAAAGAATCATTTTATACTAACCCCAAACCTAAATCATTATGAAAAAATTGATTTTCTCTGCCATCGCGCTGATGGCTTGTCTGGTGACCGGTGCACAGGTCACTGAAACACAGTCGGCCACGCTGACTCTCACCGACGGTACCACTACCGTGTACTACGGCTCTGATGCCCTCACCAAGGCGTACAACGCAGCTCCCAACGAGGGCGCTACCATCGTCCTCTCGTCAGGTACCTTCAGCAGGCCGCAGTGGCGCAAGGCTGTCAGCATCTACGGCGTAGCTTTTGAGGACGATGCCACCACCGGCACCAAGCGCACCTATATCAACGACGGCTTTGAGTTGCTGCAGCAGGACTTGAAGACTATGAACAATCTTCACTTTGAGGGCATCTGCTTCAACGGCAACTTCACTTTCTCCAACAACGCCAACAATGACGGCGTGCCTTATGTAGGCGTTGTGATTGCCCGTTGCCGATTTAACACCCTCTCAGCCAACGCCAATGTGAAGGACCTCACCATTCGCCAGTGTATGATAAACGGTGATGTATATGGCAACACCAGCTTCAAGGGTGAGAACGTACGCGTCCTCAACTGCTGGATGGCGGGGCGCGTGTATAACTTCCCGACCAACGAAACTCTCATGAGTACGGTGCTTGTTGACCACTGCGTCATCAACAAATGGTATGATAGCTACAGCTATGGCTGGAATCAGCCGCAGGGACCATATCGTTTCACCAACTGCCTGATCCGCCAGAATATGTCAGCAGGCGCTCAGATGGAGAATTGCCTGATGTTCGCCTACAAGGACACCGACACCTGGCCTGACAACGTAGTTACCAACTGTGTGTTTGGCAACAGTCTCTCTACGGCTTCATTCTTCAAGGATGAGATTGGCAATCTCGACTACAGCGAAACCCGCACCTACGAGCTCATCGACACTTACAAGACCGCCGGCAACGACGGCACCGAGATAGGCCTGCAGGGCGGCCACGGATGGAACAAGATTTCCAGCGTGCCCCGCATCACCGAAATCAGCATCGACAAGCAGACCTCTCCCGAGGGCATCCTTAAGGTTAACCTCAAGGCCGAGGCCCAGCCAGTAGTGATAGACTAACAATAGAAATTAGGAATTAGAAATTAGGAATTAGGAGTTTTTCTCGAACTCTCGAACTTAATTCAATCTCTTATGACTAAAAGAGTTTTTTCTTAGTGGCAAAGTCGCAAAGGCACAAAGTCGCAAAGCTCTGCGACTCTGAGACTATGTGACACTGTGACTAACAAACTTCCATTATCTATGAACAAGATACGACAATTAGCTTGGTCGTTGGCGGCAGGTCTGGCAATGAGCACCGCGGCATTGGCGCAGTTGAGCGTCGATAAGTGCGAGTGGTGGCTCGACACCGACTTTGACGGACGCACTCAGGTGGCCATCACCAACACCTGGCAGCAGGACATTGACGCGTCGGCTCTCTCGACGGGTGTCCACACGGTGGGTATCCGCGTGGGCGACAGCAATGGACTCTGGGGCCAGCCGGTGATACGCCATTTCCTCGTGCAGCACGTGGTCACCCCTGTCGACAACCAACTGAGCACATACGACTACTGGATTGACAACCAGTATGCCGACCGTCAGACAGGCGCGGTGCCCTCCAGCGGCGTCGTGGCGCTCGACCTCGACATGAGCAGTCTGACCGTCGGCGTGCATCAGCTTGCCATCCGGGTCAACGACACGCAGGGCCTCACCTCACAGCTGGTCACCCGCCAGTTTGCTGTGCAGCGTGTCACTCCGCCCGTCGATAACCGGCTGACGACCTATGAATACTGGATTGACGATCGGTATGCCAACCGTCAGACAGGCACCGTGCCCGCCAATGGCGTCATTGCCATGGACCTCGACATGAGTAGCCTGTCGGATGGTGCGCATACCATATCCATACGTGTCAACGACTCGCAGGGGCTCACCTCCCAACTGGTCACCCGCCAGTTCCTGGTGCACAAGTTCGCCCCGCCCGTTGACAACCGGCTCACCACCTACGACTATTGGATTGACGGCAACTACGCCGACCGCCAGACAGGCACCGTGCCCACCGATGGCAGCGTGGCGCTCAACCTCGACATGAGCAGTCTGCCTTCCGGTCTGCACACCCTGTCCATCCGCGTCAACGACTCGCAGGGACTCACATCCCAGCTGGTGACCCGCTCCTTCCTCGTGGTCAACACTGATGAGGTGGCGGACAATACCGTAGCCATGTTCCGCTATTGGATTGACAACAACTACGACGAGCAGACCACCATGAGCGTTACCGACGGCACCATAGCCGTTGATGTGGACGCCTCGGCACTCACGCCCGGCCTCCACCGCCTATACTATCAGGTGCAGGATGCCCAGGGCCTCTACGGTCCCGTCACCGTGACCTCGTTCACGGTGCCCGACACCACAGGCACCCCGGCACAGACCAAGGAGCCTAAGATAGCCGCCTATGAATATTGGTTTGACGACCTGCCGCGCCACCGCGTGGATGTAGAGCCCACCGCCACCCTCGTGCTAACCGGAGAAGACATCGCCGTGGAGGGAGTGGCGGCCAAGGCTGTCACGCCCGACTATACCTTCAAGGCCGACACCAAGCAGGTATGGGTTCGTCAGGACGTAGTGTTCGGATTGCAAGTGTTCAGCGACGGCGGCGCTCCCACGCCCGCAAAGATTGACACTGTCAAGAACTGCGGCGTGAAGGTTGACCCCACATGGACCACGCTCACCAACGAGCAGACCGACGTCATGGGCAACGCGCCGACCGGAGGTCAGATACGAGGCTATGAGTTCTCGTGCCAGCCGCGCGACTCCGTCTTCTGGATAGTGGATGGCGCCGAGCTGACCTACGACTTCTACGACGGCGAGGGCCGTCGCCTCGACGTGGTGCTCACCACCGTGGACGAGAAAAAGGCCTATGCCCTCCGCTCCACCACCGACAAGGTCTATGCACTGGCCTACGGTGCTGAACCCAGCACCGATCCGCAGCAGTCGGAGGTGAAGGTGGTAGTGCCTGCCATCATTACCATCCACGATGCCCAGCGCACCTACGGCGACGCCAATCCTGAGTTCACCTACGAGTCCAACGTAGAGCTGCTCGGACTGCCCGAGCTGCTCACCGTTGCCAACGAGCTATCAGTGGTGGGTGAGTATCCCATTACCATCAACACAGAGCGCCTCAACAATACCCTCGTCATTGTCACCCCCGGCACCATGACCATCAACAAGGCTCCGCTCACCATCAGTGGCGGCACCTACGCCATGCATGAGGGCGCCGAGCTGCCCGAGTTCGTGCCTGAGTATTCCGGCTTCAAGAACTCCGACGCAGCCGACGACCTGACGGCACAGCCCACGCTGACCACCACCGTCACCAGTGAGAGCGCACCCGGCACCTACGAGGTCACCGTGGAGGGAGGCGCTGCCCAGAACTACGAGATAACCCACATCAACGGTAAGCTCGTAGTGGGCAACTACACCTACACGCTGAGCTACACCGTCGACGGTCAGCCCTACAAGACCACCGTAGTGCGTGCCGGCACACCGCTCACCGCAGAGGCCGTGCCCACAAAGGAGGGCTACACCTTCAGCGGATGGGATGCCGTGCCTGCCGTAATGCCCGCAGAGGATGTAGTAGTGAGCGGTACTTTTATCGTGCGCAAGTTTAAGGTTTCGTTCATGGTTGACGGCAACATATTCAACGAGCAGTCGCTTGACTATGGCACCCGCATCTCTGCACCCGAGCCTCCCGCCAAGGAGGGCCACACCTTCATCACCTGGGGCGATGTGGCGACCACCATGCCCGCAGAGGATGTGAGCTACACCGCAGTGTATAACATCGACCAGTATAAACTGACCTACACCGTTGACGGCGAGATATATCGCACCGCCACCATCACCTATGGTGCTCCCATCACCGCTGAGAAGGAGCCCGTCAAGGAAGGCTACAGCTTCAGCGGATGGAAGGAACTGCCCAAGACCATGCCAGCCACCGACGTGGTGGCAAGCGGCACCTTCTCCATCAACCGCTACAAGCTCATGTTCATCACCGACGACGACGTGATAATCGACGAGTACGTAGAGTACGGCGCCCCGATAACAGCGCCCAAGGCACCGGCCAAGACAGGCCACACCTTCGTCTCATGGGGCGATGTGCCGGCCACCATGCCCGCCGGTGATGCCACCTACACCGCCGAGTATCAGGTAAACCAGTACAAGCTCATTTACCTCATCGACGGAGAGGAATACAAGACCGTCATGCTGGACTACGACGCCGAAATCATTCCGGAGGACGATCCGGAGGACGATGACTACTTCTATGCGTGGGAGGATATGCCCGAGCGCATGCCCGACCACGACGTGATGGTCAATGCCTACGTCACCGGCATCGCCGCCGGCGGCAGGATCATCAATGACGACAGCACCTCTGCCGAAGGAAAATATGAAATCTATTCCCTCGACGGCAAGCGGCTGACCGACCTGCAGAAGGGCGTGAACATTATCCGCTACCCCAACGGCAAGACCAAGAAAGTGATTGTGAGATAGCCTCACCAATCTATACCATGCAAAACCGCCGGCACCAGCAGAAGTGTCGGCGGTTTTTGGCAAACCATTTTTAACTGTTCTCTGTTAACTGTTCTCTGTTAACTGCTGCGCCATGCAGCTTGGTCTATCCTTTCCTTGGTCGAGCCGCGAGAAATGCTTAATTTTGCGCTTGCTCTACGAATAAAAGAAAAAATGATCAGCTTTATCCTAACGCTTAGCCGATGGCTGGCACGCTATGCCTCTGCCTTCGTGATTGGCATTGCCATAGTCACGCTGCTGGCGCCGAACCTGTTCTGCTGGGTGCGCGGCAATGTGCAGACGGTGATATTGGGTGTGATTATGCTGTCGATGGGCCTCACGCTGAGCGCCGACGACTTCAGGGTGCTGGCACGCCGCCCTGCCGACATCCTGATCGGCACCTGCGCGCAGTTCGTTATCATGCCGCTGGTGGCCTGGCTGCTGGTGGGGGTATGGCATCTGGAGCCTGCGCTGGCGCTGGGTATTCTGCTGGTGGGCTGCTGCCCGGGCGGTGTGTCGAGCAACATTATGAGCTATCTATGTCACGGCGACGTGGCCTTCTCGGTAGGCATGACGTGCGCCTCCACCATGCTGGCTCCGGTAATGACGCCACTGCTGATGAAGCTGACTGCCGGCGAGATTATCGAGATTGACACGCTGGGCATGTTTTCCAACATCTTGATTGTGACTGTTCTGCCCGTGGGACTGGGCTGCCTGCTCAACTACCTCACCTCCTCCAAGAGCTACTTCCCCACGCTGCAAGGTATGATGCCGGGAGTGAGTGTGATAGGGCTGGCGTGCATAGTGGGCGGAGTGATTTCCACCGTCCATAGCTCGCTGATGGAGCGCGGTCTGCTGCTGTTCCTCTGGACCTTCGGCGTGGTGTTCTGCCATAACGCGCTGGGCTATCTGCTGGGGTGGATGGCCGGAAAGCTCGCCCGGTTCAACACCGCCAAGAAGCGCACGATATCGATTGAGGTGGGCATGCAGAACGCGGGACTGGCAACTGTGCTCTCCAGCACCTTCTTTGCCGCCCAGCCGCTGGCGGTGCTGCCCTGTGCCATCAGCTGCGCCTGGCACAGCATATCCGGCACACTGATTGCGGGTTTCTTCGCCGCCAAAAAGATGAAGTAATAAACAACTGAATTGTTTGAGATTTGAGGTTTGAGATTTGAATGCCGAAGGCATCGCGAAAAGGCTCTTTCGCTGTCGGCGAAGCCGGAGCGAAACTTGCAGGAGCCTTTGAGAGCGAAGCGGCAAATTTAGCCCGGTTATTTTACGATTGGACAATTTCACGATTAGACGATTTGGCAAGCCCGGAAGCGACAAAAGATTGAAAGATTGAAAAATTGAAAAACTGAAAGATTGAAAAATTGAACTTCAACCCTTAAACTCTTAAACTCTTAAACTTTTCAATTCTTAAACCCTTAAACTCTTCAATTCTTAAACTCTTCAATTCTAATAAACGCTAATCGTTAGGTTTTTCAATTTTTCAACTTTAATTTTCCTTGCTTCGCGTGCGTGTATCCATATTTATTATTAACTTTGCCTTGATTTACAATTCAAGTTAGGCGGCGCCACATGATAATTGATAGTTGATAATTGAAAATTGAGAATTAAAATTTGGTTTTCCGCTCGGCTTGCACTAACTTTGCGCGGAATTAGACAAACGGCTTAATTTCACGACCTGTCTATTTCACGACTTGACTATTCAGCAAACCCGTTCTGCGATGCGAAAGAATCCTTTCCTTGAACCATATAACACTCCGCACGGCACGACGCCCTTCGACCGCATTGAGGAGCAGGACTTTGAGCCTGCCCTGGAGGAGGGCATGCGCCGCGAGGATGCAGAGATTGAGGCTATCGTCAGCAATGCCGACGAGCCGACGTTTGAAAACACGGTGCTCGCCCTGGAACACAGCGGCGAGCTGCTCGCCAGGGTGGAGACGGTGATGGGCAACCTGCTGAGCGCCTGCACGAGCGACTACCTGGAGGCTCTGGCGCAGAAAATGGCGCCACGGCTGAGCGAGCACAGCAACCGCATAATGCTCAATGAGCGACTCTTCGCCCGCATCAAGGCGGTGAAGCGCAGCCACCCTACCCTAACAGCCGAGGAGCAACGCCTGCTGGACACCGTCTATGACGGATTCGTGCGCCGCGGCGTGGGTCTGCCCAAGAGGAAGAAAGCCCGCCTGATGGAAATCAGCACTGAGGCCTCGCTGAAGACGCTGCAGTTTTCGCAGAACGTGCTGAAGGACACCAACCGCTTCAAGCTGCTGATTACCGACAAGGATGAGCTGAAGGGCATGCCCGACCATCAGATGGAGCTCGCCAGGGCTGCCGCCGCCGAGGCCGGCAAGGAAGGATGGCTCTTCACCCTGGAGGCACCGAGCTACGGCCCGCTGCTGAGCTACTGCGACAACCGCAAGCTGAGGCGCAAGGTATGGATGGCACACAACACGCTATGCATTAAGAAAAACAAATACAACAACCTGGAGCTGGCCCGCAATCTGGTGAACCTGAGGCTGGAGAGGGCCCAGCTGCAAGGATGCAAGACCTACGCCCAGCAGGCTCTGCGCCAGCGCATGGCTGAGAACACGAAGAACGTAACGAACTTCCTCAGCCGCCTGCTGAAGGCATACAAGCCTGCGGCTGAGAGCGACTACAAGGCCATCAGCGACTACGCGAAAGGTGACCTCTCTCATCTATGCCCGTGGGACACGGCCTACTATGCCCACAAGCTGCAACTGGAGCGCTACAACTTTGACGCTGAGATGCTGAGGCCCTACTTTGAGCTGAGCAACGTCATCAAGGGCGTGTTCGGCCTGGCCACACGGCTCTACGGCATCACCTTTAAGGAGAACAAGGATATCCCCGTCTATCACGAGGACGTGAAGGCCTACGAGGTGTTTGACAGCGACGGAAGCTATCTGGCCGTACTCTATGCCGACTTCCATCCCCGCGCCAACAAGAAGAGCGGCGCCTGGATGACCAGCTACCAGGGGCAGTGGAAGGAGTTAGGAGTGAGGAGTGAGGAGTTAGGAGTTAAAAACCTCAAACCTCAAACCTCAAACCTCAAAGAAACTAACGTACGGCCTCATGTGTCGCTGACGATGAACCTGACGAAGCCAACCAAGGACAAGCCGGCGCTGCTGACGTTGGGCGAGGTGACGACCTTCCTCCACGAGTTTGGCCACGGCCTGCACGAGATATTCTCTCAGTGCCGCTTTGAGAGCCTGTCGGGCACCAATGTCTATTGGGACTTCGTGGAGCTGCCGTCGCAGTTTATGGAGAACTTCGCCCTGGAGAAGGACTTTCTCAAGACGTTTGCCTTCCACTACGAGACGGGCGAGCTGATTCCCGATGAGCTGATAGACCGCGTGATAGAGAGCCGCCACTTCAATGCGGGCCTGGCATGCCTGAGGCAGTTGTCCTTCTGCCTGCTGGACATGGCCTACTACACCCGCACCGAGCCGCTGACAGAGGACATTATCAGCTATGAGAAGAAGGCGTGGGCTCCCGCCCAAATAGGCAAGCCGTCGAAGAGGCGAACGTGTATGACCACACAGTTTCAGCATATCATGACGGGCGGTTACGCTGCCGGATACTACTGCTACAAGTGGGCCGAGGTGCTGGATGCCGACGCGTTCAGCGCTTTCCAGGAAGAAGGCATCTTCAACACGGAGACCGCCGCCCGATTCCGCCACGAGATACTGGAGCGCGGCAACACGCAGCACCCCAAAATACTATACCGCAACTTCCGCCGCCGCAACCCCAGCATCAAGGCGATGCTCAAGAGGGACGGGGTAAACGTTAAACAATAACCGTTAAACAATAACCGATAGAAAGCCTCTCCCCAGTCCTCCCCTTGAGGGAGAGTTAGAGGGGGCTCCTATTTCATAAGCACTATGAACGAGAACAGGAAACAAGATATACTCGACCAGCGCTATCTGCGGATGGCCAGGATATGGGCAGAAAACTCCTACTGCAAGCGTAGGCAGGTTGGCGCCCTGCTGGTGAAGGACGGCGCCATCATTAGCGACGGCTTCAATGGCACTCCCTCGGGGTTTGAGAATATCTGCGAGGACGAGAACAACGTGAGCAAGCCCTACGTGCTACACGCCGAAGCCAACGCCATCACCAAGATTGCCCGCTCGTCGCAGAACAGCGACGGCGCCACGCTCTACGTGACGGCTTCGCCCTGCATTGACTGCGCCAAGCTGATAATACAGAGCGGCATCCGCCGTGTGGTTTACGGTGAAAAATATCGTCTGGACGACGGCATCCGCCTTCTGCAGCGAGCCGGCATAGAGACCACTTTCGTTAACCTCGACAATAATGGCCAACAATAAATTTCACAACTACACTCCGCTAATCATAGCTGTAAGCGTGGTGGCCGGCATACTGATAGGCTCATTCTACGCCAGCCACTTCAGGACTAACCGCCTGAGCATCACCAACTCCACCAACAGCAAGATCAACGACATGCTCTTTGCCGTGGAGGACCGCTATGTGGACACGGTTGACGTGAACGACCTGATAGAGAAGTCTCTTCCCAAGATTCTGCTGGAGCTTGACCCCCACTCTACCTACACCACGGCCAAGGAGGTAGAGACCGAGATGCAGGAACTGAAAGGCAGCTTCTCAGGCATTGGCATCATCTTCTCCATCATCAAGGACACCGCCAGGGTGATTCACGTGGTGGAGGGCGGCCCGTCGGAGGATGTGGGCCTTATGCCCGGCGACCGCATAGTCAGGGTGGACGGCAAGAGCTTCGTAGGTAAATCCCTGACCGACGAATATGCCATGAAGACCCTACGCGGCCCCAACCAGTCGGTGATCAGGCTCGGCATCCAGCGCAGCGGGCAGAATGGACTGCGCACCTATGAAGTAGTGCGCGGAGCGGTGCCGGTTAGGACCATTGACGTTTTCTCAATGCTCGACAAGACAACCGGCTACATAAGAATCAACTCCTTTGGCGACAAGACCTATGAGGAACTGATAGTGGCGCTGGCCGAACTGCGCAACCAGGGCAGCCGCAACCTGATTATCGACCTGCGCGGCAATGGCGGCGGCTACATGGAGGCTGCCATCAACATTGCCAACCAATTTCTGCCCAAGAAGCGCATGATAGTATATACTGAGGGACGCAAGTCGGAACGCGCCGAATATGTCAGCGACGGCCGCGGTGACTATCAGGGCACACCGCTGGTGGTGCTGGTGGACGAAACATCAGCCTCGGCCAGCGAGATCTTTGCCGCCGCCATACAGGACAATGACCGCGGCACCATCGTGGGACGCCGCACCTTTGGCAAGGGCCTGGTGCAGGAGCCCATACAGTTTCCCGACGGCTCGCTGCTCAAGCTGACCGTTGCCCGATACTACAGCCCCTCCGGCCGCTGCCTGCAGAAGCCCTATGTGAAGGGTGACGACAAGGATTACCAGAACGACATCTTTGCACGCTACCAGAAGGGCGAACTCTCGTCGCAGGACAGCATCCACCTCAGCGGCAAGAAATACCGCACCTATCTGGGCCGCACTGTGTTTGGCGAAGGAGGAGTGATGCCAGACGTGTTCATTCCCACCGACACCACCGACATCACCTCCTACTTCATGGAGGCCATGGCGAGCCGCCGCCTGGCCGAGTTTTCCTACCTGTATGCCGACAGCCACCGCAAGGAGCTGGGAAAATTCTCCAAGTGGGAGGACCTGGCCGCCTATCTCAAGAAGCAGAACATAGTGGACCGCTTTGCCTCCTACGCCGAGCAGGACGGCCTGAGACGCCGCAACCTGCTGATAAGCAAATCGCACAGCAGACTGGAGCATAGCCTGATAAGCAATATCATTGACTATATCTTCAACTCCAGCAGCGCCAGCCTCTACCTGCTCAAGGACGACGAGTGCGTCAGCAAGGCCCTGGAGCTGATCCGCAACGGGCAAACATTTCCGCAAAAGCCGGAAAAAAAGGGAAAAGATGTTGCCAAAGTCAAATTAAACCGTACTTCGCATTATTTTTTCAGAAGTTTTAATTACCTTTGCAGCTGCTAAACGGAAACAATACAATTTAAAGATATGGCTACAACTACAAACAAGACCGCCCCGCAGGTTCAGGAGAACGAGGGGCTTATGGCTAAAATCAAGAGAAATCCCATCATCAGCGCCATCACAGGCGCCATCGTGCTCGCCGCCCTCATCTTTATCGGCGTACACCTCTACAACAAGCACATTGAGGCCAAGAACGACGAGGCCGCAACCAAGATTGCCAAGGGACAGGAGTATTTTGCCCAGGGCAACTTCGACCAGGCCCTCAACGGCGACAATGCCGGCTACCCCGGCTTCGTGAAGATTGCCTCGCAGTACAGCAGCACCAAGACCGGCAACGTGGCTAACCTCTATGCCGGCCTGGCCTACTACTACAAGGCAGACTACGACAAGGCCATCAAGTACCTTGAGGAGTTTGACACCCAGGATGACGCCTTCATCTCCAACAACGCCATTGCCGCCCTGGGCAACTGCTACGCCAAGAAGGGCAACGTTGACAAGGCCGTCAGCCTGCTGAAGGAAGCCGCCGAGCGCGCCGACAACCCCATAGTAAGCCCCTACTGCCTCGTGCAGGCCGGCGAGCTGCTGGAGAGCCAGAACAAGACTGACGAAGCCCTCAAGCTCTATCAGGAAGTAAAGACCAAATATCCTGAGAGCGGCGAGGCACAGACCATTGAGAAATATATCCAGAGGGCCACGAAGTAACAGGATTGAAGAGTTTAAGAATTTAAGAATTGAAGAGTTTAATGGAAGCATCCTGCTCGGATGCCACCCCCTTAATATAAAAATACGGAGAGCAAAGACCAGTCATTTACTACTGCCCGCGTCTTTGCTCTCTTACTTTCAACAAGACAAGCAGCAATGTCGTCCACCATCAACAATCTCAACCTGCAAGAGCTGCCCTCTGCCTCCGACATGCGAGTGGGCATAGTGGTATGCGAGTGGAACTCCAACATCACCACGCCCCTGCTGGAGGCAACCGTCAGCACACTGAAGCTATACGGCGCCAAGCCCGAGCACATCATGGTGCGCAAAGTGCCCGGCAGCTTTGAGCTCATCTTCGCCGCCAACAGGATGGTGAAGAGCGGCCTTGTGGACGGAGTGATAGCCATAGGCTGCATCATCCGCGGCGACACGCCACACTTCGACTTCATCGCCCAGGGCTGCACCAACGGCCTGGCACAGCTTAACGCCAACGGCAACATACCCGTAGTCTTCGGAGTGCTGACCACCGACACCCTGGAGCAGGCCGAGGAGCGCGCCGGCGGCCGACTGGGCAACAAGGGCGAGGAGTATGCCGTCACCGCCATCAAGATGATTGACTACGCCCGCAGCTACGAGAGGTAGGAGATCGTTAAACGAAAACGATAACGATAACGAAAACGATAACGAAAACGATAACGAAAACGATAACGAAAACGAAAAATTTCTGAATAATTTCTGGTAATTTCTGTGCCGCTTCGCTCTCAGGCTTTCCTTGTATGTTGGCACCGGCTTCGCCGACAGCCAACGAAAGCCTTCGCGATACCTTCGGCATTCAGTCCGTTTCCTCCGGACTTGGTAAACTTGTCAAATTGTGAAATAATAAAGGCTTGGCAATAAATTTCAAATTTCAAATTTCAAATTTCAAATGAAAAAACTTTTCTTTTCCCTGCTCGCCTTAGTAGCCGCCACGGCTATGCAGGCAGCCGACAAGGTAGAAAGCCTCACCTCGCCCAACGGCAACCTGAAGGTGGAGGTAGCCTTCGGCAACGAACTGAAGTTCTCCGTCTATGACGGCACCACCCTCCTCCTTAAGGATTCCCGCATCGGCATGACCGTGAAGGGCGGCCCCAAGGTAGGCGTCAGCCCCGTGCTAAAGAAGAAAGCCACTGCCACCGTCAATGAGCAGATAGCCGCCCCCTTCTATCGCGAGAGCACCGTTGAGAACAACTGCAACGAGATGACCCTCAAGATGGCCGACGGATTCAGCGTGACCTTCCGCGCCTACGACAGCGGCATAGCCTACCGCTTCTCCTCGGAGAAGAAGGGCGACATGATTATCGAGAGCGAGCTGGCCGAGTACAACTTCCCCCAGGACTACGAGGCATGGATACCCTACGTCAACGAATACGGCTACGGCCCCTACGCCATGTCGTTTGAGAATGTCTATCAGCACATCCGCCTCAGCCAGGCCACCCAGGTAGCCTTCACCCCGCTGGCCGTTGACTGCAACGGCACCAAGGTCAGCTTCATGGAGAGCGACCTTGAGCACTATCCCGGCATCTTCCTGCGCGCCACCGACTCCAGGCTCACCGCCGAGTTTGCCCAGTACCCCAAGGCCCACAAGTTTGTGGACGGCCGCAAGAAGCTCGTCATTACCGAGCGCGAGGACTACATAGCCAAGGTCAGCGGCACCCGCACCTTCCCCTGGCGCATCATGGTCGTCACCCATCAGGATGCCGAGATGCCCACCAACAACCTCGTCTATGCCCTCGCCTCGCCCAACCGCATCGGCGACACCCGCTGGATCAAGCCCGGCAAGCTGACCTGGGACTGGTGGAACGCCCTCACCCTGACCGGCGTAGACTTCACCCCCGGCGTCAACACCCAGACCTACAAGTACTACATCGACTTCGCCTCCAAGCACGGAGTGGAGTACATAGCCCTCGACGAAGGCTGGTACTATCCGCGCAAGAATGAGAAGGACGACAGCGAGGTAGTTGACATACTCCACACCGTCAAGTCCATCGACCTGCCCGAGCTGATCAAGTATGGCAAGGAGCGCGGCGTGGGCATCGTGCTGTGGCTCGGCTTCAACGTGCTCAGCGAGCAGCTCGAGGCAGCCTGCCGGCAGTACAGCCAGATGGGCATCAAGGGCTTCAAGGTCGATTTCCTCGACCGCAACGACCAGACCGCCGTTGAGCAGGCCTACCTGATAGCCGAGACCTGCGCCAAGTATCACCTCTTCCTCGACTACCACGGCATGTACCCCCCCACCGGCTACAACCGCACATTCCCCAACATCCTCAATGTGGAGGGAGTGTGGGGACTGGAGCAGGCCAAGTGGGCCTCCAACAAGGAAGACTTCCCCACCTATGCCGTCACCTTCCCCTACCTCCGCATGATGCCCGGCTATGTTGACTACACCCCCGGCGGCATGCGCAACTGCACCAAGAGCCACTTCGTAGGCGACTACTACTATCCCCAGACCCAGGGCACGCGCTGCCACCAGATGGCCATGTACGTCGTCTTCGACTCCCCCCTCACCATGATGGCCGACAGCCCCACCGCCTACGAGAAGGAAGAGGAGTGCGCCAGCTTCATCGCCTCCATCCCCAACCAGTATGAGCGCACCAAGGTGCTCAGCGGCGAGATAGGCAAGTATATCGTCACAGCCCGCAGGGTAGCCGGCAAGCACTGGTGGATAGGCGGCCTCAACAACTGGGAGGCACGCGACGTGGAGATAGACATCAGCCAGCTCTTCGAGGCCGGCGACCGCGACGGCGCCTACTTTGAAGTCACCATCTTCCAGGACGGCCCCATGGCCAACCGCGTAGCCACCGACTACAAGGTGGTGGAAGGACTGCGCTTCGACAAGAGCACCAAGCACAAGATACACCTCGCCCCCGGCGGCGGCTTCGTCATCAAGCTCCACAGAGTGGTAACGTAGTAATGTTGAAAGATTGAAAGATTAAAAAATTGAAAGGTTAAAAGATTGAAAAATTGAAAGATTAAAAGATTAAAAGATTAAAAGATTAAAATATTAAAAGGTTAAGAGGTTAAAGACATAGCCAAAGACCATACATGGAGAAATCCCTGCGGCAGCCGTAAGGTAGCGCAGGGATTTCCTTTTTTTCAAGAGACCGACATGAAAGCCCTGTCGCAAACAGGGCACATCACAAGCCACTTGCCGTCAGCGCGAAAAGAAGTCTTTCCAATCGCAAGAAGTTTATGCTGAGCCTGTCGAAGCATCTATGCTGAGCCCGTCGAAATCTATGCTGAGCCCGCCGAAATCTATGCTGAGCCCGTCGAAGCAATTCTAAAAGCCTTGAAACAAAATCTAAAAGCCTTGAAACGAAATCTAAAAGCCTTGAAACCGACTATTTCT
>CADAZW010000026.1 GCA_902792555.1 uncultured Bacteroidales bacterium | reverse complement strand
ACACCCCTGGACTCCATCCTCTACCACAAGGCATTCCTGCAGGCTGGATTTATGTCGATGGACCCTATAAACGGCTACGTCAAGGCATACGTAGGAGGAATCGACTACACCAACTTCCAGTATGATATGTGTTCGCAAAGCCACAGGCAGGTAGGCTCCACTATAAAGCCATACCTCTACGCCATGGCTATGGAGAACGGTATGACGCCCTGCGACCTGGTACTTAACATACAGCGCACCTACGGCAACTGGACACCCCGCAACGGCAGCAGCGCACGCTATGGGCAGCTGGTGCCGCTAAAATGGGGACTGGCACAATCAAACAACTGGATTTCGGCCTACCTGATTGACAAATACGGCCCGCAGGCATTCGTGCAGATGCTCCACCACTTCGGCATTAAGCACAACATAGCCAATCCTAACATGACACTATGTCTTGGCACATGCGAAATATCCGTGAAGGAAATGGTGAGCGCATATACCGCCTTTGCCAACAGTGGCATGAGAGTACAGCCCCTGATGGTGACACGCATTGAAAACAGCAACGGCAAGGTGATAGACCGCTTCCGTACCAATACCGACGAGGTAATAAGTAGCGAGAGCAGCTATCGCATGCTTGACATGATGAAAGCCGTTATCGACCAAGGTACCGGCCGCAGGCTGAGAAGCAAATACGGACTGACAGCCCAGATAGCAGGCAAGACCGGCACCACACAGCGCAACTCCGATGGATGGTTTATGGGAGTGGTGCCCAGGTTGGTAAGCGGATGCTGGGTAGGCGGCGAGAACCCCAACATCCACTTCAACAGCATGGCCTATGGCCAAGGTGCCGCCATGGCGCTGCCGGTGTGGGCACTATATATGAAGAAAGTATATGCTGATCCCTCGTTGGGATATCTGCAGAGTGAGACATTCAACATTCCGCAGGATTTCGACATGTGCGGCTTCGGCCTATTCCTCGACACCGACTCAATTGACTACAACATAGGTGGCGAAGACGAAATCTTTGAAATAGAAGACTGGTAAAAAAAGAAAATGATGAAATTTGCAGCAATCATACCCGCACGCTACGCTTCAACCCGATTTCCAGGCAAACCGCTGGCCATGCTTGGCGGCAAGCCTATCATTCAGAGGGTGTTCGAGCGAGTGAGCAGCGTAGTCAGCAATGTCTATGTGGCCACCGACGACGAGAGGATTTACAACACGGTGGAGCAGTTTGGAGGCAACGCCATCATGACGCGCACCGACCATAAGAGCGGTACCGACCGCTGTTGGGAAGCTGTGAGTAAGCTAGGGGCAGACCGGTTTGACGTTGTGATAAATGTACAGGGTGATGAACCGTTCATATTGCCCGACCAGATAGAGGCCATTCAGCAGTGCTTCTGCAATCCGCAGACACAGATTGCCACGCTGGTAATGCCCTTTGCTGCCGACACCCCTATAGAGGCACTAGACAACCCCAACAGCCCCAAAGTTGTGATAGGCACCGACATGCAGGCACTCTACTTCAGCCGATCAGTGATACCCTACCTGCGCAATGTTGACCGTAAGGATTGGCCCGCAACTCATACCTTCTATAAGCACATCGGCATATATGCTTACCGCACCGAAGTGCTACACCAGATAACCACATTGGCACCTTCAGAGTTAGAGAAGGCCGAGTCCCTTGAGCAGCTTCGCTGGTTGGAAAACAATCTACGCATACAAGTAGGCATAACCCATCAGGAGACCATTGGTATCGACACCCCTCAGGATCTGGAAAAAGCTGAACAATTTCTAAAAACAAATCAAGAAAAATAATCTTACACATGAAAAGAAACAGAATAATCCGTATTCTCATCCTAATTGGAGCAACTACATTCATCACCCCTGCCACCGACGCACAGAAAATAAGCATCGGTACCTATACCTTTAAAAATGGGGATATATACAACGGCCAGCTCGTAGGCGGCAGACCAAACGGCAAAGGCAAGACACAAATGGCAAACGGCGACACCTACGAAGGCGGCTACCTCAAGGGCAAACGCTACGGCCAAGGTACCTACACCTTCACCGACGGAGAGAAATACGTGGGTGAGTGGCTGGAGGATCACCAGCATGGCAATGGCGTCTTCTACTACAACAACAATAACCGCTACGACGGCCTGTGGTATAAGGATGTACAGCAGGGCCACGGTGTGATGTACTACTACAATGGCGACATCTACAACGGCGACTGGGTCAACGACAAGCGTCACGGCAAGGGAAAATATACCTACGCCAAGGGCGCCTATTACAACGGCGACTGGAAGGACGATCAAAAATCAGGCATAGGCACATTCGTATGGCCCGACAGCTCAAAATATGTAGGAGCTTGGCTGAACAATATGCGCAATGGCTACGGCACCTTCACCTATGCCGACGGCGACACCTACAGCGGTGAATGGAAGGATGACAACATGAACGGCAAGGGTGTCTATCGATTCAGCAACGGCGATGAATACGATGGCCAATACCGCGACGGCAAGCGCATCGGCACCGGCATCTACAAGTTTGCCAACGGAAATAGGTACAACGGCACATTCCTTAACGGAGAAAAGAGTGGCACCGGCACTTTCACATGGAAAGAAGACGGCTCCAACTACATTGGCAGCTGGGCCAACGACCGCCGCAATGGTAAGGGCAAGCTCACCTATGGCAATGGCGACATCTACGACGGAATGTGGAAAGACGACGAGATGAACGACACCGACGGAATACTGCGCAAGAAAGACGGCGAAAAATACCGCGGTGGGTTCAAGAATGGCGTCAAGCACGGTAAATGCGTTGAAGTAAACAAGGACGGACTCCGCTTTGAGGGTTCCTACAACAATGGTGTTCGCGACGGAGTCTACACTGAACGCGACAAGACCGGCAAAGTGGTATCAAAAGGCAAATATGTCAGCGGCAAGAAAGTAGAAGACTAATTTATTTTCAAAGCCTCCCCTCCCCTCTTATCCCTTAAAGAGAGAAGGACAGTTAAGAAGGTTATAAATATTGAACTATCAACAATTATACAAACATATACCATGAAAATCATTGACAGAGACCCTTGGCTTAAACCTTTTGAGGCCGCCATCACAGGCCGCCACCAGAACGCTATCAACAAAGAAACTGAGCTAGTAGGCCGCGGCACCCTTAAGGACTTTGCTGCCGGCCATCAGTATTTTGGCCTGCACCAAACAGCCAAAGGCAAATGGGTTTTCCGCGAATGGGCACCCAACGCTACTGCCATCTACCTTATCGGCGACTTCAACAACTGGCAAATGGCCGACGATTATAAGCTGCAGCGCATAGGCTCCGATGGAATTTGGGAGATTACCCTGCCCCGTGACGCCATGCACCATGGCCAGCTTTACAAGATGTTAGTACAGTGGCAGGGCGGCCAAGGCGAGCGAATCCCGGCATGGGCTCAGCGAGTGGTACAGGACGACCAGACGAAGATTTTCAGCGCCCAGGTTTGGGCTCCGGAAAAGCCATACAAATTCCGCCATCGAAACTTTAAGCGCCAATCGGGTCCCCTCTTTATCTACGAATGTCATATCGGCATGGCCCAGGATGCCGAGCGAATAGGCACTTATGAGGAATTTCGTCTCAAAATCCTGCCGCGTATCAAAGAAGAGGGATACAACTGCATTCAGATAATGGCCATCCAAGAGCATCCCTACTACGGCAGCTTCGGTTATCACGTGTCAAGCTTCTTTGCCCCGTCAAGCCGCTTTGGCACACCCGAAGAACTCAAGGCACTCATCGACACAGCCCACTCAATGGGAATTGCCGTTATAATGGACCTCGTACATAGTCATGCCGTAAAGAACGAAGTGGAGGGACTTGGCAACCTGGCCGGCGACCCCAACCAGTTTTTCTACCCCGGCGACCGCCACACCCACAATCAGTGGGACAGCCTCTGCTTTGACTACGGCAAGAATCAAGTACTCCATTTTCTACTGAGCAACTGCCGCTACTGGCTAGAGGAATATAAGTTTGACGGCTTCCGCTTCGACGGCGTAACCTCCATGCTATACTACAGCCACGGCTTGGGCGAAGATTTCCTCGACTACTCAGCCTATTTCAATGGCCATCAGGACGACAACGCTATCTGCTACCTTACCCTTGCCAATCGACTGATCCATCAGGTCAATCCCCGTGCCATCAGCATAGCCGAGGAGGTGTCAGGCATGCCCGGCCTGGCCGCTAGTTTTGAGGACGGAGGCTACGGCTTTGACTACCGCATGGCCATGAACATCCCCGACTTCTGGATCAAGACCATCAAGGAGCTGAAGGACGAGGACTGGAAACCCTCCGCAATACTATGGGAAGTGACCAACCGCCGTGCTGACGAACACACCGTGTCCTACCTGGAGAGCCACGATCAGGCACTAGTGGGCGACAAGACAGTCATCTTCCGCCTGATAGATGCCGACATGTACTGGCATTTCCGCAAAGGCGATGAAAACGATGTCGTCAGACGCGGCATAGCGCTTCATAAGATGTTGCGCCTTATCACCAGCTCCACTATCAATGGTGCCTACCTCAACTTCATGGGCAATGAGTTTGGTCATCCCGAGTGGATTGACTTCCCGCGTGAAGGCAACGGATGGAGCCACAAGTATGCCCGCCGCCAATGGAACCTGGTGGACAACCACGATCTGCTCTACCACTACCTAGGCGACTTTGACCGCGACATGCTGCTCACCCTTAAGGAGAATACCCATCTGCTCCAGACCAAGGTACGTGAAGTTTGGCATAACGACGGCGACCAGGTGCTTGCTTATAGCCGTGGCAAATACCTCTTTGTGTTCAACTTCAGCCCTACTCGCAGCTACGAGGGATACGGATTTATGATGCCCGAAGGAAAATACAAGGTTGTGCTCAATACCGATGCCGTCCAATACGGAGGCTTCGGCTTCTGCAATGACAGTATCGAGCATTTCACCAACTTTGACCCGCTGCTCTCCCGTCAACACAAGGGATGGCTCAAGCTCTACCTGCCTGCCCGCTCAGCTCAGGTGCTTAAGCTCGTTAGCGAGTAAAAACAGATGGAGAATTTACATTCTCGCTATTTGCTCGCGATGCCTTCGACATTCTCCGCCATAACATAAAGCAAGCATTCTGTCTATGGCTTAATCGAAACGATCCAAATATGAACCTAACGAAAATACCCACATTATCTCTTCGCCGTCAGATCCTGCTCCTATGCTGGGGATTCTTCTTTGTGGGTATCATTGGCTACTGGTTGTTTCAGCGCCTTCTCATCCTACACAGCTATGCCAACATGGGTGTGAGCGACATTACCATTGTCTGCCTGTTGGTCCTCTTGGCCCTGCTGCCATATTCGCTGGCCCACCGTTGCAAGCTGAGCCTCGGATGGTATGCACTGGCTTTCTGTCCGAGCATATTCATCCTAGCCATCATTGCCAACGAGCATATTGGTATTGGCACCATCATAATGACGGCAATGATGTTTATCATTTGGCTCATAATGGTGATAAAGCAGCCAAGACTCCATTGCCACCCTCTCAACATCAACCTCTGCACACTGCTCCTTATGATGACAGTGGCACTATGCTGCAGCAATACCGATGAACTGACGCACAACCGTCATAAGATTCAGCACCTCATTGCCAAAGGGCAATACGAGGATGCCCTCCTAGTAGGCAAACGCAGCCATGCCACTGACGCGGAGTTATTTAACCTCAGAGCCACTGCGCTGCTCCATACCCACCAGCTCGGCAATCGGCTGTTCAGTTATCCTGTACCCTTAGCCGGCAACGGTGCCGCTCCACGCATCTCCATACCGTCTGGCATGGCTGACTCCACCGACACAAGAGATATACTGCTATGTAATCTCCTGCTCAAGAAAGAACTGCCCACTTTCAGCAAAATGTTGCCCAAACTATACGACAATATCAACAGCACCACGCTGCCACTGCACTACAAAGAAGCTCTCGTAATTTATATGTCACGCTCCACCAATCCCGGCCTGTCGTATAGCAACACTCTGGTGGAGGCCAACTATGCCGACTTCATTGCCGAAAAAAAGAAATATGAAGCCGCAGCAGAGTCGAAGAGCAAATGCCACGACCTCTATGGCAACAGCTACTTCTGGTATTATTTCTTTCATCAGACAAACAAATAATCCCCTTTCTGCCATGATCAGCAAGCAGCAGATAAAGACCATCCACTCCCTACGTCTCAAGAAATTCCGCGATGAGAGCAATCTTTTTCTCGGCGAAGGACCAAAGGTGGTGAAGGAATTGCTGCAAAGCTTCAGCTGCACCTTTTTGGCAGCCACTCCCTCATGGATTGACGCAAACCGACATATTCTGCCCCCAGGCATCAACTGCATTGCCATCTCTGCCGACGACCTTGGCCGTGCCAGCCTGATGGATGCTCCTCAGCAGGTACTGGCTATCTTCAACAAGAAGCCATCGCAGCTACCTTCAGCCCACGCCATGCAGTCAGAGCTTTGCCTGGCCCTCGACACCATACAGGACCCCGGCAACCTTGGCACCATCATTCGCCTGGCGCGGTGGTTTGGCATCGACCACATCGTCTGTTCGCCCGAGACAGCCGACATCTATTCGCCCAAGACAGTGCAAGCCACCATGGGAGCCCTTGGCAAGGTCAACGTAGCCTATACCCCTCTGCCACAGTGGCTCTGCAGCTTGCCCGGAGATATACCCATCTATGGAACATTCCTCAACGGCAGCAATATCTACGAAGCCACCCTTACCCCAAACGGCATAATAGTAATGGGCAATGAAGGACGCGGCATAAGCCCCCAGGTAGCAGACTGCATCAGTCACAGGCTTTACATCCCACCCTATCCCCTTGGGCAGCCAGACATAGAGAGTCTCAATGTAGGTATAGCCACAGCCATCACTTGCGCAGAGTTCAGACGCAGGCTTTCAGCCGCCCATCAATAAAAACACACAAGAAACCAACATCCCTATGCCACTATATATAATACTTCTCGCGCTGTCACTCATCCTGCTCCTGCTATACATCATACTCTATTGGCGAAGCTATGTGAAAGTTGATAAGCAGGAAAGCGGCAACCTCAAACAAAAATCTGCAACCTCAAATCTGCAACCTGCAGCATGGCCGTCCTTCACAGTACTGATAATCACTCACGACTCCGACCGTATGCTCCAGTACGCCATCGACAGAGTTGCAGCCCAGCAATACCCCGACTTTGAGATTATGGTGGTTAATAATGCCTCCACCGACAATACCAATGACGTTATCAAACGCTGCACCAAGCAATACCCCAACATTCTGCGCAGCACCCATCTGCCGCAAAACCGCAACGGAATACTTCACATGGCAATGGCCACCACCCTTGGTGTAAGGGCTGCGCGAAAAGATTGGGTAGTGCTGCTGCGTCCCAACTCCATTCCCAAGAGTCCCCTGTGGCTCCACTGCATAGCCGACGCCATCAATCACGGCTGCGATCTCTGTTTGGGCTATAATCAGTACTATGGACTATACAACGCCAAATGGGAGCAGCGTGCTTCGCGCTGGTATCGCAAAAGGCAGCTGCTCAATTATCGGGCTATCAATCGCGGCAGCCGCAAGCCAATCGAAGCAGAGAGCTCCAACCTTGCCTTCCGCAAGCAAGACTTCCTTGACAACGGAGGCTATGGCCGCTGGCTCAATCTGGCCAATTACCACCAGCATCTGTATGCCGGCACATATGCGACACACGGAACAACCACTATGCTCATGCAACCCGAAGCTCAGGTCGAGACAATGCTGCCGCCCATCTTCCAGCTATGGCAGACCGACTATCAGCAAACACGTAAAGCATACCGCCGCCTGAGCAGCACAACCAAACTGCGACGAAGCTACTACAGCCGTCTGACTATGCTCTTCCTCACTGCTGCATTAGTCTTGATAGTGGGCATTGTCTTAGCCATCTGGCCTCTGGCTGGCGACACCTCTGCCACAATCATCAACTACTCTGTAACGATTCCCGGGCTGCCGTCAGTTCCAGCGATAGCATTGTGCTCTGCCATAGTCTTTGCTGCCTCCGCACTGATTCACCATATCTGCCGCATCCACTGCAGACGCCGAGACTACAAGATGCTCAACACGCCCATCATAACTGATACTGCTCAAATATTTGAGTCTGACGAATATGATGCATAAAAAACCATTTTAATTTACAATTTCACAAATTACAAAATCATCCAATCGTGAAATAGTGAAACAGTCAAATTAATTAATGCGTCTTTTACACTACATACTACGTCTGTCTGCCATCACGTTAGCCATCGTGCTCATGGCTGCTTGCTCGGCAGAAAAATTTCTTGCACCGGGCGAGCGTCTCCTTACATCCGTCAAGCTCAACAGCAACACCCCCGACGTAGATCCGTCAACCTACAAGATATACCTCCGGCAGCAACCCAACACCAAGTGGTTTAACCTCCTCAAGGTGCCACTCGGCATCTATTGCCTCTCCTCTGCCGACACTGCTAAGACGGGCAGCCACAATGTTTGGCAGCGAATTGGCGAGCCGCCCGTCATCTAAAACGAACAACAAACCATCAACTCACAAAACGCCATAGCTCTGGCCCTCAAGGACAAAGGTTACCTCCATGCCTCAGTCAGCGCCACAGCCACCAGTCCTCCCAACTCACACAAGACCAAAGTCGTTTACACCATCCGCCCGGGCACACCCTACATCATCAGCAACATAACATACACAGCCGACGACCCGACCATCGACAGCCTGATAAATCTCAGTATATCAGAATCCTACCTCTACCGTGGAATGACCTGCGACATCTCGCTGCTTGACAAGGAGCGCAGTCGAATCACAGCCATGCTCCACAACCATGGCTACTACAATGTACTTAAAACCTTTATCCATTACGACATCGATACCCTTGGAGGCCCTCGCGACGTAGCCCTCCACCTGCGCTACGACGGACTGGCCGTCAATCCTGATTCCAGCAACATCTACACCGTCTATCATCTGCGCAATGTAAATGTCGTCACCCCATCAGACTCTGCACCCGACAGCAATAACTCCTTCAGGGGAATAAGAACAAAATTCCTGCAGAGCAAGATATACCTCCACCCCGGCCAGCTATACCGCGAACAGGACGTCAGCCGCACCTATCAGTCACTTTCCGCACTTGAGGCCGTCAACTATGTACGCATCCAGACGCACGAAGCCGACTCCGCGCTGCTGGACTGCAATATCTCCATACTGCCGGAAAAGGCCAACTCCCTGGGCGTAGAGCTGGAGGGCACCAACACCGCCGGCAACTTGGGAGTGGCAGCCAACCTAAGCTACACCAACCGCAACCTCTTCCGCGGCTCCGAAGTATGGACCACAAAGCTCAAGGGTGCCTATGAAGCCATCACCGGCCTGGAGGGCTACACAAACCAAAACTATGTGGAGATAGGCTTGGAGACAAAGCTCACCTTCCCCAAGATGATCATACCCTTTATAAAAAACAAAGAAAAAACTCCTCACTCCTCACTCCTCACACCATCCTCCCAAACCACCACCCTCTCGCTGCAGTTTGACACCCAGGAGCGACCGGAGTTTCATCGCCGCGTCTTCACCGCTCTGTGGAATTACCAATGGAGCACCAGCCGGGGGCATACAACCCACCGCCTTGACCTGCCGAGCCTCAACTATGTATATATGCCGTGGATATCATCCACCTTCCGCAAGGACTACCTTGAGTCAGACAACTACCGCTCCGCCCTCATACGCTATGCCTACGAAGACCTCCTAATCCTAAACGTCGCCTACAGCCATACCTACAGCACATCGCGAGGAGAAAACCGCCCCAACCGCCGCGTACGAGTCAACCCGTATCAGCTGCAATGGTCGGTAGAGTCAGCAGGCAACCTGCTCTACGCCTTGGCATCACCCCTCAACCTCAAGGAGAAGTCAAACGGGCAATACAGTCTCTTCAACGTAGCCTTCGCCCAATACATAAAGTTCGATTTCGACTACTCTAAGCATTATATCATCAACCCTCGCAACACCCTGGCCCTCCATGCAGCCTTCGGCATAGCCCAGCCATACGGCAACAGCCTGATAGTGCCATTTGAGAAGCGGTATTTCGGTGGCGGAGCCAACGGTGTGCGCGGATGGTCGGTGAGAGAACTCGGCCCCGGCAACTATATGGGCGAGGACGGCAAGGTCGACTTCATCAATCAGACCGGCAACCTCAAGCTGCTCACCAGCATAGAGCTGCGCACCAACCTTTTCTGGAAACTCAGCGGAGCCCTCTTCGCCGATGCTGGCAACATCTGGACAACCCGCTACTACGAAACCACCGGCAAGGGAGCCCAATTCAGATTCCACCGGTTCTGGCGCCAACTGGCAGTAGCGTATGGACTCGGACTCCGATTCAATCTCGACTACTTCATCCTACGCTTCGACATGGGCATGAAAGCCGTCAATCCAGCCTACTCCACCTCCGAGCGTGGATACATGCCCATCATCCACCCCAAACTGTCACGCGACTTCACCTTCCACTTCGCCGTAGGAATGCCATTCTGAGGAGTTAGGAGTTAAGAGTTAGGAGTTAGGAGTTAAGAGTGAGGAGCCGAAATCTAATCGCGCCGAAGTCAAATCTAATCGCGCCGAAATCAAATCTAATCGCGCCGAAGTCAAATCTAATCGCGCCGAAATCAAATCTAATCGCGCCGAAGACAAAACTAATCGCGCCGAAACGGCAGGTCTCTGCGCAATAAGAATTCTTTTCTGCGTTTATAGCCTTTTTTTAGTGACTATCTACAGATTAAAAGGCTATTTTTCAACAAACATTTTGGATTGCGGAGCGTAATCAGGCTTTGCTGTGAGCATTACTTTGCCGTAATGCTGGTCTTGCGTCGTCAGAAGAGTCAGTCGGCTTTCACTAAAGAAGCATACTTTTCAACTATTTCCCAACTTCTTTCTCCAGCAGATCTGTGACGAGGCTAACAGTGAGCGGAGAGACGGACAAGGATAAGAGCAGGCTTCGGTCTGATTCTGTAAGCGAGGTGGCCTGTGAGCGACGATAATAGTCTATCGCCTGTGATGTATGACCTGTAGCGAGGGCAGCATGGCCGGCATTGAGCCAGTCGGAAGGTCGGAGGGGCAGCATCGCCAGCAGTCGCTGATAGTGGGAAAGGGCGGCGTCGGCATCGCTCCTCAGGCAGCACCATGCCAGCAAGCGCACCACCTTAACCTGGTCAGGGCGCAGATAGTCCTCCTGATAGAGAGCCTGGCATGCATCAACATAGCGGCCGGTCTGACTGAGGGCTACTGCGTAGGAGTATAGCGAGCGGGCCCCTACGGTCTGCCCTTCATCCTCGGATGAGGGACTTCCCTCTGCCGCAGGACTGACGGTACCAAGCTCCCTCTCGTAGATACGCACGGCTTCCTCGGGCTTGCCTGCCGACATAAGGCAGGAGGCATAGAGAGTCAGCATTTCGGCATCAAGATGTTCCTCGCAGAGACTGAAAGACTCCACGGCCGAATGATAATCGCGCACCATGGCATAGCAGAATGCCCTGCTGAGCATTATGTCGACGGGCGTATCGCCGGCTGTATAGAAGGCGTTGATTAATGTCAGCGCATGGCGATACAGACCATAGCGGCATGCATAGTCTATGGCAACGGATGCCTCGCTGCATGACACATGAGGACTGATGAGCGGACTGTCCAGAAAGAGAAGGTCGGGCACTGCCTTAAAAGGATTGGCCTCGTCTTCTTTCTCCATCCGTATTAAGAAGAGGCGGTATAGATCCTGTATGTAGCTACCGGCAAATGCGAGGGAGGGACTGACTTCATCAGCCAGGCTTATATCGGAATACTGCTGATGGAATGTATCTATTATCCGCTGCCGTTCCTCCTCCAGCAAGGACTCCGGCGACTCTTGCTGGATATCGAGGTCTTGCATCTGTGCAGAGAGCATCTGTCCCAAGGTCTGGGGCATGGAAGCCAGAGTTGCTGCCATGGAGTGCTTGTCGGAATCGCACATTCGCGAGAGACTGAAGAGTGGGGCCATCTTGCCGAGGGTCTCGCTGAAATCAGGCGTAGGCACCTGGGTGGGTTTGAGCCAGTTGCGTGTCTCGCGGAAGAAGGGATATGCCTTGAGCTGGCGGAAATGATGATACATCATATCCAAACCACGGTGAGCCATATCGTTAGCCTGATGGAGTCGCGACTGAATGGCGCGAACCACATCGGGGTCAATGCCTGGCGGGAGCTCGGGGTCTTCGTCCTCAAGGATATTACGCAACTCCTCCATGTCGGTTATCTTTCCCCTCATCTCATTGACCAAAGACATGAAGTCTTGGTCGAAAGTCTTGCGTATGCGATGGGTTTGATACTGCAAAAGGAATTGCACTTGCAGCATGGTCATGGCCTTGCCTATCTCTGGCATGAAGTCAAGTAGTGCGGTAGCGCCATGATCAACGGCAAAGCGACGCCTATAGTACATAGCCGCTACAGCTATGCCGGCTATGGCGCGGCTAAAAATAACGGAATTATCGGAGGACGAAGAATGGTAATAACTGTCGGCAATATTGATGAGCAGCGACAGCTTAGGCTGGTCATAATAACTAAGCAGTGAGAGGGTAAGGGCGCTGACCAGCCACATCTTCTCACCGCCTGTAAGGATGTCGCCTGCCAAGAGGCTCTCCAAGGTGTCGTAATCCTCCTCCGTCATCTGACCGGCCACCCACACATAGTCGAACAGCTCCTCTACAAGCACTGAGCGGGAGTGGTCTGGAGCCTCTGTCTCCTGTGAGTCATCAGCAAGTATGTCGTTGAGAAGCATATGCTGACTGAGCATCTGGAGGCGACGACTGTAATAAGTAAGAGTCCGCCCCTGTCGGGCAACAGTGCGTAGCTTGGAATAGTAGGCGGTATTGGCCTGGAGGAATCCCTCTTGACGCTTAATCTTCTCTGCCATAGCAAGAGTACGGTTTACCACATCATCGTATACATCACTACGACGTGGATCATCAGCACCTTCGGAGAAGTATTTAAGCATTAGGATGTAGGTCTCCTCAGTCTTGACCAACTCATCCATAAGCGACCAGTTTTGCAGCTCGCTGACTGCTTCCTTCTGCAGGCTGATAGCCTTCAGTAGGTGTCCGTCAGCAAGCAGGTCAAGTGTATGTCGATAGGAATCCATGTAATTTTGATTTAAGTAGTCAAGAGTGAGGAGTCAACGGTTAACGGTTATTGGTTAACGGTAAACAGTGTATCTGCCGAATACCCTTTAGTCGCTCCACGCGAATTGAGCCACTCCGCAACGGTGAGGCGCAAGTTCTCTGTCGGACGAGTAGCTAAGGTAAAGTCCGTCTTGACGTCTAGAAGCGTGTCAATGCCCTCGTTCAAAAAGAGAGAGCTGCGTGTCTGTTCGTCAATCTGAGGCATGGCTGTCATGGAGTGCAGACGGCCGACCACTATATTATAAGCCTTACGCAGTTGGGAAAGCTGGTGCCCTTTTTCCTTAATAGAAAGGGTACTGAATGCAATGCCGGCAAAACCATGAATAGCCTTTTGCACTTGGGGCTCGTGAAGCGACGGACAACCTGTAGCATGTGCCTTGAGGGCTTGCTGGGTACCTAGCACAGCTGCATCCAACTGTCCAGCCTGAAGCATACTGAGGCGAAGCTCAACGCTATTAATCTGGGGGCGAAGTATCTGGCCCTTGCGGAGCTTTATCTGAGCAATGACACGGTCAGCGAAATAGTCCTCCTGCGAATGGCGTGAACAAGCAATCATGCGATCATCCAGTTGGTCGATTCTGCTAATGCGCAACACCTTGTTAGGCACAACGAAAAGCTGGCGACCGGTGGAGAAAGCGAAGCGCACAGGCCTGTGCTGCCACTGCCACCACCCTACCCTGAACATGTCGGTAAGGACAGCATCAGCCTTGCCGTCAGCAAGGGCCTTTTCAGCATCCATCTGCGAGCGAAAGACCACCAGCTCAGCCTTCACGCCGAGCGAATCGAACACCCCCCAGTCATTGGCGAGAGCCAGGGGCAAGGCGTCGAGGGCAGGAAACACTGCTATGCGCAGCACTGTGCTATCGGTTGAGGCCGAGGGAGCAGACTGCTTAGCGGTCTCACTGCCACTGCAGGATGAGAAAACGGCCAAAAGAGAAAAGAGAAAAGAAAACAGGAGAGACAACCCTTTAATTCCCCTCCCCTCAAGAGAGAGAGTCCTTTCACTTGAGGAAAAGATTGGGGCATTATAGATTGTAGAACTTTCCTTTTTCACTTTCCTTTCACTTTTCTCTTTTGATCTCTCAGCATTCTATGAAATTATTCTCCCTTAATGGCTGCGATGCCAGGCAGAACCTTGCCTTCAATGGCCTCGAGCAGCGCTCCGCCACCGGTGGAAATGTAACTAACCTTGTCCTCAAGGCCAAACTTGTGAACGCATGCCACGGAATCACCGCCACCAATAAGGGAGAAGGCTCCTGCCTCAGTAGCCTTGGCCACGGCCTCGCCTACTGCACGCGAACCGGCAGTGAAATCCTCGCATTCGAAGCATCCCGCAGGACCGTTCCACAGAATAGTCTTAGCATCTTCGATGGCTTCAGCAAACTTCTTGCGACTCTCAGGACCTGCGTCGAGACCATCCCAACCTGCCTCAATGGCATTGGAGGGGAATACCTTGATTTCAGCACCGGGCTTAACGGAGAAGGTGGAGAAATCATAGCCTGTGCAGCAAACAGAGTCAGAACCGAGTACGAGTTCTACGCCATTCTTCTTAGCCTGCTCCTCCACGCCAAGGGCTACGTCGAGTTTGTCCAGCTCAACAATGGAGTTGCCAATCTCACCGCCATGAGCCTTGGAGAAGGTATAGGTCATACCACCGCAAAGGATAAGCTTGTCAACCTTACCAAGAAGATTCTCAATGATACCTATCTTGCTGCTGACCTTTGAGCCACCCATGATGGCTACGAACGGGCGCTTGATATTGCTCAGCACATTGTCAACGGCCTGCACCTCTTTCTCCATCAGCAAACCAAGCATCTTGCTGTCGGCATCGAAATAGTCGGCAATAACAGCTGTGGAAGCATGCTTGCGGTGAGCGGTGCCAAAGGCATCGTTGATATAGCAGTCGGCATAGCTGGCCAGATGCTTGGAAAACTCCTTCTGACTGGCTTTCATAGCCTTCTTTGCATCGTCGTAAGCAGGATCTTCCTTGTCGATACCGACAGGTTTGCCTTCCTCCTCAGGATAAAAGCGAAGATTCTCAAGCATCAGAACCTCACCCGGTTTGAGTGCGGCAGCCTGGGCATCAGCCTTCTGGCAATCGTCAACAAAAGTGATGGGGGCACCAAGCCTCTCGCTAACAGCGTCAACAATCTGAGAAAGGCTCATCTTAGGATTAACCTTGCCTTTAGGCTTACCCATATGGCTCATGATGATGAGCGAACCGCCCTCAGCAAGCACCTTCTTCAGCGTAGGCAGAGCGCCACGTATACGGGTGTCATCAGTTATCTTACCATTCTCATCGAGGGGCACGTTGAAATCCACGCGCACGATTGCCCTTTTACCGGCAAACTTGTAATCATTAATTGTCATAGTTTTTAGTTTTTTATTTGTTAGTTTGTTTGTAATATTTACATATATGAGTTAAGCGACAGACCTGACACTTAGGCTTACGGGCCAGACATGTGTAGCGACCATGATAAAGAAGCCAGAAATGAGACTGTGCCACTATGGCCTGATCAATGTGCTTTTTCAGCTCCATCTCCACAGCCAGCGGAGTAGTACATCTCTGAGGCACCAGCCCCAAGCGATGGCTAACCCTGAACACGTGGGTGTCAACTGCCAGGGCAGCCTCTTTAAAGACCAAGGCAAGTATGACGTTAGCTGTCTTACGTCCCACTCCGGGCAGGCGAGTAAGGTCTTCCATCGTGGCTGGCACCTCACCTCCATAGTCTCTGACAAGCATCTCGGAAAGATGCTTGAGGTAGCCAGCCTTGCTATTAGGATACGAAACGGAACTGATATAGGCAAATATCTCGGCTTCGGAAGCTTTAGCCATTTCTTGAGCCGTAGGATATTTCTGGAAGAGTGCCTTGGTGACAATGTTTACACGACTGTCGGTACACTGGGCGGACAGCACTACAGCCACCAACAATTGAAACGGACTGCCATAGTCCAGCTCGGTATCAATGGGGGGCATCTGCTCACGCAGCTTCCTCAGCACCTCTGCATATAGCTCCGACTTCTTCATTGCATGAGGTTATGGCAGGGGAATCTTGTTTACCCTCCTCACATGGCGACCGCCTTCAAAGGGGGTGGCAAAGAACTCGTCCATTATTTGACGTGCCGTGTCTTCACCAATAAAGCGGCCTGGCATTACCAACACATTGGCATCATTGTGCTGACGGGCCAGATGAGCTATCTCTGCCGTCCACACAAGGGCAGCCCTAACCTTGGGGTGCTTGTTGAGAGTCATGCTTATGCCTTCGCCACTACCGCAGATAGCTATGCCTGTGGTCAGTGTCTCATTGTCGATGGCCTCGCCCAATTTGTGGGCAAAGTCGGGATAGTCACAGCTCTCCTCGTTATAGCAGCCAAAGTCCTCATACTCGATACCTTTCTCTGCCAAATAGCCCTTCACATACTGTTTCAAGGCATAACCGGCATGGTCAGATGCTAATCCAATCTTCATTCTGCAAGATATTTCTTTATCTGATTATACACATTCTCCGCATTGAAGCCAAACTTCTCATCAAGCACTTTATAGTGAGCAGAGAAGCCAAAACTCTCTACGCCAAAGACTTTGCCATGGCTGCCAACCAGCCCCTGCAGATTGACAGGCAGACCAGCTGTCAGGCCAAACTTCTTGATGCCTGCAGGCAGCACACTATGCTGATACTC
>CADAZW010000025.1 GCA_902792555.1 uncultured Bacteroidales bacterium | reverse complement strand
TCTTAATCATGGTTGTATGTTTTTTATTAGTGTATTTGGTAGGGCTTTTATGCATAGAGAGAAGTGTAGGCCATCTTACTGCTCGAGGGAGAAGAGGGGGTCCCAGGCGGGTAGGAGGATGGGCTTCTGCTTGGAGAGCTCGGCCAGTTTCTCAGGAACGTACTTCTTCTCAACCACAAGACGGAAGAGGTATTCGTCAAGCCATTTGTCGCTCATGATGATGAAACCATTATGACCGGAGGTGGCGCCCCAGGAGTTTTCAACCATCCATTTCTTGCTTTTGCCCAGCTCGTCGAGGTCAACAGCCATGAGGGTCATGGCATGGGTGGAGGAGGATGCGAAAGTGGAGATGCGCTCTGCCTTGTTCATAGGGAAATCTACTCCGAAGATGTCGCCGTAGTTGTAGATATCGGGGTCGGAGTATCCGCGAATGGAGTCATTGCACTTGCCCACGTCGCACGACATATAGAGCATGGTGCTGTCCTTGATGCTTTGGATGGCCATTTGCTTGATGTCGTCCATGGGCACATTGAGGAATACCCAATTGGTGCCGTCGTAGGAGTGACGGTCGAGGTCTATCTCGTAGGTCTTGTACATCTCGCGTGAGGGGTCATTCATAAACATGAGGTAGCTGCCTTTGAGATCTTTGCCCACATACTCGTCGTAGAAGGACTTGGGGGTGTAATCCTTGGTGTTGAGGGCCTTACCGTCCTTGTCACGAAGGGTGTAGGTAAACTGCTGCGGGGGTTGGCCGAAGCTGCGCACGAGCATTTTGTAGATGGTGGTGAGCATTTCCTTCTTCTTTGCCTGTACCTGCTTGTCGGATTTGCCGTCAGCCACCATCTTGCGCAACGTAAGGGCATACTCGCGCAGTTTGAGCTTGAGTAGCATGGAGTAGGTGCTAGTATAGTTGGCAGAATAGGTTTCGGGCATCACTTCGGCAGGCACAAGGCCATACTTGGTGATGACGTCGATGGCCCCACAGAAGGTGCCACCGTCGCTCATGGGATTGTGGAGCAGCCAGTCGACGGTGCGATCGTCCATGGGCTTCTTGCCGTTGTCGATGATGGCTTGCAGGAAAAGGTTGGACTTTTCCAGTTGGTCGTAGAAGAAGCAATAGCTTTGGGAGAAGGTGAAGCTACCTAGGTTATACTTGGCAATTATCGGGGCACGCAGCACATTGAGTGCGGAGAAGAGCCAGCAGCGTCCACTGCCTTTCTGGTTAGTTATGCCTTTGGAGTTGATCTTGTTGGAGAAATTGGTGTCAAACTGAACATTGCTCTCGGTGTTAAGAGCCAGCACCTTGAGATCGTTGGCTGCCACGGCGTTGTCCAGGGCCTTATCGGCACCTATCGATTTGTAGCTGTCGCGGAAACTTTGCAGCATCTCGGCGGTAATCTCCTTTTGGGCCATAGTAGTGATGGAGACTGCAGCTAACAACAGGAAGAGGATCTTTTTCATCTTTATTGGGGTGTGTTCTCTATTACAGTTCTTTTTCTAAATTCTCTATCACTTGACATACTCTGCCCAGTCGGTGAGGCGCATGTCGCCCTTGCGGAGGAAGGTATCGTGCATTGCGAAGGCTGCGCTGAGGCAGTGGTGAGTATGGCCGCCAAAGTGTTCGGCGTATTTGAGATATTCACGCAGCATGGGGCGGTAGTCGGGATGAGCCACTTTGATGAGTTCTTCTGCTTTCTCCATGGAGCATTTTCCGCGCAGGTCGGCTACGCCATACTCTGTGATGACGGCATCGATGAAGTGGCTGGTATGGTCGATATGGCTGGCAAAAGGCACAATACTGGAGATGGCACCGCCCTTGGTGGTGCTGCCGCAGGTGAAGATGGAGAGGTAAGCATTGTTGGTGAAGTCGGCTGAACCGCCGATACCGTTCATCATCTTGGTGCCGCAGATTTTGGTGGAGTTGACATGGCCATAGATATCGGCTTCAATGGCGGTGTTGAGTGAGCAAACGCCGATGCGGGCGATTACTTCGGGATTGTTGGAAATCTCGCTGGGACGGAGTACAAGTTTGTCACGGAAGAAGTCCATGTTGGAATATATGTCCTTCAGGCAATCGTTGGTCACGGTGAGCGAACAGGCCGATGCACTGAGCACACGGCCTTCTTTCATCAGATTCACGGGGGCATCTTGCAGCACTTCAGTGTAGATGTTGAAGTTGGGTACTTCCTTGCAGTGCCCCAGTGCGCCGAGCACGGCATTGGCTCCGGAGCCTACACCACTCTGAAGATTGAGGAAAGACTTGGGAATAAGACCCTTCTTAAGGTTGTAGAGGAGGAAGTCGGCAACGTTCTGACCAATCTGTGTGGTGATTGGATCGGGATCCTTGAAGGCACGGGCTTCATCAGGAATGTTGCACTCTACGATGCCCACTATGCGACTGGCGTCAACTTCCACATAGGACTTGCCAATGCGGTCGCTGGCCTTGGTGATCATGATGGGGGTACGGAAGGGGTGATCCTCTATTTCATAAACATCGTGGATGCCCATACAGGCCTTGCTATGAAAAGCATTGAGTTCAACGATAACGCCCTGTTTGGCCAGACGGGCCACTGTGGGGCTGATGCCGCCAGCAGCGGTGAGATAGATGCGAGCCTTATCGCCTACAACCTCCACTTCACAAGCCTCAAGAATAGCCCAGTCAACATCGCCCAGATAGCCCTGACGAATTTGGGTGGCCATGTTGGAGAGGTTGAGGTCGGAGTAAGAGATCTCGTTAGCGTTCACATGGCGGCGGAAATCGGAGTTAGTGGTGTAGGGTGCGCGGAAGCAGATGGCGTGCTGGTTGCTCATCTCGCCGTCACAGCTCTGACCGGTGCTGGCACCTGTCAGGATGTTAACTTTGAAGGGACGAGACTCTTCATGCTCATGTTTTGCTTTCTTTGCAATCTCAGCAGGTACGCTCTTGGGTACGCCCGCAGGAGTAAATCCGCTCAAGCCGATGGTCTGGCCGTTCTGAATGAGAGCGGCAGCCTCGGCAGCGGTGATACGTGTCAATGCCATTTTTTTGTGTTTTAGATTGTTTTATTATTAGTCGCGTGCAAAGATAATGAAATATAATGGATTTCTATATTTTTAGCATAAAAAAAGGCACAAATCTACTTGATTTGTGCGCCAATAGGATTCTTTAGTCCGCTGCTGCCGGTGAGATAAACCTTGGCAGAGCCGAATTTCAGGTACATGTCAAGACGAACAGGCAGATGGTTACTGTCATCGGTTACAAAGAAGGTTATTACCTCGTCTTGGTCACCGTCTTCCTCCTTCACAAATGACAGTTGCAAGCAGCGATAAGTGACTTTGCTGTCGCGCATCTTCACGTTGGTCTTGCCACGATAGATAAGGGTCTGCTTACTTACTCCATTACCGTCGGTCATAAGGAAGTCTATCCGCTTGCCTTTCTTCCAGTTGGCAGTGTTGAAATTGCGGGCTTTGAGCATTATGCTGAGCATATCGTAGATCTGCGCTGAGCGTGTCTCGTCCTTTGTTGTGGTGTTGCCGTTGGCATGAGTGTACTGCTGTTGGGCACGGCAATTATTGCCCTGATATGAATACCGAACCTCGCGCATCTTGTGCTTCTTGCCCTCAATGTCGCGTTTGGCATAGAACAGGGGGCGCAACTTGTCGGTGGTGACATAGCTGGTGAGAGTGTCGCGCAGCACAAAATAGCTGTCGGCTTTCTTGCTGCCTCGCATAAGGAGGCGTGTGCGGTAGGCTGCCTGGTTGGCGTAAGTGCTTGTCTTTATGCTCAGCGTGGCGCTACCGGCTTTAACCCAGACGAATCCCCAGTTATAGTAGAGGCTATATTCTAGCACCTCGCCGCTTTGGAAGGCGTTTTGACTCTTAGAAGATTGCGGTAACGTAAGCAATGCCGCAACTATTATATATATAAGGTAGGTTTTTCTCATTTCCTTATTTCTTTTTAGTCCTTACTTTTTACCCTTATTCCCCCATTGCTTTGCACGCTCGGCATTGCGGTTTTGGATTTTCTTTTCCTTGTCAGGTTTCTGCTTGGTGATGGCTGCGGGCTTCTGTCTGGATAGGGGAGTACGCATGAAGTCCCACTCCTGTTCTTGGTCCCACTTGGCGCGTAAGGAAATGGCGGAAGGAAAATAATAGACCTCTTCGGGCTGGCGGTCTTCAGCGTAGTTACCCTCGTCCCACTGGCCGTTGCCATTGCGGTCGATAAAGGCACGCATATAATATGAGCCAGGCTTCACGAAGAAGAAGTTTGCCTTACCACTGACAGTTCGCTCGCTGCGTTCCACATTGTCGTTCTTATTGAGCAACTCTACAATGACAAGGGTGTCGCTGCGGCCTAGGATGGTAGCTGTGAAGGTGCAGTATTTGTCAAGTGAAGGAATAGTGAAGCGCTGCTCGATCTTCTGCGACACTTTGCCATAGATGCTAACCATGGCTGCTGAATCTACGCGCAGCAGGTATTGCTGTTCGGGCCGCCATTCTCCGTAGAGCACATATTCCATCCGACTGCCCTCCTTTGGTTCAATCTCACAGTCAGCGGGCAGGTAGAGGGTATCCTCCTTGACGTAAAGGTGGAACTTTGCTGTATCAACAGTGCGCAGTGGTTCTGGGCTGCGGAAGTGGATGTTGTCGTAGAGGTCAAGTGACCCGCTACCATTGACGTTGAGGGCTAGTGGGTCGGGAGGCATCTCGGTTTGATACGCCTTGCCTTTCTTCTTTAGTTTCTCCTGTTGGCGTTCCCACTCCTTATAAACTTCCTGCTCCATCTTAAGCTGACGGCTGCGCGGCAGACGCGAAACGAACTCCAGAGTGTCAGTGCACTCTACAAAGTTGCCTGTAGAGTCATTCTCCAGATAGGTCAGGGTGGCTTGCAGAGTGTCGGTATGTACTAGCGAGGTGTCGCTTATCCAGTATATGATGGTGTCATTCTTGGCAGAACACTGGGCTACCAGTTTGCCCTCATCGAAATTTATGCCCTTTACAATTGGTCTTTTGGTGCTCGGTGCGGTGAAGTATATGTCAAAATGCTCGGGCACCTTGCGCTCGGCTTTAAGCAGATGGCGGTCGAAGGTGCTCTCGTTGAACGCCAGTAATACTATGTCATCGGGCACAAAATGGGTGTATTTGATTATTCGTACAGAGTCGATGTGGGTGGAGTCGCGCCAGATGGTGTCGGCTCTCTGGTCAGGGAAGGAGCGGGGGCTGATGGTGCTGCGACTGAACGCCAGCATCTCGCTCTTTTGACCGAAGGTGAAGTCGCCGTCGTTGTCCTGTAGAGCATATATGCGGTAGTTACCCGGAGCGATGCCCTTGATGGAAAATTCGCCGCTGCCGTTGGTGCGGGCCATACGGTCGAAGGGCTTTTGGGTGAAGGCCTGTGCCGCGGTGTCGCTGTGAAGGCCTACTATGATGCCTTTGATGGGTTCCAGGTTGCGAGAGTTGAGCACCTTGCCGCTTACCTCCATTTGATTTATGCTGTCGCCGGTGGAGAAGGTGTAGGTGTATTTGCCCATTGGGTTGCCCTCGTTGTTGTCCACTATGGCATCGCCAAAGTCTATGGTGTAGGTTGTGTTTGGTTTGAGCGAGTCAATGAGTTTGACTTTTATCCTGTTGCCATTGGCGGAGATCTCTGGTTGGTTGAGTTGAGGTGGCGAGATTACTATCTTGTCGGAGGCATTCTCCAATTTGATATATTCATCGAAGAAAATCTCTATTGTCTTGGGAGTTGCCCCTATTGAACCTTCGGCAGGACTGGCGCCTACCACCTGTGGCGGAGTCTCGTCGTAGGGGCCGCCGTCTGGAGTACCGGGCCGGGCGCAGCCAATGAGCAGTGTTGCGCTGAGGAAAAACAATATTTTGTGTGTTGCCTTCATCTTCAGCTATAGTAAATTTTTATTTGTCAATCAGAGCCAGTACCTCTTCTGCTATCTTGCGGTCGTTGCAAAGGCGGGGCACCTTGTGTTGGCCTCCCAGCTTGCCTTTGCTTTTGAGCCAGCGGTCGAAGAGTCCACTTGGGGCCACAATTATCTCTAGTGGCTGAAGGGTGATATTCTTATAACGCTTGGCTTCGTAGTCAGAGTTAATGTGTTGCAGTGACAGGTCCAAAATCTCGGCAAATTGGTCGATTTCATCGGGCTTTTTGCGGAAATCGATAATCCATTGGTGGCGACATTTTCCATTGGAGTCCATAAACACGGGTGCAGCGGTATACTCGGCCACCTCGGCTCCAGTCTTGGCACAGGCCTCCATCAGGCCCTTCTCAGCATTATCTACTATCAACTCCTCGCCAAAGGCGTTGATAAAGCTCTTAGTCCTACCGCTGATAAAAAATTTATAGGGTTTGAGTTGGGTAAACTTCACAGTGTCGCCAATCTGGTAGCGCCAGAGGCCGCTGGTGGTGGTGATGACCATGGCGTAATTGCGCTCAGTTTCCACCTGCCAAAGGGGCACGGCCTTAGGGTTGTCGGTCCCTACTTCTTCCAAGGGTATAAATTCATAGAACACACCCAGGTTGGTCAGAAGCAGCATAGCCAAATCTTGCGGTTCGTTCTGCACGCCGAAAAATCCCTCGCTGGCATTGTATGTCTCCATATAGTGCATTTTAGGAGAGGAAATGATTTCCTTATATCGCTCGCGGTAGGGAGTGAAGGCTACGCCACCGTGAAAAAAGACTTCCAGGTTAGGCCAGATGGAAGAAATGTCTTGCTTGCCCGTAACTTCTTGAAGTCTGGTCAGTACTGAAAGCATCCATGACGGTACGCCGCTGATGTTGGTGACATTTTTATTCATTGCTTCGCGGGCAATGCGGTCGCGTTTCACTTCGAAGTCACTGAGCAGGGCGGTTTGTTTTTGGGGCACGCGCACCAGGTTGGCCAGCGGACTGATATTCTCAATCAGTATGGCGCTGAGGTCGCCTACCAGACTTTCCTTGACATCGTAGTTTTGCTCATGGCTACCGCCTAGGATGAGTGCGCGGCCGTCGAAGAGGCGGCTCTCGGGATTGTTGTGCAGATAGTAGGTAACTACGCACTCGCTGCCCTTGTAGTGGGTGTCTTTCAGTCCTTGTTTGCTTACAGGTATAAACTTGCTCTTGTCATTGGTGGTGCCGGAGGATTTTGCATACCATTTCACCTTGCCGGGCCAGAGTACATCTTTCTCACCGTGGCGCATGCGGTCGATGAAGCCTTTCAGTTCCTCATAAGTACTAACGGGTACTTGTCGGCAGAAGTCGTCGTAGCTCTTGATGGAGGCGAAGCCATGGGTACGGCCCCATTCGGTATTTTTCGCTTGATGCACCATGCTGAGTAGCAGGTCTTGCTGCTCTTGGTCTGCGTTGAGTTCGCTGCGGTGCAGCTGCTCATATTTTTTCTTGAAGATTGGTCTTACCAGAGATGTGATGCCCATAAAAACAAGAATTTAATTTGTTGACCGCAAATTTACAAACAATAATTCAAACCGCCTATCCTCTGCAAGCTGAAACAGCAGCTAAGCAACCTTTTTTCACAACTGGAGCCACCTTTTATTATTATATAGGTAACTTCATGGCACGGGATCGTAGCCGCTGCCACCCCATGGGTGACAGCGAAGCAGACGCCGCAAGGCAAGCCATAGTCCCTTCAATGGGCCATGCTTGCGCAGGGCTTCAACGGCATACTGCGAGCAGGTGGGTGTGAAGCGGCATGAAGATGGTGTAAGCGGCGAGATACACTTCTGGTAAAAGCGGATGGGCAGAATGAGAATCCATGCCAGAGCAGAGGAAAATTTCTTTAGCAGTTTCATTTCCTTTCGGGCATTCAGGCAGGTTACACTTTCTTCTCGATGGAATCGAGAATTTTCTTTATGGAGATAAAAACCTCTTCAGTGGAGGCAGGGGTCTCGTTGATCCATACAAAGGCTATGCACATTTGCTTGGCACGCCTGTGTAGGGCATCGCTCAATGGTTGGTGTTGCAGGCGGTAAGCTTCCCTTATCTGGCGTTTGGCACGGTTGCGATCCACGGCATGGCGAAGGCGTTTTTTTGCCACTGATATCAACACCTTAATGACAGGAGTTTTCTCCTGCTCAGCAGAGCGCAACTGATATATTGCGCGTAGCGGCATTGCCTGGATGCTGCTGCTGCGTCCGCGCTCAAAGAGATGCTCAATCTCCTTGAGCGAGGTGATTCGTTCTTTCTTACGGAATTGGGGCATTGCTATGCCGCTATTTCTTTTTCTGGCTTTCCAAGTAGCGGCCTATCTCGCCTGCCATAGAGAGACCTTGCCCCTGTACGGCTTTGATGTCCACGCGGAAACCCAGTTCCTCCAACTTGGTGGCTGTGTTTTCTCCGAAGCAGGCAAACACGGTGTCGCCCTGCTTGTAGTCGGGAAAATTGTCGAGGAGCGATTTGGCTCCGCTGGGGGTGAAGAAGACTACCATGTCGTAGTCAAAGGGCTTGCTCTTGTCAAGCTCCACGCTCACGGTGCGATACATTACGCAGTCGGTGTGCTGAATGCCCTTGCTGTCGAGCAATTGGGAGATTTCCTTGTTGTGGACATCGCTCTGCGGAATGAGGAAATTCTCCTTTTTGTGCTTTTGCATCATTTCCACCAAGTCGGGCATCAGGCCGCTCTTGCCAAAGAAAATTTTGCGCTTGCGATACTGTACGTACTGCTGCACATAAAGCGAAACCTGCTGGGAGATAAAGAAGTATTTCATATCTTCTGGCAGCCTAATGCGCATGTCCTTGCATAGAGAAAAGAAATGGTCGATGGCCTGCTTGGAGTTGAACACTATGGCCGTGTGGCTTAGGATGTCAACTTTTTGGGCACGTATCTCGCGCGGAGTGAGGCGCTGCACGCTTATCAGGGATTGGAAGTCTATGCTTACGCCGTATTTTCTGGGAAGTTCCAGATAGGGGGACTTGGCAGATGATGGTTTTGGCTGGGAAACAAGGATCTTCTTTATCATCTTTCAAATGTCAGATTGCACACAATACTATTTAACCAGAAACTCGTTTGTCGCGACAAGCATCTCCCAAAGAAAAAACAGGGGGAGCAGTTCCAGTGCGCAAAAGTACAAAATTGTAGGGATTAGACCAAGCACGGAACAGAAAAAGATTTGTTTCGTCTTATACAGAACTAGCATTTCGGCAATGGCGACTATAGCGAGGACGATGTAAATGCAAACCAAGGATGGCAAATCGAAGTACAAAATCACCATCAGCAAAAGCAGCAGGATAATGGCCTTGCCGAAGGCTACCAGGTTGTAGCTGCGCAGCCATGTTTGGCGGCAGTTTGCGTCAAAAAACGTCCAGTTGAAAAGGCTGAGCAATCCGTATTTGTAGGCAAAATATATGAGCAGTATGCCCATGTTGGCCAGAAGCATTACGTAGGGCGAAAGGACGGTGAAATGCTCTGACAGCAGGCGGCTGAAGAAACTGAAGCACAGCAGGCCTAGCACTATGCTTTCTAGGAGTACAATAAAGAGCTGATCCTTCACTTCTCCCTCCGATTTTAGGGAGAAGTCTTCATTGCGGTCACGCAGACGGAAGAAGTTTTTCATCTGCATGCCCAGTGCCTGCATGGAGCGGCATACCACAAAGGCTCCCAGGAAAAGGCATAGCATAAGTGTGGCTGTAACTATAGCGTCATTACTCAGCCTATAGGGCACGGGCTCGCCGCTCATGCCAACCAGATGGATTGTGCTGTCGCCATTCACCCACTGGCTGCCGCTGAAGAATCCCATGCGGTCTGCCATCGGGAAGTGGGCCGTCGCGCTGTCAATTTGGACTAAGCTGTCGGCCTGCGCTGTGCTGTCAGTAGCAATTGTGTTCACGTTGATTAAGCCGCGAGTCGTTGGTTAACGGTTATTGTCCAATAGGGGAAACAGTTCGTCTAGGCTGGTAATAATGGTCCAGAGGGCCTCATCGCCCTTATAACGGAGGAATCGTTCCTCGTGGCAGTGGCGCAGCCAGGCTTCCAGGTGGTTGTAGTAGCCGTCTTGATTGAGTATGATGATGGGCTTGGCAAATTGGCCTAGCTGCTTCTGTGTGATGGTCTCAAAGAGTTCTTCCATCGTGCCTAGTCCGCCGGGCAGCACCAGAACGGCATCGCATATGTCTCTAAACTTCTGCTTACGTTCGGCCATGTCCTTGGTTATTACAGTCTCGTCAAGCTCGGCGCGCATCCATCCATTGTCAACCATAAACTGTGGGATGATACCTACCACCTTGCCGCCGGCGTCTTTACAACCGTCGCTGCTGGCGCCCATTAGGCCTTCGCTGCCGGCTCCGTTCACGAGGGTCCACCCGTGCTCAGCGCACAGCTGACCTACCCTGTAGGCGGTCTGCTTGTATTTCTTGTCTATCAATGCGCTCGACGCGCAATAAACGCATAGACTCTTGCTCATGGTCTTATATCTTTTTATTATTTGTCGAAAGAGGAAAGGGATTCTCCTCCTAAGGGGAGATGGAGTGGGATTCTCAAATATTAAAAGCCTTCTTGATGTCTTCCACGCGATCCAATTTCTCCCAGGTAAAGAGTTCTACCTCGATGTCTAGCTCCTTGGGACCGTTGGCCGCCCCGCCGTTGTTGTAACGGCTGGTGAAGTGCTTTACCACCTTCTGTGGCTCGCGTCCCATGTGGCCGTAGGCGGCTGTCTCCTCATAGATGGGCTTGCGCAGCTGCAGGTCACGGATGATGCCGTTGGGGGTCAGGCTGAACAGTTGCTTTATCTTTTCAGCGATCTCGCCGTCGCTCATGCTCACGTGGCTCTTGCCGTAGGTGTCAACAAACACGCTCACGGGTTCTGCTTCGCCAATGGCGTAGCTCAGCTGCACCAGCATCTCGTCGCTTACGCCGGCGGCCACCATATTCTTGGCTATATGGCGTGCGGCATAGGCTGCCGAGCGGTCCACCTTGCTGGGGTCTTTGCCCGAGAAAGCGCCGCCGCCGTGCGCACCCTTGCCGCCGTAGGTGTCTACGATTATCTTGCGACCCGTGAGGCCCGTGTCACCGTGAGGTCCGCCAATCACGAATTTGCCCGTGGGGTTTACGAGGTATTTCGGTTCCTTGGCAAAGAGACGGTTTACTTCGGGGTCGTTAAGTTCTTTCAGCACGCGCGGCATGAGAATATTTTTCACATCCTGCTCAATCCTTTCCTGCATCTGCTTGTCTGCCTTCTCCTGACTGCCACCGCACTGGGCGGCGGTGATAAACTCATCGTGCTGCGTGCTGACCACGATGGTGTCCACGCGCTCGGGGCGTCCATCGTCGCTATATTGCACGGTCACTTGACTCTTAGAGTCGGGGCGCAGGTACTTCATTTCGCGACCCTCTTTGCGTATGGTCGCCAGCGTCTGCACAATGCTGTGGGCCAGGCTTAGCGGCAGGGGCATGTAATTTTTTGTTTCGTTGGTGGCGTAGCCGAACATCATGCCTTGGTCGCCGGCACCCTGAGCCTCCTCGGTCTCGCGGCTCACGCCGCGGTTGATGTCTTGGCTTTGCTCATGCACGGCATTGAGTACTCCGCAGCTGTCGGCGTCGAAGCAGTACTCCGACTTAGTATAGCCGATGCGGTTGATGGTTTCGCGCGCCACCAGTGGGATGTCGATATAGGCGTCAGAACTAACTTCGCCGGCCACAATTACCTGGCCGGTAGTTACCAGCGTCTCGCATGCTACGTGCGACTGGGGGTCATAGGCCAGCAGCTTGTCAAGCACAGCATCGCTTATCTGGTCGGCCACCTTGTCAGGATGGCCTTCGCTTACGGATTCAGAAGTAAATAAATAACTCATCTTTTATACCTTATTAATAATTAATACATAGCACAGTATAGAAGATAGAGAGAGCCGTGTTTTAGCATTTTTTCCAGTGGTTGCAATCAGCACAAATCTGTCCACTTCTAAACTTTGCAGTGCAAAGGTAGTGCAAACCGAGAGAAAAACCAAATTTTATTTGGGATTTTCCGAGGTATCTCCTACCTTGACTTACGAATAGTAAGGCAAAGAGTGCAAATAGAGAGAAAACCAAACCGGGAGGAGCGGCAACATTAAAGAAAGATGCCAGGACTCTGCGTATAGAAGGGAGAAAACAACGCAAGTCAGTGCATAATGTCTATCTGGCTGAATGTCATGCTGAGGGCGTTGAGGGTCAGCAGGCGGTCGGTGAGGAGCTGGCCTATGCCGACGATGTGCTTGATGGCCTCGGCGGCTTGGATGGTGCCGATGATGCCGGCAGCTGCGCCGAGCACCCCGGCGCGTGAGCAGGTGAGCATCTCGTCGGCTGCGGGCGGTGGGCCGAAGATGTCTCGCAGGGTGGCGTGGCCGGGCAGATAGGTGAAGGTGTAGCCCTCATAGCGTAGAAGTGCGCCGTGGCTGAAGGGCTTGGCGGCCTTTACGCAGGAGTCGTTGATAAGATATTTGGCTTCGATGCTGTCGGTGGCGTCAATAATAAAATCGTAGTCGGCAATGACTTGCGGCGCATTGCCGGCCTCAAGGAAATGGTTGATGCCAACAATGTTGACGTCAGGGTTGAGGCTGCGTAGTTTCTTTGTAGCGGAGAGGGTCTTGGGTGTGTTGAGGTCGGGAGTGAAATGGAGTATCTGGCGCTGGAGGTTGCTGAGGCTGACCTTATCGCCGTCCATCAGGGCGATGGTGCCCACACCTGCGGCAGCCAGATAGAGTGCCGCAGGCGAACCTAGGCCGCCCACGCCGATAATAAGGACGCGGGCGGCCTGGAGCTTGCGCTGCCCTTCGGGTCCGAAGTGGGGCAGCTTCATGTGGCGACTATAGCGCAGTGCCTGTTCGCCGGTCATGATTCAATGATTTTTAGTGTCCGAGTACAGCCTTGCGGTGCTCCTGATACTTGGCGTAAGCCTCCTTGGTAGCATCGTCCATCTGGTCTTCCATGCCGTAGAGGGCATTGTCCAGCTGATTCATCTGCTTGAAGAGGTCGGTGTCGCCGCCAAAGAGACCGTCGGTAACGAGGCCGCCAGCCTTCTCCTTGAGTTCCTCAGCGGGGAAAGCCTGTTCGAAGTAGGTAAGGATGCCGTCGGCCTGCTTTACTACCTCAGGATAGTCCTCGGAGGTGAGGCTGAAGAGCTTGTCGGTGAGTTCATTAACCTTGGATGAGTCGTAGGGCTTGCTGCCGCAGGACATAATCAGGGCTGCAACTGCAGCCATTGCAAAAAACTTAATGCTTTTCATTGTGGTTGTTTTTTAGAAGAGAATAATTGATGTGAATGTTGTTTAGATATTAATGTTTTTCATATTGCTTTAGCAGCTGCTTGTACCACTCTGGTTCCTTGCCGAAGATGCTGCGGAGCTTGGCGGTGTCGAACTTGAGCTGACGGTCGTAGGTGTAGATGCCGTTCTGCTCCTGCTCGATATCGGTGAGCTGGGTGTAGGTGTATCCGTTGATATAGTCGAAGGTGAGCACGGTATCAACGGTGCTCTCCAGTCGGGTGTAGAGAGCGTCGAGGTCCTTGGGACCTTCGCCGTAGCCCCAGGTATTCTCGGCATATTTCTCGATGACCCAACCAATTCCGCCGATTTCATCGAGGAAATAAGGTTGTCCTTTGTACTTGGCTTCTTTCTTCTGATTGAGGGTGGGCACTGTGCCGTCGCCCTTGAGGGTAAGCTGCTTCTTGAGCTCGGCGGCATTGCCCTCGTAGTCGTGGTAGGACCACAGGTCGGTCTTGGCTTGATGATAGCCTCCGCTCACGTCGTGGACGGGGCGGTAGTCGATGCGGTGGGTGAGGTCATAGACGTCGCCCAGCAGGCGGTCGTGGTTGACGCCGTCGCTGCTGCGTCCCCAGGTTTCGTTGAAGGGAGTCCAGGTGATGATGCTGGGGTGGTTGCGGTCGCGCTCCACCACTTCCTGCCACTCCATAAGGAAATTGCGGGCGGCAGCGACACCGTTGATATCCATACCCCAGGAGGCAGACTCGCCCCAGGTGAGGTAGCCTAGCTTGTCGGCCCAGTAGTGGAAGCGCTCCTCAAAGACCTTCTGGTGGAGGCGGGCGGAGTTGAAGCCCACTGCCATGGAACGCTCGATGTCAGCCTTGAGGTCGGCATCGGTGGGAGCGGTCCAGATGCCCTTGGGATAGAAGCCCTGGTCAAGCACCATGCGGAGGTAGAGGGGCTTGTTGTTGAGGAAGTAGCGGTTACCCTCGATGTGAATCTTGCGCATGCCGGCGTAGCTCTGAACGCGGTCGATGACCTGGCCCTGCTTATTGAGAACCTCATACTCCAGATCGTAGAGGAAGGGGCTCTCGGGCGACCATGTCTTGACATTCTTGACAGGCAGGATGACTATCATGGGGTTGGTGGCCTTCTGGGTGGTGGTGCAGACGGCTTTGCCTTTGTCAAGAAGTTTGACCCTCAGCTGCAGGCCGTCCTGCAGGGCGTAGAAGGAGGGCTCGAGGATGAAGCGGCTATTGTCGAGGTCGGGCTTGACATACACTCCTTTGAGGGCCTGGGGTGCCACGGCCTCCATCCAGACAGTTTGCCAGATGCCTGTTACGCGGGTGTAGTAGCAGCCTGAGGAGTAGAAGGAGTGGCTCTGCTTGCCGCCCGTCTGGGCGCCTGAGCGCACGTCATCCTTTACCCATAGGATAAGGTTGGCTTCCTGGCCGGGGGTGACATAGTCGGTGATGTCAATCTCGAAGGAAGAACTGCCACCCCAGTGGCGTCCGGCAACAGTGCCGTTGACATAGAGGGTGGCGTAGTAGTCGACTGCACCGAAGTGGATGAGTATCTTCTTATCTTGCCATGCTGCGGGGATGCTGACCTTGCGCTGATACCAGATGGCAGGAATGAAGTCCTTATAGCCTACACCGGAGAGCTCGCTCTCGGGGCAGTAGGGCACGGTAATCTTGTTGGGGAAGCCCTCGCTCTTGTCAAACTTACGGCCTATGCCGGTGTTGCTGAGGTCGAACTCGTAGGTCCAAGTGCCGTTGAGGTTAAGCCAGTCAGCGCGCTCAAACTGTGGGCGCGGATACTCGGGACGTGGAATGTCGGTCTGTGCCATACCGGTAATGCACAGGGCAAAAGCAAGGATGGTGCTAAGAATTTTCATTTCTATACCTTATTTATAATAATAGTGGTTGTTGAATTAATATCTGCGTGGTGCGCGGTGGTGGCGCGGTGGTGCAGGAGCGCGGTGGCGCGGGACTCTCTCGTAGTGGTGATGGTGGGTAACCACGTAGCCGCGAGGCGGAACATCATAGTACTCGTCATAGGGCCAGAAACAACTGCCCATAAGCATTGACCCGATGATAATCAATGCAAAGATTGTTAAATTTCTCATGGCGGTATTGTTTAGGGAGTTCGTTGTTGGTTTTATTTCTTCAACAGATTTTTCTTCGCCATATATAAAGCAAGTTTTCTGTCTAGGGCTTAATCTAAACGTTGGTCTCTTCTAGTGTGAAGGCCGACGAACCATCGAAGCAGTGGGTGCAAATCTGGCATTTGGGCAGGCCAATGGCCTTGATGAGGTCCTCGAGCTTGGTAAACTTGAGGCTGCTGAGGTTGAGGCGGCGTGCTATCTCGCTGACCATGCGTTTATACTCGGGCGAGTCGGTCTCGGTATATTTCTGCAGTGTTTCCTGCGAGGGGTTGGGACCCTCAAACTCCTCAATGATGCGTCGGGTGATGAGTTCGCGGTCGCTCTTGGATGAAGTGAAGTTGATGAATCGGCATCCGTACACCAGTGGTGGGCATGCAATGCGCATGTGCACCTCCTTGGCTCCGTCGTCGAACAGAATCTTGGTGTTGTCTCTCAGTTGGGTGCCGCGCACAATGGAGTCGTCGCAGCAGAGCAGGCGCTTGCCCTTGAGGAGGTCCTTGTTGGCAATGAGCTTCATTTTGGCCACCAAGTTGCGCATCTCCTGATTGGCGGGCATGAAGGATCGCGGCCAGGTGGGGGTGTATTTGGCAATGCAGCGCAGGTAGGGCACCTTGGCGCCAACGGCATAGCCCGTGGCCATGCCTACGCCAGAGTCGGGGATGCCGCAGGCGCAGTCCACCTCGGTGTCGTCGGCTTCGCCCATGACCTTGCCGCACTCAAAGCGCACCTGCTCAACATTCTTGCCCTCGTAGCAGGAAGTGGGAAATCCGTAGTACACCCACATGAAGGCGCAAATCTGCATCTTGCTGTTGGGCTTGCGCAGCTGCTCCATGCCGTCGGCCTTGATCCTGACAATCTCGCCCGGGCCCACGAAATGCTCCATGCTATAGTCAAGGTTGGGGAAGGCGGTGCTCTCCGTGCTGACGGCCATGGCACCTTCCTTGCGACCCACCACGATGGGGGTGCGGCCCCATGCGTCGCGCGCGGCTATGACGCCATCCTCGGTCAGGAGCAGCATGGAGCAAGAGCCCTTAACCTTATTGTATACATTCTCTATGCCCTCCACAAAGGTGTGGCCCTTGACAATAAGTAGCGAGATGAGCTCCGTGGGATTGATGCGCCCGGATGTGAACTCGCTGAGGTGCTCGCCCTCATTGATGAGGTCCTGCGCCAGTTCCTCGAGGTTGTTGATCTTGGCCACGGTTACGAGGGCAAAGCGTCCCAGGTGGCTGTTGGTAAGCATGGGCTGGGCATCGGTGTCGCTGATCACGCCTATTCCGGCGTATCCGTCAAACTTATCGAGTTCGTCCTCAAAGCGCGGCCGGAAGTAAGAATTCTCCAGGTTATGAATCTCGCGCTCAAAATGCCCCGATTCATTGATGGTGGCTATACCGCCGCGGCGAGTGCCGAGGTGAAACTGATAGTCTGTGCCGTAGAATACGTCGGTAATGCATTTCTGCTTGCTTACTACTCCAAAGAAACCGCCCACTGTAGTCTGTCTTTAATGTTGTGTGAATAATAAATGTTTCCAAAAACGAGTTGCAAATTTAATAATAAAATGCGGAAAACATGGCTCGTTTTCCAAATAATCACTAATTTTGCACTCCAGAAAGCCGATAAGGCTTCCTGCTGTCCCTGTAGTTCAATGGATAGAACAGCAGTTTCCTAAACTGCTGATTTGGGTTCGATTCCCAGCGGGGATACCACATTCTTGACAAGGACGACTCTCGAGAGCCGTCCTTGTTTTGTGCACCGACGCAGGCAGGGCGCAGAAAAAATACGAAGCTGCGTGAAAGCGTGACAGAGCCGCGTAAAGCCGTCTGTGCAACCGCGGAGATAATTTAAAATTCCCGTGGGAGCAATTTAATTTTTCCGCGGGAGTTTTTGGTTGAGTACGCTTTTTTTCGTCTTTTGACGGAGAAAAATCGATTGTTTACGGAGAAAAAATGGTTTTTGACGGAGAAAAAATTTGGCAACAATATAGCAGTTGGCACAGATTACAGTCTCTGCGAAATAGTCATGCTCTCTGTGTGCCAACATCTGTGTCATTGCCTATAAAAAAATAAAATGTTTTTTGCTTACATTCCTGCATTGTTTCGGTTAAAGAATTGAAAAACAGACGATTTAATATGTAGGATAGTTTAGTCCTGTGGAAATCAAAACTAAAAGCCTTGAAACGAAATCTAAAAGCCTTGAAACGAAATCTAATCCCGTGGAAAACGCCAGCTCCACGGGATTA
>CADAZW010000024.1 GCA_902792555.1 uncultured Bacteroidales bacterium | reverse complement strand
GAAAGTGTCGCCTTTCACCTCCACCTTGGAAGCCTTGGCGGTAACGGTGGCTCCTTGCAGGGCCACGGCGTCCTGCTCCAATAGTATGGTGCCCAGCGCAGCGCTCTTGTTCTGCTTGTCGAGTGTGATGTCGCGGTAAACGGTCTTGTATCCCACCGACGAAATCTTTACAATCAGTTTCCCTCCCTTGTCAGGCTTGATAATAAAGATGCCCAGCTCGCTCGTGGCATCGCCTGTCACATAGGTGCTGTCGGTCTTCATCACTCTTACTCCGGCCATTTGTATAGGCTCCTTGGTAGCGCTGTCCACCACCTTGCCCGAGATGGTCCACTTGCTATCGGCGCTGGCCGCGGCAGCCACACACAGTAGCCATATCATGCAGAGAAATCTGTTCATGTCTTTCGCTTATTTTGCTTAGGTTGGCTATAGTTCCTGTGGTATCTATAGTGTTCCTATAATATTATATAATGTTCGCGCGCAATATGCGCTCCATTGTTTAGACCTTGGCAGAGAGCAAAGGTTTAATTGTTGCCGGCAAAAAAGACCAAAAAAAGGTGCATCCCTCAGCCTTGCGGAGAAGGATGCACACCTGTGTCTGTCAGTTTTTCTAGCTGCGTGATTAAGCGCCCGGGCTGATAGCACCCGACGGGCAAGCGTCAGCACATGTGCCGCAGTCAACGCATACATCGGGGTCGATGCTGTAGATGTCGCCCTCAGAGATTGCACCTGCGGGGCACTCGTCGATGCAAGTACCGCATGCAACGCAATCATTACCAATTACATAAGCCATTTCTGATAAGTTTTAAGTGTTAGAATACTCAAGTTTGATGCGGCAAAGGTAGGAATAAATCGGGAATAACTCACCAGAAATGGGTAATAATTTTCACTTCCAGCCCTATTTTTCTACTTAGAAATACTAAAACACCCACTTTTCCGTTAATAAAGAGATATGAAGAAGATACTACTCTTACTACTCCTGCTGCTCAACGTACATGGCCTGCTGTTCGATGGGCAGTGGCTGACGGGCACTCAGGCTGTTGCCCAGGAGCGCAAGCGCGTGGTGCAGAACAAGCCTTACATTGACCTGCGCCCCTTCCACTATGGATTCTCCTTCGGCCTCCATCAGCAGAGTATCATAATGCCCAACTCTGGGTATGTGGATCCTGAAACAGGGCAGCAATGGTGGGTGAGCAACGACAATTTCAGCCCTGGCTTCACCGTGGGACTGCTGGGCGAGTGGAGGGTCAATCAGTATCTCGGCCTGCGCCTGCAGCCCACCATGCACTTCGCATCAAAGCATATCACATTCCGTGAGCAGACCACCGGCCTCACCGATCACCAGGACATGAAGTCCACCTATATCGTGCTGCCTCTTAACCTTAAGATTGCCGCTCCCCGCCACAACAACTACCGGCCTTACGTCATCACCGGCGTCAACGCCATGTACAACCTCACTACCAAGGATCAGGCCAACATAGCCACCAAGCCTCTCAGCCTCAATGTCGAGGTAGGCTTCGGCTGCGACTATTATCTTCCCTTCTTCAAGTTCTGCCCTGAGATTAAGTTCTGCTTCGGCCTTACCGATGTCCTTAAGACCGACCGTTCCAACCTAAACGACAAGTCGAAGGAGGTATTCACCCATGCTGTCAAGAACGCCCACACTGCTATGGTAGTCCTCACGTTCCACTTCGAGTAGCTTTTGGTTTATGAAGGTTTCTTTCGTAGTGATAGGCAAGACGGTGTCCAAGCCCTTGGGACAGATAATTGACGACTATGTGGGCCGCATCGCCCATTTTGTTCCCTTTGCCGTAGAGGTAATCCCTGAGCTCAAGAACGCCAAGGCCCTATCCCAGGAGCAGCAGAAGGCCGCTGAGGGCAAGGCTCTGCTGGCAAGGATTAAGCCTTCCGACCGCCTTGTCCTGCTCGATGAGCGCGGCATCCTGCGCAGCTCCCTCGATTTTGCCGACTATGTAAGGAAGCAGCACGACAGCTCTGTCCAACGCATAGTCTTCGCGGTCGGCGGCCCCTACGGATTTTCCCCCGATGTCTATTCACGTGCCGACGATAAGCTCTCGCTTTCCCCCATGACCTTCTCTCATCAGATGATAAGGCTCCTCTTCGTCGAGCAGTATTATCGCGCCCTCACCATCATCCACCATCTGCCTTACCACCACGAGTGAGCGGCGGCTTGACGGGGCGCCTCTCTCATAGGCGCATAGCGGAAGAAGCTGATAATGAAATGGTTTCGCTTCTTCCTCTCTCGTAAAAATGTTCGGGGAAATTATTATTGCGAGGAGAAAAAATCTAATCGCGCCGAAATCAAATCTAATCGCGCTGAAGTCAAATCTAATCGCGCCGAAACTGAACGGCTCTGCGCGATTAGATTCAGGCTCTGCGCGATTAAAAATTTTCTTTGCGCGATTAAAGTTTTTCTTCTCGCAAATAAAAAAAATCTCGTGATGAATATCTTTATCCCCGCGGTTAGAAATGGCATCGGAAGCGATGGATAAAGTCTTCAGTATTTTCTCCTGTGTCCTGTCAGTGCTCAGACGCGCACTGCCTGGAGGATGGCCTCTATCTTGAGGAGCTCCTCGCAGAGGGCGTTGACCTCTCTGCCGTCGTGGACGAGCACCGTGATGTCGGCGTGGAAGTAGCCCTTGTCGCTCTGGATGTTGAGGCCTTTGACGTTGAGGCCGCGATGCTTGAAGATGGCCTCAGCTATCTGGAACAGGGTGCCCATCTCGTCGGCGCCCTCTACATGGATAGTGGTCTCGAAGAGGTGGCCGCGCTGCATCTGCCATCTGACAGCGACCAGGTTGTTGCCAAACTGGCTCTTGAGCTTAGTGGCTTCCTCGCAGTCTAGTTTGTGGAGGGTGAAGGTCTGGGTGGCCTCATCGATGTAGCCCAGGGCGTCATCGCCGGGGATGGGCTTGCAGCAGGGGGCTATCTGGCAATGGTCGATGGTTTGCTCGTCGATAATGAAGATTTTCTTGCGGTCAATGGTAGAGAGGAAGGAGGAGGAAAGGTCGGGCGATGACTGGGAGTCACGGTTCGGTTCCTTGCTGGTTTTCTTGCCGCCTTCTGACTTTGCCGCAGAATTGGCTGCGCTGCTTTCTTTCTTTACGAAGGGTATGAGGCTGCGCCAAGAGAAGGAGGATCCCTCGCCATTGTCGTGCCCGCGGAGCATGTTGATATCGTCGTCGCCCAGGGCAATGGTGCCTGTTGCCACGTCGAGGAGGAAACGGCTTGCTGTGGTGCGCTGATGGAAGATGCGGAGCTTGTCGAGTATGGTAGGGTTGTATTCTATGTCGTTGCCGGTCAGGAAGTCGCGCAGCAGTCGCTCTCCCTCGGCCTGCTTCTCGCGGTCCATCTTGCGCAGGCATGCCTGTATCTTGCTGCGGGCTTTGGCGGTGGTGACATAGTCAAGCCACTCGCGCTTTACCTGCAGGGTGCGTGAAGTGAGTATCTCCACCTGGTCGCCGGAGTTGAGGGGCTCGGTGGGGGGCACGAGGCGGTGGTTGACCTTGGCGCCGATACAGTTGGTGCCGAGGAAGGAGTGGATGGAGAAGGCGAAGTCCAGGGCGGTGGCTCCCGTAGGCATGGTCTTGATTTCGCCCTTGGGGGTGAATACGATTATCTCTGAGGCGAACAGGTTGAGCTTGATGGTGTCGAGCAGGTCGAGGGAGTCTGGCTGGGGGTCGTCGAGTATCTCCTTGATGGTGTGAATCCAGCTGTCCATCTTGTCATCAGCTGCCCCTCTCTTGTCTTCCTCGGTTGGATTTCCGTTCGCCGGTTGAATCTCCGCCGGTGTTTCTGTCGATACGGGATTGTCTTGGGGCTGGGCCGGTGATGGGCTGACCGCCTTCTCGCTCTCATACCTCCAATGGGCTGCTACGCCCTGCTCGGCGATATCCTGCATGCGGTGGGAGCGTATCTGCACCTCTATCCATTCGCCGCGGTGGCTCATCAGGGTGACGTGTAGCGCCTGATAGCCATTGGCCTTTGGATGGTTCACCCAATCGCGTGTACGGTCGGGGTGAAGGGTATATATCTTGGTGAGAGCTACATAGATGTTGAAGCAGGTGTTTACCTCGTCCTCGCCCTCCTTGGGCTCAAAGATGATGCGCGTGGCAAGAATGTCGAATATTTCCTCAAAGGTGACGTGCTTGTCCTGCATCTTCTTCCAGATGGAGTAGGGGGTCTTGATGCGGGCTTCGATGGAATAGTTAAGCTTCAGGCCGTCAAGGGCGGTGCGGATGGGCGTGGTGAATTCTTTGAAAACGAAGTCGCGCTCTGCCTGGGTGGATGCCAGCTTGTCCTTGATGAGCTGATAGTCGTCGGGGTGCTCATACTTGAAACTGAGGTCCTCCAGCTCATTCTTGATGCGGTTGAGGCCAAGGCGGCTGGCTATTGGGGCGTAGATATAGAGGGTCTCTCCGGCTATCTTATACTGCTTGCTGGGCAGCATGGAGGATAGGGTGCGCATATTGTGGAGGCGGTCGGATATCTTGATGAGGATAACGCGTATATCCTCGCTCATGGTGAGCAGCAGTTTCTTGAAGGTCTCTGCCTGCAGCGAGGCTCGCTCGCCGAAGATGCCGCCGGCTATCTTGGTGAGGCCCTCCACTATGCTGGCTATCTTGGTGCCGAAGAGGTTTTGGATGTCTTCAAAGGTGTACTCCGTGTCTTCCACCACATCATGGAGCAGGGCTGCGCAGATGCTGGTGGAGCCGAGGCCAATCTCCTCGCAGGCTATGCGTGCCACGGCTATGGGGTGCATGATATAGGGCTCGCCCGAGCGGCGGCGCACTCCTTTGTGGGCCTGCTTGGCAAAGTTGAAGGCGCGCGTTATGATGTCCACCTTTTTCCTGTGATTGGATGCGAGGTAGGCATCTAGGAGCTTGCGGAATTCCTGGTAAACTTGCTGTTCTTCGAGCTCCTCGGGGGTTAACGCGTTATCCATCTTAGATTTCTCTGTTATTGAAAAACGGCTGATAGGCTGACGGGCTGACGGGTTAGCGGGTCGTCAGACATCAAATCATCTCACTTTTATCTTCTGGCCGGCACGTATGCGGTCTCCCTTGATGTTGTTTTTGCGCTTGAGCTCTGCCACGGTGGTGTGGTTGCGCTTGGCAATCTTGCTGAGGTTGTCGCCCTGCTGGATGGTAACCTCGCGGCTGCCGCCTCCGCGTTTCTTGCCCTTGCGGCCCTGCGACTTGGAGTTTTTATGGTTGCTTTTCGAATGCTCGTACTTCCGGCTCTTGGAGCTTGCATAGGTCTTGGTCTCAGGTGCGGGAGCTACCACCTCATCCTCTGCGGTCTCATCGCTGTCCGTCATGGTGGTGTCGTCAGCTGCAGTGTATGATACAGGAGCCAGAGTGCCCTGATAGATGGAGTCCTCGATGCCTGCAAACCTGACCGTGAGGTCCACTGGCAGTGCTATTGTGCTGCGGCGGCGGCCTCCTGGAATGAAGGTAGTCTTGTATTGCGGATTAAAGCTCTTTATCTCCTCCACGCTGATGCCGCAGGCCTTGGCTATCTGCTCCATGCGCATGTCGTAGTGCACCACGGCAGTGTCCACCTCTATGGCCTTTACGGCATGGCGGGGCTTGATGTTATGCTGACTATAGTTGTTCATTATATAGGTGGCGGCAATGAAGGCGGGCACATAGCCGCGGGTCTCGCGCGGCAGGTAGGGATAAATCACCCAGAAGTCCTTGACTCCGCCGGCCCTGGCGATGGCTCTGCTCACATTGCCGGAGCCGCAGTTGTAGGCAGCCAGCACGAGGCTCCAGTCGCCAAACTTCTCATAGTCATGCTTCAGCATGCGCGCAGCTGCATCGGTGGAGAGGTAGGGGTCGTTGCGCTCGTCCACCCAGCTGTTGATGTCAAGGCCGTAGGTCTTGCCGGTGCCGGGCATAAACTGCCACAGGCCTCCGGCTCCTGCATGACTCTTTGCCTTGGGGTTGAGGCCGCTCTCTATCACGGGCAGGAAGCGCAGCACCTCCGGCAGGTCGTAGCGGTCGAGGATATCGTCAAAGATATTGCCATACAGATTATACTTGCCCAGCATGACTGCCACGGAGCGGCGCATGCGGGTGGCGTAGCGGTCAATGTAGCTGCGCACGGTGCTGTTATAGACATGGAATTCCTCGGGGGCAGGGATGGCCTTGAGGCGCTCGGCATAGTATTCGTCGTTGAAGAAGGGATTCTTGTCTTCCAGCTCCACGTCTTCGTCAAGCGGAGAGAGGAAATTGCTCTCAAAGAATGTGTCGGCATCATCCTCCTCGGCCTCCTGAAGGCCAAAGGGGATGTCTTCTTCCTGGATGTCGGTGTCGTCAGTCTGTGCTGCAGCAGGCAATGCGACCGCTATCAGCATGGCAACGAGATAATGATAAATCTTATTCATAATTCTATACTAAAAGTTAAGGCTGCACTGCACTCCGATAGCACGGCTCTTGCGGCTGCCTATGTTGTTGTTGATTTCTATGCTGGCAGGCTCAACGCTGAGGCTGAGGTCCTTGCTAATGTCGAAGGTGGAGAGTTGCGCGTCTACATAAGCGTCAACCACTGATATGAGATAGACTCCAAAGAAGGCGAAAATGCTCATGTCGCGATATTTGCGGTAGTAGTCGCGCTTGTGCCTGAATATTTTCTTGAACTGCTCCTCGCGCCCCGATATGTCGTAGCCCATGGGCAGCATGTTGTTGTAGGAGGCGGTGGCGGGGTCATCGTCCATGATGTCGATGTAGGCCTGCGAATAGTCGTCGTACATCTGCTGGTTCCACAGCAGGGCATAGGTGCATCCTATGAATCCTCCATAGATGATGGGCAGCTTCCAGTATTTGCGGTTATATATCTGCCCTGCCCCGGGTAGCACCAGCGATAGCCATAGGGCCCTCTTAGGATTGGGCACGAACAGCGACTTGTTGCGCTGCTTGCCAAGCGTTACTTTCTGCGGTTTGAGCATCGAGAGGCTGTCAATGGTGAAGCCTGCAAGCGAGTCGGTAACCTCAGCCCCTTCCGTTTCCCCTTCAAGCGAAAGGACTTGGCCGGAAGCCATAATCTCTTCATCCAGGGGGGCTAGGGGATGGGGGTGCCCATTAATCCCCTCCGAGGGGGTCTCCGCTCTGCCGCAAAGCACAAGGGCGCAGAAGGCTAATATAGCACAGGCTGTCTTCAAATCACCTTATTTTATTTTGCTAAGCAAAGCTATAATCTTTTGCATCTCATTATCATTGGCAAAGGGAATGGTTATCTTGCCCTTGCCGTCGGCATACTTCATCTGCACCTTAGCACCGAGCTTTTTGCTGAGGCTGGACTGCATTGTCTTAAGCTCCTTGGGTAGGGTGGAGGCGGTTTTGACATTCTTGGCGGTCTGGCCGATGGTGCTGCCCTCGTTGATGTCTTTAACCATTTCCTCCACCTTGCGCACGGAGTAGCCCTTCTTCTGTATCTCATTAAAGAGCTTAACCTGTTGCGCAGGGCTTTCCAACCCGAGGATGGCGCGTGCATGGCCTTGGTCTATCTGCTTGTTGCGCAGCGCCAGCTGCACTGGGGCGGGCAGCTTGAGGAGGCGCAGATAGTTGGCTACGGTGGCGCGCTTCTTGCCTACCTTCTCAGCCACAGCCTCCTGAGTGAGGTTCATCACTTGCTGCATATTGCTGTAGGCCAGTGCTATCTCTATGGCGTTGAGGTCCTCACGCTGAATGTTCTCTACCAGCGCCATCAGGGCCACGCTCTCATCGCTAGCCTTGCGCACATAGGCAGGTATGGTGGTGAGGCCTGCCAGCTGGCTGGCTCTCCAGCGGCGCTCGCCGGCAATTATCTGGTAAGTGCCGTCGTCCATCTGGCGCAGGGTGATGGGCTGCACAATGCCTATCTGTGCAATTGAGTCTGCCAGTTCCTGCAGGGCTGTTTGGTCTATCTCGCGACGCGGCTGATTGGGGTTGGCTACAATCTTGGCAATCTCTATCTCGTTGATTGAAGAAGAGCCCTGGGGATTGACGTCGTCGGTAGAAATCAAGGCATCAAGACCGCGTCCCAGAGCGGAATGCTTCTTGTTTGGAAATTTCTTATGTGGAGGCATTGTAGTGTTTGCTATTGGATGATTAACTGTTTATTATTCGTTTTGCTGTCAGGTGATTTCCTGTCAAAAAAAAGACTAGCATGGCATGCATCTCTCTTCCAGACGAGCCCTGCTAGTTATGTGAGTCTATGCTTTCTGCTTGCTAAGTATCTCCTTGGCCAGAGCCAGATAGTTGCGTGCTCCCTTGGCATCGGCATCATATTGTACTGCTGCCATGCCGTGAGAGGGAGCTTCGCTCAGCTTGACATTACGCTGTATCACAGTCTTAAACACAAGATCCTCAAAGTGGCGCTTTACCTCATTGTATATCTGGTTGGCCAGTTTGAGGCGGCCGTCGTACATGGTGAGCAGGAATCCCTCAATCTGCAGGTCGGGGTTAAGTTTGCGCTTGATCAGCTTGATGGTGTTGAGCAGCTGGGCAATACCCTCTAGGGCAAAATATTCGCACTGCACCGGTATGATTACCGAGTCGGAGGCAGTGATGGCGTTAACCGTGATAGAACCCAGCGACGGACTGCAGTCAATAAGGATGTAGTCATACTCACTCTTCATGGGCGTGAGCATTTTCTTCATCAGCAACTCGCGTCCTTCGTTGATGGCAAAGAGCTCCCTCTCCGCCCCGGCCAGTGTGACGTGGCTTGATATTATATCGAGGTTAGGCACATCGGTGGTATAGATGGCATCATGAGGGTCAGCCCCATTGATGAGGCAGTCGTATATGGTGCAGTCAATGTTGCCCACCTCCAGGCCAAGGCCTGACGAGGAGTTGGCCTGCGGGTCGGCATCCACAAGTAGCACATTCTTTTCCAGCATAGCCAGCGAGGCAGCCAGGTTGATGGCTGTGGTGGTCTTGCCCACACCGCCCTTTTGATTGGCAATAGCAATAATCTTTCCCATGTTAATAGTCTTTTTTGCCTTTATCGGCCAATATAGCGTGCAAAGTTAGTACAAATCGAGGGAAAAACCAAATTTATTTGAGGTTTTCCGAGTCGCAGCCTAACTTGACTTGCACAACAGGGCAAAATTAGCGCTTTATTTCTTGTTTTGGCTGTATCTAAATGCTATTTTATGCATAATAATCTTAAAAAGTATTACCTTTGCCATAAAAACAGAAAAAATATGCGTCCGTTAATCTTATTATCCAATGATGATGGCTACCAGTCGCGCGGACTGGCTGCGCTTATTGAGGCTGTACGCCCGCTGGGCGATCTGTTTGTCTGCGCTCCCGACGGCCCACGCTCAGGAGCCAGCTGCTCAATCACCACTGAAGCGCCTGTAAGCTATCGCCATATACGCTCGGAGGAGGGCCTCAAGATTTATGTGTGCAGCGGCACGCCCTGCATGTGTATTAAGCTTGCCCTCGACGAGCTGCTCATGCGTCAACCCGACCTCGTCGTGGCTGGCATTAATCACGGCAGCAACGCCTCGATCAACATGCACTACTCAGGCACTACGGCAATAACCACCGAAGCTGCCCTCCATGGCATTCCGTCGGTGGCTTTCTCGCTAGATAATCACGACCCTTCCGGACGTGTAGAGCACCTCGTTCCAATATGCGCTCACATAGCCCAGCTGACATTGGAGAACGGCTTGCGCTATGGATCATACCTTAATGTCAACTTCCCCGACGTGGAAGAGATAAAGGGCATACGCGTATGCCGGATGGCCTACAGCCGATGGGTAGAGGAGTTTGAGCCTTGCCCGCGTAGCCGTGGCGGCCACCACTTCTGGCTCACTGGCGAGCAGATAGACGATGAGCCAAACAACGACACCACCGACCTATGGGCCATGCGCCACGACTATGCGGCCATAACTCCCATTATGGTGGACCCTACTGACCATAAGCTGATACAAACCATGCAAGATTGGGATCTGTAAGAGAGTTGATAGTTGATAATTGATAGTTGATAATTGAGGAGTTTTGAGTCAAGAGTTGGCGCTGCGCGGTTTACCGTTTACTGTTTATCGCGCTTCGCGCTCTGTCAAGAGTCCCCGCTAACCGCTAACGTTTAAACCTCAAATCTCAGACCTCAAACCTCAAATAGTGATGAAGTACTTTCTCATAGCAGGCGAGGCAAGCGGCGACCTGCACGCCTCCAACCTCATGCGCGCCATAATGGACCGAGACCCTGAGGCGCAGTTCCGCTTCTATGGCGGCGACCACATGCAGCAGGCGGCAGGCAGCCAGGGCGTTATGCTGCGCCATTATAAGGACATTGCCTTCATGGGGTTCGTCACGGTGCTCCTGCATCTCAGGACCATCCTGCGTGCCATGCGCAGCTGTCGCCAAAGCATCATGGAGTGGCAGCCCAACGTGCTGATTCTTGTTGACTATCCTGGCTTCAACCTAAAGATAGCCAAGAAGATAAATGCAAGCACCAGCATACCTATATACTACTATATCTCGCCTAAGATATGGGCATGGAAGGAACATCGCATCCATGCCATCAAGCGTGACATTGATGAGATGTTTTCTATCCTACCTTTCGAGGTAGACTTCTACAAGCGCTACTCCTATCCCATCCATTACGTTGGCAATCCCTCGGTGGATGAAATCAGCGAGTGGAAGAAGGAGCATCAGGCAAGCATCCAACCTCCAACCTCCAACCTCAAAACCATAGCTTTGCTGCCTGGCTCGCGCATCAACGAGATAAAAGCCAATCTTCCCCTTATGCTCCAGGCAGCCATGCCTTACACCCAGCGAGGTTACCAGCTGGTCGTTGCCGGTGCGCCAAACATTGAGGATTCCCTTTATAAGGGGCTGTCTGCTCCCGACAGTCAATTCACTATATTCCGCGGAGGTTCCTTTGAGCTGTTGTCAGTTAGTGAGGCCGCCCTTGTAACCTCCGGCACCGCCACCCTGGAGACGGCGCTGCTGCGAGTGCCCCAGGTGGTGTGCTACTATTTGCGGGTAGGATGGTTTGTGGCCCTGTTGCGCAAGCTGTTGCTTAAGGTGAAGTACATTTCCCTTGTCAATCTTATCGTGGACCGCGAACTGGTGCCCGAGCTTGTGGCCAGCGAGATGACTCCCGCCAATCTCGCCACCCACCTTGCCGGCATAGTATGCGGCGGAGCCGACCGCGAAGCACAGCTTAAGGGCTATGAGGAGATGGTCCGGCGGCTCGGCGAGCCAGGTGCTCCCAAGCGTGCAGCCCAGATAATCTGCCGCCAACTGTCACAACGGGAAAAGTGATAATCAGGAGACATCCCAGACTCCTCTAATGAGGCCCCTGCCGCCAAGGATGAGTATTCTCCCTTTAGGAGAAAAGGGGGCTCATCTAATCGCGTCGAGCCGAAAGGCGAAGCCTTCGCGAAGATTTCGTCGGTGGTCGCGCTGCAAGCGCGGTCCGACAAAAGGAAATCTGAGAGCCTTGGCGGCAAATTTAATCGCGCCGAAGTCAAATTTAATCGCGTCGAGCCGAAATCTAATCGCGCCGAGCCGAAATCTAATCGCGCCGAACCGAAAACTAATCGCGCCGAGACTGATAACCTCTGCGCGATTAAATTTTGTCTTCTCTGCTTTAGTTTGAGAATTAGCAGAGAAAAAACGAAGATAGAGGGGGTGTATGACAGCAGGAAGTGTCATATTTATTCCCTTTTCTTACTTTCTCACTGCCGCGGGAGTCCAGCAGCGGAAGAAGCGGAGTACTTTATCCTTGTTATAGCCCTGGCCCTCCTCGAGGAAGCTGGAGTCCTGCGTGTGCAGGATTTCTCCGTTATCATCAAGTATCACAAAAACGGGAAACCCAAAACGTGCCGGATTTGCAAGGCGGTTCATCAGCGCTTTGCCTTGTTCCATACTGGTTTGGTCAGCTTTGCGGGGATTGTAGTTTACATGGATGTAAATGAAGTTTTCGTCTATCACCTTGCTTATCGTACTGTCGTTGCTTATATAATCAGCAAAGCGTAGGCACCACGGGCACCAATTGCCACCGACCTGGCATACCACAAATTTACTCTCGGCTTTTGCCTTGGCTACGGCCTTGTCTATCTGCTCAATGGGATTGAGGCTTTCGTCATAGACCTTTTTTAGCCCTGATTGAGCGCCGGCTACTATGCAGCAGTATGCAAATATTAAGCAACAAACAAACTTTCTCATCCGTTCTCTTTTCACTATTAACTGTTTATGCTCCCCACAGCAGCACGTATGCTGCCGCTGCGGGTATGGCGAGTAGGGCGCTGTCGAAGCGGTCGAGCACTCCGCCGTGGCCGGGGAGGAAGCGTCCGCTGTCCTTAATGCCGACAGTGCGCTTGAGCTGGCTCTCCACGAGGTCGCCCCATGTGCCGAAGACGCACACGATGAGGCCGAGGCCGAGCCAGAAAATCAGATTGCCGTAAATGATGGAAAAAATCCATGCGCCCAGCAGTACTACGATTCCGCCGCCTACGCTGCCCACCCATGACTTCTTAGGCGAGACGGAGGGGAAAAGCTTGTAGGGAATCTTGCGCCCCAGCGAGCAGCCGAAGCAGTAGGCTCCCGTGTCGTTGAGCCAAAGGAAGACAAACACGGCCAGTGGCAGCGTTGGGGAGTAAATGGGATTGAAAGCCAACGTATTGAGTAAGGCTATGGGCAAGGCTATGTACAGGTGGCCGGCAAAGGTGTATGCCCAGGTTCCGATGGGGTCTGGCTGCTTGAAATAGAGTCCGCTTGCCAGGATGAAAATCAGCGACAGTATGTAGGGGGCAAATACTGCCGGCCCTGCGCTGCCTGAGCAATAGAGGAAGAAGGCGATGAAAAGATATACTCCGCCGACCACGCTGACAGTGTTGTTGACCTGGGCCAGGTCATGGTCTGAAAGCAGGCCGTTGAATTCGTTGAGCAGCAGGGCTGCCACCAGGCAGAACAGCACACAGAAGGTGGACATTCCGAGAAGTATGCATCCAACGATGGCTGCTACGAACAGCGCACCTGACAATGCGCGCACTACTACGTTTGGCATCTGTATCCTCTTACTTCCCATCTTGCTCTTTATCATCCTTGCTGTTATTCTTCGCCACGCCAGGCAGGAGCTTGTCTATCTCTGCCTTCTGCTCGGCTTCCTTCCTATCAGCCTCCTTGGCTTCAGCTTCGGCGCGCTCCTTGGCTATCCGCTCGTTTTCGGCTATTATCTCATCGGAGCGGCTGGTCCACTGGCGTTTACCAAACACTTCCTCAACGTCCTCGGCAAAGATTACCTCCTTGTCGATGAGCTGCTGTGCTACCTTGGCATGGCCGTCACTGTGCTCAGTAAGTATCTGTTTGGCTCTCTCATACTGCTCTGCAATCAGAGTCTTTACTTCTTCGTCAATCTGCTTGGCTGTGATGTCGGAGTAGGGCTTCTGGAAATAGTCTTGCTGGGCAGTATAGTAGCTTATGTTGAAGAGGTTGTCGCTCATGCCATAGTAGGCTACCATACTGAACGCCATCTTGTTGGCGCGCTCCAGGTCGTTGAGGGCGCCGGTGGAGATATGGCCGGTAAACAGTTCCTCGGCAGCGCGTCCGCCAAGCAGTGAGCATATCTTGTCGAGCATCTGCTCCTTGGTGACGTTCACTCGCTCCTCGGGCAGATACCATGCTGCTCCGAGGGCCTGACCGCGCGGCACGATGGTTACCTTGATGAGCGGGTCGGCATATTGGCAGAACCACGAAATGGTGGCATGGCCGGCCTCGTGGATAGCGATGCTGCGCTTCTCCTCCTGCGTCATCACCTTGGTCTTCTTCTCCAGACCGCCGATGATACGGTCGATGGCGTCCAGGAAGTCCTGCATGCCTACGGCCTGCTTGTCGCGGCGGGCTGCTATCAGTGCCGCCTCGTTGCATACATTGGCTATGTCAGCTCCTGAGAATCCGGGCGTCTGGCGGGAGAGGAGCTCCAGGTTGACCGTTTCATCCATCTTCAGCGGCTTGACATGGACAAGGAATATCTGCTTCCTCTCGGGCAGACCGGGCAGCTCGACATGTATCTGGCGGTCAAAGCGTCCGGCGCGGAGCAGGGCCTTGTCGAGGATGTCGGCGCGGTTGGTGGCAGCCATCACGATGATGCCGCTGTTGGTGCCAAAGCCGTCCATCTCGGTGAGCAGCTGATTGAGGGTGCTTTCGCGCTCGTCATTGCCGCCCATCGACGGATTGCGGCCTCGGGCACGGCCTACGGCGTCGATTTCGTCGATAAACACTATGCAGGGAGCCTTCTCCTTGGCCTGGCGGAAGAGGTCGCGTACGCGGCTGGCGCCTACGCCCACAAACATCTCCACGAAGTCGCTGCCTGACAGGGAGAAGAACGGCACACCGGCCTCGCCTGCCACGGCCTTCGCCAGCAGTGTCTTGCCCGTGCCCGGGGGACCTACGAGCAGGGCGCCCTTGGGAATCTTGCCGCCCAGCTCGGTATATTTCTTGGGGTCTTTAAGAAACTTGACAATCTCCTGCACTTCCTGCTTGGCCTCATCCTGACCAGCTACGTCATTGAAGGTGATATTGATCTTGCTGCCCTTCTCGTATAGCTGGGCGCGGCTCTTGCCGACGGAGAAGATGCCGCCGCCGGCACCGCCGCCTGAACGGCGGAATATAAATACCCAGAATGCCACTATCAGCAATACCGGCAACAAAATGTTGAGTAACAGTGAGCCGAGGAAGCTGCTGTTGGAGTCGTATTGCACCTTGCCGCTGAAATGCTTGGCAGTCCGCTCAGCGGCTATGAATTCATCTACATCACTCACCGAGGGAAACTCCGCCACCACCGAAGGGTCGCGTCCTGCCTCGGCAGCCTTGCCGAAGATTTCGCCTACATAGGGTTTCTGTATGTACATCTTGACATTGCCGTCGCCCTTGTTGACCACGATGTTGCGAGCCCATCCCTTCTGCACGTACTCCTGAAACTCTGAGTAGCTCACTTCCTTCTGGAAGCTGTTGCCTTGGTTGGAGTTGGTGTAGAACATGTAACCCAGCAGTAGGATTACTATCATATAAGTCCAGTTCAGATTGAACTTGGGCATCTTCATGTTATTATTGTTGTTGTTTGCCATTAATAAAAATTTGATGATTTTTATTTGGTAGTTAAGTAGTTAAGACGGAAGGCCGATAGCCGAGCCGTCAGACAGGGCCGAATCTCAGCTCCCGAATTTTCTAGTCATCAATGGCAGTGAGCTTGGCATCTGCCCAAAGGTGCTCCAGGTCATAGAACTCTCGTGCCTGCGGCTGCAGCACATGCACCATGATGTCGCCGTAGTCCACAGCCACCCAGTAGGCGTTCTCCAGTCCGCTTACGCCGATGGCCTTCTCGCCCAGTTTTTCGCGGGTCATATCGCTTACAGAGCCGGCTATAGCTTCAATCTGTGTGCTGCTGTTTGCTTGGCATATCACGAAATATTTGCATATGGCATCCTTGATGCTTGAGAAGTCGGCTACCACAATCCTGTGTCCCTTTTTCTCCTGAATACCCTCAATAATGGTTTTTAGTAAAATCTTAGTGTTTTCCTTCGCGCTTGGCATTTCTGTTTGTCTAAAAGGTTAAATATGTATTATCGCAGTGCAAAAATACTATTTTTTTAGGTAAGAAGCATTTTTTTTTGCCGATTTCTTTGCAGAGAAATTAAAATGTTATACTTTTGCACTGCAAAGCGATTGGGATATGGTGTAATGGTAACACTGCAGATTCTGGTCCTGCCTTTCCTGGTTCGAGTCCGGGTATCCCAACCAACAAGCGGCAACTGAAGCGATTTCGGTTGCCGCTTACTTGTTAGGAAAAAGTTTTGACAGATACAGATAATTAGCCGCCGACAAATTTGCCGGCGGCTAACATTTGTATAAATATCCGATTATAAAAAGGAAATCTTTATAATAGGGAATCGTCGTCGTCAGGTTCGTCGCTGTCGTCTTCCCAGGGAAATGAGCGGCGCCAGAATCGCTTGGAGTCCGCCGTTCCGTTATCCTGCTTGCCTCCGCTGGTTATACTGAAGAGCGGGGTTGAGGCTAGACGCAAGGCATCTGCAGTAGGTGCAATATAGCTCTTTCTCATAGTTATTGCTCCTTCTTAGTGTTACTTAACGATAATCTTCTTAGTCTCTCCGTTGGCAGATCGCAAGATGTTGATGCCCTTGCGGAGCGCGCCGATCTTGCGCCCTTGCAGGTCGTAGGCTGATTGGTCATTGGCTGTCGGCCATTGGCCATTAGTGTCTAATTCTTCATTCCTTATTCCGGTCATGTCGTCAGACAGGGCGATGTCAAAGATGGGCGAGCTCTCGCCGGTGTTGTTCTCGAAATAAGCACGGAAGGGTGCCACTGTCAGCGAGTTGGTGGCCTGATAGAATTTGTCCTGAGAGATGTAGTAGATATTGTCTAGCGAGTCGGCGTCAGTGATGTATAGCTTCTTGAACGTGCCCACCAACTTCAGTCCAGTTGCCGATGCAACCGCTCCAGCCTTGATGGTACCGCTGCCCTGTGCGCCTATGGTGGTGGCGTTGTCGGTGAGCTTGGCAAAGACTGCAGGTGTGCCTGCCTCCAGGGTGGCTACCTCGGTGAGGCAGAGTGTGCCATCCTCTATGCGGTCGATGTAGTAGTACTGCACGTCGCTGTCTGAGTTGACCTCGAAGGGCAGGCAGATAGTTCCATATTTGGTGGTAGCCTCAACATTGCGCTCATAGCTTGCGGTGAAGCCCTCGGGGCTGTAGAATGGTTCGCCGTCGGTTATCACCAAGTTGGCGCACTTGCCTTTCTAAAAACTTAAAGAAAGTCGCTCTTCGTGGCTATGCACAGGCTCCAAGATTTTCCGCGCAGGCTTCAATATTTCATGCGCAGGCTCCAAAATACTGTGTGCAGGCTCTAAGATTTCCTTATGTCGGCCTGCTGTGGGATGATTAATAAAAAAAGGTATCGACTCTCACGAGTGGATACCTTCGTAATAATCTTTTATGAAAGGGAATGTTGTGTTGGTGGGCGCTGACGGATTCGAACCGCCGACCCTCTGCTTGTAAGGCAGATGCTCTGAACCAGCTGCGCTAAGCGCCCGAAATACCTTTGTGTCGTTTCCCTCACTTGGGATGACGGTCTTCTCTTTCTTTGAAAGACGGTGCAAAAGTAACACCTTTTTTTTTACCACGCAAGGATTTGGGCATTTTTTTTGCTCTCCGGGTGAAATTAATTGACGCGGAACTGTGAAATATGCTTTTTTATTATTGTGTAGTGAATACGGAACTCTCTGATTGCAGGGATATTTCAACATTGAAAAACACGGAAGGTACCTGCCTTATATATACAAGCATAAAATTGCCATTAAGCCGTCATTGTTTAATGCCACAGCCAGCACGGCGGCAGTGTTCGGTGAAGTTTACCTGACTGCTACCTTTTGCGTGGTGCTGTGTCCGTCGGGCTCGGTTATGCGGACGATATAGATGCCCTTGGAGAGGTCGAGACGGTTGTCGAAGTCCTGGATGGTGGCGCTGGCTGTCAGGGTACCGCCGGGGCTGTAGACCCTGAGGGTGGAGCCGGGGGCGAATCCGCGCACAAGGATGTAGCCTTCGTGACCGTGGATGCCGCCGTGGGCCTCGGTGTCGGCCTGGGCATTGTGGATGCCGATGGGCTCTTCAAGGCCTACCATGTTGTCCATCCAGTAGATGCGGTCGCTGAGGTACTCATAGATGAAGTCCACTTCGGCCTTGTAGGAGCCGCGTGTGGTGTATTGCTGCTGGGTGCAGGTGTTGAGGATGTCCCAACGGGTGTAGTTGAGTTCCTGCGACTGATTATTGAGCTCGCCGTAGTAGTCGACTATATCGTGGAGCTTGTCGGGGTTGAGGTTGCCGTTATAGCGATACCACGACCATAGTTCCTTGAGTTCCTGGGTACAGCTATCGATAATCTTGCGGTTGAAGCTTCTGACTCCGCTGGCGGCTGAGGACTTGGAGCTGAGGCTGAGGTAGCTGTTCATGGTGAGGATGGGGTGGGTGCGGCGGTCATTGTCGAAGGCGAGGTCGAAGTCCCAGATGGGACTGACGCGGAACTTGCCATTGCGGTCCTTGGTGAGATAGACGCTCCAGTAGCTGTCGGTATTGCCGCTGAGCTCGGCTATGAGGAAGTATTTGAGCCAAGTGTCCTCGGCCAGCAAAGCGGAGTAGCCCAGGTCGGGGTCTTTAAACTCTTTGGAGAATACGCGGGCGCAGAGGTCATTGAAGGTACTGACGATGTAGCTGAACTGCTGGTCGGTGATTTCGTCGTGCTTGGGGTAGTGGACAGTTACGGGTATGCTGTAGGGATTGGAGGTGAAGCGCTTGGGCTCGCCGCCGGCATAGGCATCGA
>CADAZW010000023.1 GCA_902792555.1 uncultured Bacteroidales bacterium | reverse complement strand
GATGGACAAGAGGGTGAGCGAGTGGCCCGACATCAAGATCCACATAGAGGGCGGAGTGGCTGACGGATACTTCGACGCTGCGCGCCACACTGACACCGACTACAAGGCCATGCTCAGGGCTGCCACCTACACCACCTTCGTGGTGAAGGGCAAGCACTCGGTGATGAACCTCAGGACATCCATCCTCAAGAGAAACTACCCCAACGCCATACTCAAGAGCAGCGCCACGCTGGACAGCATATCGGTGTGGGAGAAGGAGTTCTTCGGCATCTGCGAGGACGTGGCCAACGGCCTGAAGGCCGGCGAGCCCTGGTATCTGAGCGGCGGCGACGCCTTCTACCCGGGATTCTTCAACAACCCCACTTACGTGGACAACGACTCGCCGGGGTCCTATGCCCACGCCACCGAGTACGGCATCCACCTCAGCAACGGCGCTTCGCAGATCTGCGTGAACCCCTACGTGGCGAACTATGACGAGGGCGGCACTGCCCATGAGTTCGGCCACCAGCTGCAGGACCCCATCAACCTGGAGGGAACGACGGAGGGCAGCAACGACCTCTTCGCCAACGTGGTGCGCTACCTGATGGGACACGCGGCATCCACTGGGCGACCGCTGAGCAGGACGATGTATGAGTTCGGCCACAAGGTGCCCTTCTACTGGAGAGGACCCGACTACGGATTCCTCCGCATGTTCTACACCCTATACCTCTACTACCATCTGGCACAGAACAACACTTCGTTCTACCCCGAGCTGTTCAAGGCTCTGCGCAACGACATGATACAGACCTACAGCACCAACACTAACAACTCGGGACTGAAGTTCGTGCGCAAGGTGTGTGAGGTGGCGCAGGAAGACCTGACCGACTACTTCACCGCCTTCGGATTCTTCGAGCCTGCCACCAGGCGATACCTCGAGTGCTACGGCGACCACTATGTCACCAACAGGCTGGTGGACATCAATAGCACGAAGGCTGCAATAGCCCAATACCCCGTCAAGAACCGAGCCATCCTGTTTGTGGAGGACCGCGTGGACTACGTGCCCAGCAACGGCATCATCATAGAGGCAGGGCAGCACCGCGCATACCGCGACGGTGAGAAGGTGGGGCAGTGCGGCACCGTGGGGCAGTACACCGACTTCATGCCCGAGGCTACCGTGGAGCCCGGCGACTATACCTATATGCAGTCTGACACCATCTATGCCCTCCACGGCGAGGGCGGACTGGGATTCCTGATGCTCGACGCCGACGGTCAGCTGGTGTATGCCTCCAACGACAGGCATTTCTTCATGCCGGCCGGAGTGAGCACCGACTTCACCATGTATTCGCTCGGCACCGGCGGCGCCCTGCGCGAGATTCCCAAGGCAGGCTACGGCACACAGTTTGTGGAACAGGCGATAGCCGGAGGCCTTGCCGACTCGCTCACCGACAACGTGATAAAAGCCGTGGTCAGCGGCAAAATGAATAGCTCTGATGCCAAGGAGCTGCGACGCCTGACACAGGAGTGTGACCTCATGGCGGTGGACATGCAGGACGCCAAGATGGTCATAGGCGGCTCATCATACTACGACGGACATAAGCTGGCGTCCAACACCGTGGGCGACTTCATGTTCTACGACTGCTACAACCTTATCACCGTACGCCTGCCCGAGAGCGCCATCAAGATTGGCACCAACGCTTTTGCACGCAGCGGACTGCTGGAGGCCGTCATCCCCGACAACGTGAGCACCATTGGCGGCGACGCCTTTGCCTACTGCCTCAACCTCAAGCGAGCCGTCATAGGCAGCGGGGTGAAGACCATACAGCAGGGCGCGTTCTACAGCAGCAACGAGCTGCAGGACGTCTATGTCAAGCCGCTCACGCCGCCCAGCCTCGGCGCGTGGATGTTCTCTGAAAACAAGAATCGCGTGATCCATGTGTACAAGAGCGCGCTGGAAGACTATAAGAACTCCGACTGGGCTAACGAGGAATACGGCATATTGGTAGGCGACCTCGATGACTATGAAGACATCATCTCCGGAATAGAGGAAATTAGGAATGAGGAATTAGAAATTAGGAATGGTCAAGAGTCAATCGCCAATGGTCAATGGCCGACGGTCAACGGTCAATCAATTTATGACCTTAACGGACGTCCTGTCACCGACCTGCAGCCTGGCAACATTTATGTGCGCAACGGCAAGAAAGTCGTGGTACGAAAAAGATAACTGTTATTGTTTGAGGTTTGAGATTTGATAATTGACAATTGATAGTTGATAATTGATAATTATCCAAGTCCGGAAGTGGGCATTGAATGCCTAAGGCATCGCGAAGGCTTTGTCAGTGGTCGGCGAAGCCGGGCTGACAAATAAGAGCCTGAGAGCGAAACGGCACAGAAATTGTCAGAAATTATTCAAAAATTTATGCCCAACGGCTTGCTAAATTGTAAAATAGTAAATTGTCCAATTGTCAAATTAAAATGACTCTTGGCTCTCGACTCTCGACGAAAACGAAAACTATTTAACCACGGATTATTCGGATTGAACGGATATATTTAACGATAACGATAACGAAAACGATATTCCCCGCTCTGCACTGACAGAGTGGGGAATATTAATGGCTCTTTCGAGACGGTGCAACCACCGACGAGATCTTCGCGAACTTGCGAACTAGTCGAGGTTCGCAAGTTTGCCGCTTCGCTCTCAGGTCTCTTTATGTCGGCCTGCACCTAAAGAGCCTCCTGGCTCTTTCGAGACGGTGCAACCACCGACGAGACCTTCGCGAACTTGCGAACTAATCGAGGTTCGCAAGTTTGTTGTCGGAGCCGAGCACGTCAACAATCTTGTGCTCGTAGAGCTTCTGCATGTTGTCGCGGGCAGGGCCGAGGTATTTGCGGGGGTCGAATTCGCCCGGCTTCTCGGCAAACACCTTGCGTACGGCGGCGGTCATGGCCAGACGGGAGTCGGAGTCGATATTAATCTTGCAAACGGCGCTCTTGGCTGCCTTGCGGAGCTGCTCCTCGGGTATGCCGACGGCGTTGGGCAGCTTGCCGCCATACTTGTTGATGGTGTCAACCTCTTCCTGGGGCACGGAGCTGGAGCCGTGGAGCACGATGGGGAAGCCGGGCAGTTTCTCCATCACTGCGTCGAGCACGTCGAAGGCGAGTGGGGGAGGCACGAGACGGCCAGTCTTCGGGTCGCGGGTGCACTGCTCGGGGGTGAACTTGTAGGCGCCGTGGCTGGTGCCGATGGAGATGGCCAGGGAGTCGCAGCCGGTGCGGGTGGCGAAGTCGATGACCTCCTCGGGCTTGGTGTAGTGGCTCTCTGCGTGGGATACCTCATCCTCTACGCCGGCCAGCACGCCGAGCTCACCCTCTACGGTTACGTCGAACTGGTGGGCATAGTCTACCACCTTCTTGGTGAGGGCTACGTTCTCCTCGTAGGGCAGGCCGGAGCCGTCAATCATCACTGAGCTGAAGCCCATGTCGATGCAGCTCTTGCAGGTCTCGAAGGTGTCGCCGTGATCCAGATGGAGGGCGATTTCGGGATGGTTGCAGCCGAGCTCCTTTGCATATTCTACAGCGCCCTCAGCCATGTAGCGGAGGAGGGTCTGGTTGGCATACTGGCGTGCGCCCTTGCTGACCTGAAGGATGACGGGGCTCTTCTTGGTGGCAGCGGCCTTGATGATGGCCTGCAGCTGCTCCATGTTGTTGAAGTTGAAGGCGGGGATTGCGTAGCCGCCGTTGATGGCTCTCTTAAACATCTCGCGGGTGTTGACGAGGCCGAGTGTCTTGTAATCAATCATGGTTGTCGGATATTTAATTGTTAGATGTGATATTCTTCTGCATTTGACGTGTCAGACGTATGGTAACTCTACAAAATTATGAATTATTTGTGAAAGCGTGGTCTTTTTGCTTTTTTCTTTTCACTTTTAGGTTTAAGTATGTGTGTTTTTGCTATTTAAGAATTTCAATTCTTCGTTGTCTGTTGGCTAAAACTCGGGATAGACGCTGAGGGAGCGTGTGGACTTGTTGTATATCCAGAGCACGCGGGCTGTGTAGGGGCCTCCTGAGCATGTGCCGCCTACGTAGAGCGTGTTTCTGTCGCCGTTGAGGCCGCGGCGCAGTATGCCGTTGATTTCATTGCGGGCTCCGATGGTGTTGCAGCCCATGATGGCTTTGGCCAGTGGGCCTTCGAAGGAATTGTCGTCAAAGCCTACGAGCTCCCAGTAACCGGTGTTGATGAGCTTGCCCACGTTCTCGTCGTTGAAGATCTGGGCGAGGGTGGTGGTGTTGTCGATTTCAAGCTCTACGGGGGGCTTCTTCTGATTGCGGCGCTCCAGGTTGGCGTCGGTGGTGGCGTCGCTCTCCCAGCTGACGGTCCATTCGGTCACGCTGCCGATAAGGCGGAGATATGCCTTATAGGTCTGCCAGCTGGCGTTGTTGGCAGTGCGGACGTGCTTGTTGAAGGTGATGTCGATGAATGCCAGGCCCCAGCCGATTATCTCTACGCTGTCGATGTACTGTGTGTATTGGGGGTGCTTGGCGAAGAAGTCTTTTTTGTTGCTGACGATGAACTTGCTGGTCTGGTCGGCGCCGTAGTAGAGGCACACCGGGGAGTAGAGGGTGTCCATCCCTGCCGTGGTGCGGGTGCGGTGGCAGTTGTCCCAGTCGCGGAGCACATGTATTACTGCCTTGGTGTCGATTTCGTCTTCATCGGTGATGGAGGGCGAGGTGTCGAGTAGGGTGTAGTCGCTTTGGGGGATGTTGGCGTTCTGCTCGGTGGCTGCGGTGAGGGTGTCGGGCGTGGTCTGCTGGTTGGCAGAGGTGCCGGTGCATGCCGTGACGATGACGGCTGCAGCCAGGGTGAAGAAGGGATAGAGTAGGGATTTCATGCTAACGGAATGGTTAACGGTTATTGTTTGCTGTCAGTTGAAGACGTTGCTGCTTTGCTCTCGCCTCGGCTTTTCGTATTTGCGCCGTTGCGTGGCTATGCTGCTCCGGCTTGCGACTTTTTTAATTGAAGAAGTTCCACGACAGGCCGAGGCGCAGGTTGAAGGGGTTGATGGGGTAGTGGGGTGCGCCGAAGGTGGTGCCGCCTTCCTTGGAGTAGTTGAAGTGGCTGGCCATTATGTAGAAGCGAGTGTGCTTAAGGTGGAAGTTGAGATATGCGCTGAGCACGGGGTGGTTGCCCACCTTGATGAGGCCCTCGCTGGTGTCCTGGGTGGCGAATTGGCCGATGGCCGGGCTGTAGGAGGGGGCGTAGTATTTGGTGAAGTAGCGCATGTCGATACCGAACTCGGTGTTGAGCACGTGGGCTATACGGAACTTGAGGTAGAGGTTGCTGTAAGCGGTGAGGGCTGGTAGCGGCAGGATGTATTTATCGCTGGTGGTCTGGTAGATGAGTGAGTTCTCCCAGTTGAATATGCCGAAGCGGAAGTCCTTGTCGAGGCTCAGCACCAGGAGGTTGATGCTCTTGGCGGTCTGTGCTACCCGTGTGGTGAAAGTGCCGCCGGTGAATTGGTCGCCATTGTAGGATGTGTTTACCCACTGGTTGGCGAAGTAGGTGTAATGGGTTATGTTGTAGGCATCGGCGCTAAGGCGGAGGTTGAGCTTATGACTCACAAGGGTGGCTCCGATGCGGTTGGTGAGTTGCTTGTCCAGGTCGTTGTCCCACCAGAGGTGCTTTGACTGGAAGTGGCGATAGAAGAATGTGGGCTTGCGGTTGACGCTGTAGGCGCGCAGGGCAAGGCTGACGCTATCGCCGAACAGGGGCACGGTAAGGCGAGCCTGGGCTCGGAGCTCATAGTCGCCCCAGCTGCTGCCCTCCTTGGAGGTCTGGGCGGTAATTTGATAGTTGAGCAGATGGCTCTGCTCGCGGAATATCTGTGCGCCGACGGTCAGGCGGTGCTCGCTGAATCGGTCGCGGCCCTCGAGGCCAGGCATGGAGTAGTTGTTGTAGTCGTAGATGCCGAAGATGCGGATGCCGGCAGAGAGGTATTTGTTGAGCCCTTCGCTTAGCTCAACGGCCAGATAGTTGGAGATGAGGGTGTTCTTGGTGTCCTCATCGATGGAGTCGTTGGGCATGTAGATATCGGCATAGTAGTTGCCGAGGTTTTCATTGGCCAGGAATTTGCGGGTGTTGAAGCCGAGCTTGGCGGTGTGAATGAAGCTTGTGACTGGTACGAAGACGGTGGAGTCTTGCTGGGTTTGAGGTTTGAGGTTTGAGGTTTGAGATTTGTCGGCGTCGATGGGCAAGGCGGCATCGATATCTCGGGCTGAGAGGGCTCCTGCGGGACGGGCCTGGAGATGGGCAGCAGTGTCGCTCAGTCCGGACTTTAGAGTGTCTGGCTTGGTGGCGGTAGTGTCAGTTTTGATTACGCGCTTGAAGCCGAGGCTGTAGCGATGGGTGAGCTGGCCCCCGTCGTAGTGCATCTTGTTCCAAACGTGGTCAAGCATGACTGGAATCTCTTTGGTAGTGTAGGATGACGGGAATTTCTGCGGATCATTGACGTAGTCGTCGTGGATGATTCCACCGTTCTCGCGTGTCTTGAGATAGTTGGAGTAGATGAGCCAGTGGGCCTTGTAGCGGTCCTTTACGGTAGAGCCGTAGAGATTGAAGTTGAAGTGGGCGGTGGACTGATTCTCGTGGTAGCCCCGGCCATAGATATAGTCGATGCAGAAGCCCAGGCCTGTGTCTTTGTTGGCATTGACGGCAAACTTGGCTATGAGGTGGTCCTCGCCATTGTCGCTGTCGCCACACTCATGGTAGGTGATGTTGGTGATGGGCTGATAGGTGTTGGTGAAATGCCATCCCTGCAGGGGTTTGAGGAAAAAGTCATAAGGCTGTGCAAAGATGAAATAGTCCATTTCCGGGCGCAGGGTGAACACCTTGGCCTGGCGGGGTGAGCCGAGGTTGCCGAGGTTGGAGTAGAATCCCTTAGGGCCGTCGCTGAAGGCGGTGTTCTGGAAGGCGTGGTGAACGGTATCGACGGCCACGGAGTCGGGTATGCCGGAGTGCTCGTCAATGGTCCAGACGCGGATGCCGGTCTTGGCTTTGGCGCGAGCCTCTTCGTCGGCCTCCTTTTCTTTGTTGGGATTGACTCCGGCCACGCGGCGGTTTTGCCTGTCGCGCACCTGCTGCCCCATAGCGGGCATGGCCAGGAGCAGGGCTGTCATTATTATCGCGAGAGTGTATCTCATTGGCAGAGTTAGAGAGCCTTAGTTCTTTTTCTTGGTGCCGGTGCGAGCTTCGACCACGTTGATGACATAGTCGCCGAGCTTCTCACACTCATTGATGATGTCGAGGTAGAAGACGCCTACCTGGTAATCGTAGAGTCCCTCGCCTACATCGTCGAAGTTCTGGCTCTTAAGGTCGGCGCGGTAGTTGTTGATCTCTAACTCGATATTGGAGGACACGAGGGCATCCTTCACGCTGCCAGTGATGAGAACGCGCTGCATTTGGTCGAGGGCGGTGTTGGTCAGCTCAAGCATCTGATGGATGTGGTCAATCTGTGCCTCGGTAAACTCCGCCTTGGCACGGCGGCGGTGCTGCAATGAGCGAGCCAGGTTGTAGCAGGAGTCGCCGATGGACTCAATCTCGGTGCCCTCGCGGAGCATGGCACGAATCTTGGCCTTGGTCTCGGCGCTGAGGCGGCCGTCGAGCACCTCGTTGAGATAGTTGGCAATCTCTACCTCCATGCGGTCGCTGATGCCCTCATATTTTTCTATGCGGGTGAAGAGGCTGTTGAAGGCTTTATCTTCCTTGGTCTCCAGCAGTTCGCGCACCAGCTGAAACATCTTGTTGGTGCGGTCGGCATAGTTGTTGATCTCTTTGCGTGCCTCCAGGATGGAGAGTTCGGCAGTGGACAGGATGCCGCCGGAGATGAACTTGAGGCGGAAGTCTTCGTCTTCATTGCTAACGCTGGGCTTGGGCCTGATTGCCCAGCATACGAAGCGTTCAATGTAGGGCACAAACCAGATGAGCAGCAGGGTGTTTGAAATATTGAATGCTGAGTGGAAGGCGGCCAGAGTAACCGATGCCTTGAGGGGGAACTGGGGGTCGGTGCTGGGCATGTCGGGATTGAATCCTACCAGGCTGCAGACGCCGTGGAAGAAGGGCTTGATCAGTATCATTACCCAGATAACGCCTAGTACATTGATGCTCATGTGGGCAAAGGCTGCACGGCGGGCTTGCACATTGGCCGTAAGGGCTACGATGTTGGAGGTGATGGTGGTGCCGATATTCTCACCCAGCACTAACATAATGCCTTGGTCGATATGGAGCACACCGGTAGAGCAGAGGGTCATGGTGATGGCCATGATGGCTGCCGATGACTGCACGCAGAGGGTGAGCACGGTACCCATTACCAGGAAGAGCAGGTTGTTCCAGATGGTGGGAGCGTTGAAGTTGGCAAAGAAGGCTTGCACAGCTTCAGCATATTCGCCGGCCAATGCATCGGCACCTGTGGTCTTGAGGGTGCTCAAGCCGAGGAAGAGGAAGGCTATGCCGAAGAGGAAATCACCCACTATGCGGCGGCTCTTCATATATATAAGGATGATGCCGATGAAGAAGGCGAAGTATGCGAAGTCCCCGATGTTAAATGAGAAACCCAGCGACATAATCCACGCTGTGACGGTGGTACCGATGTGGGCACCCATGATGACGGAGATGGCTTGCAACAGGGTGAGCAGTCCGGCGTTGACGAAGCTCACGGTCATAAGCGTAGTGGCGGTGCTGGACTGCACGGCGGCGGTTACGAACATGCCGGTGAATATGCCGGTGAAGCGATTGGTGGTCATCGCGCCTAGCACGTGGCGGAGCTGAGGGCCGGCCAATTTCTGGAGGGCCTCGCTCATTGACTTCATACCAAACATCAGCAGGGCCAACGACCCTAGCAACTTAAAGATTACGGTTATCATCTGGTAATGGAGTAAAGGGAGTATTGGAGTAAGGGAGACTCTGCTTCAGCTGGGTGACTTTTGTGCTTATTTTATAAGGTTTCCCAGAATGTCGCGCGTCAGTTCGCGGGTTACGGTGCGAGTGGCAGCGGAGGTGGCATTCTTGGCTACGCGTCCTGTGGCGGAGGTGCGTGACTTGGTTTTCTTGCCGGTTACGGCATCCGATACGATTGTACCCAGTATGGCTGCAAAGGTGCCTGTGATGGCGGTGATTATGGCCTTTAGCACCTTGGAGAAGAATCCTTTTTTCTTGCTGGTCTCCTTCTTCTCTTCGGTCTTGGGCTTGTCGGCGGAGGCCTGCTCTTCAGCGGTAGCTGCCTCGGCTTGGGCCATCAATACCTCGAAGGCACTCTCGCGGTCCACCGGCGTGTCGTACTTACCGTAGATGCGCGACTGCTTTATGATGTCGTTGCGCTGTCCCTCGCTGATGGCTCCTATCTGGCTCAGCGGGAAGAGCACCTTGGCACGCTCTACCACGGAGGGAGCACCCTTGTCATCAAGGAAGCTTACCAGAGCCTCGCCCGTCTCCAGATTCATAATGGCTTCATCGGTCTTGAAGGTGGGGTTGGGGCGGAAAGTGTCGGCGGCGGCTCTTACCATTTGTTGATCTTTTGGAGTGAAGGCCCTCAATGCATGCTGCACACGATTTCCTAATTGACCTAGAATGTTTTGGGGAATGTCTGATGGACTTTGTGTAATAAAATAAATGCCAACGCCCTTTGAACGAATTAGCCTGATAACTTGGTCAACTTTATCTACCATTGCTTTTGTCGTATCTTCAAAAAGCATATGGGCTTCGTCGAAGAAGAAGATGAGCTTGGGCATCTCCAGATCTCCGACTTCAGGCAGACGGCTATATATGTCAGACATTAACCAAAGCATGAATGCGCTATATATCTTGGGCTGCATCATCAGTTTGTCGGCCGCCAGTACGCTCATTACGCCCTTGCCACCCTCGGACTGCAGTAGATCGAAGATGTCGAATGCCGGTTCGCCAAAGAACTTGTCTCCGCCTTGATTTTCCAACACAAGAATAGCTCTTTGTATAGCACCTACAGTTGGAGTGGCAACATTACCATATACGGTGAACTGCTTGGCGTTCTTAAGCACATAATCCAACATAGCCCTTAGATCTTTCAAATCGATGAGCTTTAAACATCTTTCGTCAGCAATGCGAAAAATAATGTTGATTACGCCTTCTTGTGTTTCGTTAAGTCCAAGAATACGTGAGAGAAGCAATGGTCCCATCTGCGACACGGTGGCGCGCAGCGGATGGCCCTGCTCGCCAAACACGTCGTAGAACCTGACGGGACACCCCTCAAACTGGGGGTCGTCGATGCCGAACTCAGGCATTCTTTTCTCTATGAAGCCAGAAAGGCGGCCTGCCTGGCTAATGCCGGATAGGTCGCCTTTCATATCAGCCATAAAGCAGGGTACACCTGCCTGGCAAAAACTCTCTGCGATAACCTGAAGGCTCACAGTCTTGCCGGTGCCGGTGGCACCAGCGATGAGGCCGTGTCGGTTGGCCATCTTGCCGAGGATGCTCAGCGCGCCGCCCTCACAGTGGGCGATGTAGAGGCCGCGTTCTTTGTCGTACATATCTTGAAGGTTTACGAGTTTTCGTAATTTGTGCCTTGCAAAGTTACATAATTTCTTTGATAAAACTGAATGTTAGACAAAAAAAGTTAATTTTGCGTTGAGCAAAGGCTGTTTGTATGCCTCAAAAAAAAGAAAAACAGGGGACTCGCTTAAGCAAGTCCCCTGTTGTCTTTAACCTTTAACCTTTTATTTCTCTGAAGTTTCGGGAGCCTTGTCGATGAGCTCCATAAACTGGTCGAGCTTGGGAGTAATGATGATCTGGGTACGGCGGTTGCGCTGGCGACCCAGGTCGGTGTCGTTTGTGGCGATGGGGTTGTATTCGCCGCGGCCTGCTGCGCTGAGGCGCTTGGGGTCAACTCCGTACTTGTTCTGCAGGGCCTGCACCACTGAGGATGCGCGCAGTGCGCTGAGATCCCAGTTGTTGCGGATGTTGGCGCGGCTGATGGGCACATTGTCGGTGTTGCCCTCGATGAGCACCTCATAGTCCTTGTAGTCGGTGATGATCTTGGCAATCTTGCTCAGGGTCTTGTCTGCGCGGTCGTTGATTTCGTAGCTGCCCGACTTGTAGAGCATGTTGTCGGCCAGGGAGATATATACCACGCCCTTGAGCACCTGCACATCCACCTCGCTCAGTTCGTCGCGTGTCAGCGATCGGGTGAGCTTGTTGGTAAGGGCCATGTTTAGCGAGTCGCTCTTGGTCTTGACTTCAACCAGGTGCTTGATGTAGGCGTTGCTGGCGTTGATTTCGTCCACCAATTTGGAGATGTTGACATTGCTCTGTGTATTCTGGTTGATGCTGGTGTTGAGCGAGTTGTTGAGCTTGTTGTACATTTCCTTCAGCTCAGCGTTGCGGCGCTTCTCCTCGTCGAGCATTTTGTCGAGGCTCTTCACTTCAGCCCGGGCTCCGGCTAGCTCTGCCAGGGTCTGAGAGTGCTGGCTCTGTAGAGTTGAAAGTTCGTTTTGCACTGTGGCATAGTCTTTCTGCAGATTCACAAACTGCTTCTTGCTCACGCAGCTGGTAAACACGATGGCCACTGCCAGCAGCTTGGCTGCCAGGGCGGCGGTAAGGAATGTTGTGGTTTTCTTCATAGTCATTGTCGTTTTTACGGCTTTGCCATGGCGCAGCCTGGGGTTTTCGGCTGCAATATTAGTGAGAATAGGCGCAGCCGCCAAATTTATTTTTCTTTTTTAGCAAAATTGGCGGCCGAATTCTGATTTATTAAGAATCGCAGCCGCCATTTATCACTTTTTTAAGGTTTGCCAGTTAGTCTTTGTGGATAATTATCGGGAATGTGTAAATCATTGTGGCTGGCTTGCCGTTGCGCTGGCCGGGCTCCCACCTGTGCAGTTTCTTGAGGCAGCGTACCACCTCGGAGTTGATGGCCTTTTGGTCGCTCTTGGTTACCCATGCGTCGCTTACCTTGCCGTCTTCGTCAATCACTACTTCTACGGTGAGGTGAGCCACAAACTTGCGGTTGATGAGCTCTTCGGGCAGCTGCATCTCGTCGTGAATGTCATTCTGTAGACTTTCTTCGCCGCCAGGGAAGACGGGACTCGTCTCGGGCATGGGCTGATTAGTCTTGCTCTCTTTGCGTGGTGGCACTATAACGAAAAATGGCGGTTGGGGGTGGCGTAGTGTCTTGTCGATGATGCTCTCTATGCTGACGGGCAGGGCCTGCCGGAAAGCTGCTGCGGGGTCTCCGTTCATGCTGAGGCTGCCTACTCCGCCATAGATGGAGGCGCTGAAGAAGGCCTTGTCGTCATTGCCTTTGAAGAAGGCAAGGGCGTCGGTGGTGCCGCCGCAAACGAGGGCTTCGTCCTTGGGCTTAACCTTGCGGATATTCTGTGTGGCAAGGGTGGCCTTGGCTTTGTCAAGGATTGCCTGCGATGAGGGGAATACCTCGCGGCGGAGCAGTTCGCCATAGCAGGAGACGCGCACCCTGATGCTGTCTTTGTCGATGCCGATATAGTAGCTACGGTGATGCTCCGGCGGCAGACTGCTGTCGGTGAAGTCGTAGCGAAGGAATGTGATTTCTTCCCAGTCTTGCTTGGAAATGGTCTGCTCGTCTTTGGCGCAGCTGTTGATTGCAAACATGGCAGTAAACAATAATGAAAGAGTCAGATACTTATTCATGATATGTGGAAATTGAAATTTGTTGCAAAGATAGAAATAAAATTTGAAAGCACGAGAGAAACGCAGGAGTTTTATCCTCTCTCGTACGATTCAGGTCCTTGCGGGGCAGAGTCAAGTAATTTCATGATTTGACCATTTGCATTTTCAATTTTATAGGAACTATAGGAACTATAGGGACTATAGGAACTATAGCTCAATGCTCAACGGTCAATGCTCAATGCTCAATGCTCAACGGTCAATGGTCAACGGTCAATCATTGCACGGTAGTACTCGGCTTTCTGCTCCAGCGGCATGGGGTAGGCGCGGCTGGAGGAGGGTAGGCGGCAGAGTCTCACGGGCTGGCCGAGGCTGTTATATAAATAAGGTATGTCGGTGCTCTCGCCCATCTTGGGCAGTTGGTCAATATGGAAGTAGTCGCAGAGGGTGTCGGCAGCCTTCTGGCCTGTCACGACTATCTTTTGCAGGCGGGGAGCACGGCTGATCAGGGTGCGGATATCAGTTGGAACTGTTACTTCAAGAAACTTGTCGGAAGCATTGTCTTTCAGTCTCTTGACTGCTTCAGATGTGTCGTAGTAGCCAAGGCCGTGCTCGTGGACGAAGCGGATGATGTCAGCCCCTTTGTAAGTGCGGGCCTTGGTATCCACAAAGTGGTCTTTGTCGCCATAGAAAATGAGGCCCATGATGCGCCAATGATCGTTGATGAAGTTGGGGTAGAAGAAGTTGAATCCCTTGGCCCACTTCTTACGCTGCGGCGGGAAACTGCCGAGGAAGAGCACACGTGTCTCCTCGTTGATGCAGGGTTTCAGCGGATGCCACTCCACCTCGCCGCTGCGGGCAATGTTTTCTGTGTTGAGATAGTCTTCCATGCTGTCTGGCTGTCTGACGGCTCTGGTTATTCTGTGTATTCAGAATTCGCGGTCGGGCCACAGGCTGTTCATGCGGTCGCGCAGCTTCTGTTCGGCGGGGTTGGGCTGGCCGTGCCAGAGGCGCGTGTCTTTCAGGTCGTCGGGCAGGTACTGCTGGTTTACGAAGTTGCCCTCGTAATCATGGGCATATTTGTAGTCGGCGCCGTAGCCCAGCTGTTTCATCAGTTTGGTGGGAGCATTTCGCAGGTGGAGCGGCACAGGCAGGGCTCCCTTCTCCTCCACCAGGCTCAGCGCCTTGCCGATGCCCATGTAGGCTGAGTTGCTCTTGGGTGAGCAGGCCAGATAGACGGTGGCTTCGGCCAGGGGAATGCGGCCCTCGGGCCATCCTATTTTCTCCACGGCCTCAAAGGCGGCATTGGCCAGCAGCAGGGCGTTGGGATTGGCGAGGCCCACGTCCTCGGAGGCCGAGATGATCAGACGCCGTGCAATAAACTTGGGGTCTTCGCCGCCGGCCACCATGCGCCCCAACCAGTAGAGGGCTGCATCGGGGTCGCTGCCTCTGATGCTCTTGATGAAGGCCGAGATGATGTCGTAGTGCAGCTCGCCGTCCTTATCGTAGGCAGCGGGGTTGAGTTGCAGCTGGGTCTTAACTGTCTCGTTGTTGATGACGGCCGTCTCGCCGTCGGCAAAGCTGCTGACCACCAGGTCGATGATGTTGAGCAGCTTGCGTCCGTCACCGCCGCTGTACTGGAAGAGGGCGGCGGTCTCCTCCACGCGGATGTCGCGCTCCTTGAGCAGGATGTCCTGGCTGAGGGCCTTGTCCATCAGTTGGCGCAGGTCGTCGTCGCTAAGTGGCTTGAGCACGTACACCTGGCAGCGCGACAGCAGCGGTGTGATGACCTCAAAGGAGGGATTCTCCGTAGTGGCTCCTATCAGGGTGACGATGCCGCGCTCTACGGCAGAGAGCAGTGAGTCCTGCTGGCTCTTGCTGAAGCGGTGGATCTCGTCGATGAAGAGTATGGGGGTAGGGGAGTCGAAGAAGGTGCTCTTGGCGGCCTTGTCAATCACGTCGCGTACGTCCTTCACCCCGCTGCTTACAGCGCTGAGGGTGAAGAAGGCGGTTCCCATTGACTGTGCGATGATATGTGCCAGCGTGGTCTTGCCCACGCCCGGTGGTCCCCACATGATAAACGAGCTCACATGCTTGTTGTCAATCATGCGGCGCAGGGCGCATCCTTCGCCCACCAGGTGCTGCTGCCCTACGTAGTCTTGCAGGGTGAGCGGCCTCATTCGTTCTGCCAGGGGCCGGGACATGTTTGAGGTTTGAGGTTTGAGATTTGAGGTTTGCCGCTTCGCTCTCGCGACTCTTTGAAATCGTCAAATCGTGAAATCGTGAAATCGTGAAATGCATTGGTACGCCCACAGGGAATCGAACCCTGATCTGAAGAACCGGAATCTTCCATTCTATCCATTATACTATGGGCGCAGTAATTGCCGCGAAGTTAGTAATAAATTGAGAATTGAGAATTGAAAAAGGAGAATAATTAGCAATAAATAACTAATTTTGTAGCCAAAACAGGTAAAAATGATGAAATCAGTATTTAAGAGTTTAAGAACAGAATTAGAATTGAACGTTTTCGTTAAGCCAAATGAGCAGAATGATGCTTGCATCAATTCTGCCATGGCGAGAAAAGGTGGTTGCGAAGAAACCAAGGATTTAGGAACTGAAGAGTTGAATTTCAATTTTTCAACTTTTCCATTTTTCAATTTCACAGAAGTTTCTCAATCTTGGCAACGGCTGTTGCTTATTGCCTGTTGTCTGTTGTCTGTCGTTACCGCCAGCGGTCAGCCAACAATAAACCGCATCGACTACGTCAACCCCTTTATCGGCACCGAGGGCATGGGCCACACCTTCCCCGGCGCCTGCGCCCCTTTCGGCTATGTGCAGCTCTCGCCCGACACCGACACCATACCCCACAACGTGGGTGGTCACTACCAGGGCAAGGTCTATGACTACTGCGCCGGCTATCAGCATACCGACAGCACCATAGTAGGCTTCAGCCATACCCATCTCAGCGGCACCGGTCACTCCGACCTCGGCGACCTGCTCGTGATGCCGCAGACGGGCCCCCTGCAGCTTAACCCAGGCACCGCCGACAATCCCGATGCCGGCTACCGCCAGCGCTTCAGCCACGCCACCGAGCATGCCAGCCCCGGATACTATGAGGTTACTCTGGCCGACAACGGAGTGCAGGCACGCCTCACGGCTACTGCGCGCGCGGGCGTTCATCAGTATGTCTACCCACGCGAGGCCGACACACAGCGCATCATCCTCGACCTCACCCACGGTATCTACAACTATGACGGCAAGGTGCTCTGGGCCTCACTGCGGGTGGAGAACGACACCCTCGTCACCGGCTACCGCATCACCAACGGTTGGGCACGCACCAACTACACCTATTTCGCCATATCCTTCAGCAAGCCCATCCGTAACTACGGCTACCGCAACCGCAAGCCCGAGTCCTACAGCGGCTTCTGGGGTAAGTTTGACGTTAGCCACAACTTCCCGGACATGGCGGGGCGCACCGTGGTAGCCTATTTTGAGTTTGACCCCGCCGCAGCCCGCCAGCTCACCGTCAAGGTAGCCCTGTCGGCCGTGTCTGCCGAGGGAGCCAGGCAGAATCTGCAGGCTGAGGTCGGCGGCAAGACCTTCAACCAAGTCGCCGAGCAGACCGCCGCACAGTGGGAGCGCGAGCTGAGCGTCATCGACTGCCGGGGCACCGCCGATCAGCAGGCCATGCTCTACACTTCACTCTACCACACCATGATAAACCCCTCCGTCTATATGGACGTAGACCGCCGCTACCGCGGAGTGGACGGAGCCATACACACCGCCACCGACTTCGACAACTATACCGTCTTCTCCATCTGGGACACCTATCGCGCTGAGCACCCCCTGCTCGCACTGCTCAAGCCCACCCGCAACACCCACATGGTGCGCTCCATGCTTCGCCACCAGCAGCAGAACATCGTAGGCATGCTGCCAGTGTGGAGCCTCATGGGCAACGAGGGCTGGTGCATGACCGGCTACCACGCCGTCAGCGTGGTGGCCGACGCGCTGGCGAAGGGCGCCCCCATCAATGCCGACGAGGCACTGGCGGCAATGGTTGCCACTGCCGACAATCAGTACCTCGGCAGCCTCAAAGACTACAGGCAGCACGGCTACTGCCTCTACGACAACGACGGGTGCGCCGCCTCAAACACCCTGGAGTACGCCTACGACGATTGGACCATCTACAGCACAGCCCTCCGCCTTGGTCGTCAGGACATAGCGCAGCGGTTCAGGAAGAGGGCAATGAATTACCGCAACACCTTCGACCCCGTACGCGGCTTCGCCTCGCCGCGTAAGCTCGACGGCACCTTCAAGACCGACCTCGACCCCTATCAGACCTACGGCGAGGGATTCATCGAGGGCAACTCATGGAACTTCTCCTTCCACGTGCCGCAGGATGTGAAGGGGCTCATCGGCTGCATGGGCAGCAATCGGGCATTCACCGACAAGCTCGACTTCCTCTTTCAGATGGACCTGCCCGCCAAGTACTATGCCGACAATGAGGACATCACCGCCGACTGCCTGGTGGGCGGCTACGTCCACGGCAACGAGCCCAGCCACCATGTGCCCTACCTCTATGCCTGGACCGATGAGCCGTGGAAGACGCAGCAGTGGCTGCGCACCATCATGAACCAGATGTACCGCAACACCCTGCGCGGCCTTGGCGGCAACGACGACTGCGGCCAGATGTCGGCATGGTATATCTTCACCGCCATGGGCTTCTATCCCGTATGCCCCGGCAGCGACCAGTATGTGCTGGGAGCCCCCTATCTGCCCTATATGAAGGTGACGCTGGAGAATGGCAAGACAATAGAAATCAAGGCCCCCAAGGTGAGCGACACTAACCGCTACGTGCAGAGCCTGCGCCTCAACGGGCAGCCCTACACCAAGCTCTATCTCACCCACGCCCAGCTCACCCAGGGCTGCACCCTCGAGTTTGACATGGGGCCCAAGCCCAACCGCCGTCGCGGCCTCTCGCCGGCCGACAAGCCTTATTCGCTCTCCGACGAGGCCCAAGCCAGCGCCTCGATAGCCCGGCGCATGAGCCGCGAGCTGACCGCCGAGGACAAGGAGTGGGACAAACATCTGCAGACCATTCACTTCCTCGACCACGCCCCGCGCACCAAGGGCTCCATCATCTACCATTCGCTCATACCTGATCCCGATGCCTACATACGCAGCGTGGCGCGCGAGGTGATGCGCGCCCTCTACTTCACTCCTGCCGACAGCATGATGCCCACCCTCGGCACGCTGGACTATGAGCTGCGCGACGCTGACGGCATCTCGTGGATGGACGACAGGCAGGGCCGCACCTCCATCACCTACACCACCGGCCATATCGAGCGCTCCTTCATCTACAACGACACTGCGCGCGTAGACTTTGAGACACGTGGAGTGCTCCTCCATGAGCTCACCCACGCCTTGCAGCACAGTCCTGCCGGCCAGGAGTACAGAGAGGGCTCCATAGGCTGGGAAGTCATAGAGGGCATTGCCGATGCCGTGCGCGTAGCCTGCGGCGGATTTCACGACGCCACCGACCGCCCGCGCGGCGGCAGCTACCATGACGGCTATCGCCACGTGGGATATTTCCTCAACTGGCTGCGCCAGACCCGCGACCCCGACATCATCCGCAAGATCAACCGCTCGTGCATAGAGGTCAAGCCTTGGTCATGGGACGGCGCCCTCGCCTACGCCCTCGGCCCTGGCCATAGCATCGACGCCCTCTGGCAAGAATACCTGCGCGCAATGGGCGAGAACTGAAAAAAGAGCCTCTGCTTTCAATAAGTGGTAGTACCCTCACAGCGAGACAAGAGATACTCCCGAAGCCAATAGGCAGCGGGAGTATCTCTTTCTTGTTATTGCGCGGATGTGTTTAATCGCGCCGAAGTCAAATCTAATCGCGTCGAAGTCAAAGGCGAAGCCTTCGCGAAGATTTCGTCGCGCGAAGATTTCGTCGGTGGTCGCGCTGCAAGCGCGGTCCGACAAAAGGAAATCTGAGAGCCTTGGCGGCAAATCTAAAAGCCTTGAAACGAAATCTAATCGCGTCGAAGTCAAATCTAATCGCGTCGAAGTTGGTAGTTTCGACGCGATTAGATTTCTTTTTCTGCGGAATACTGCCTTTTTTTTAGTGCCTATGTTGCCTATGTTGCCTATATTCAGCCAAGATTTTGTTGTCAAATATAGGCAACATAGGCATTAAAGTATGTAGTATTTTCATAACAACCCATTTTTCCCTCAATTGAAAAAGTTATCTCTTTGAATATCAATGGTATAACTTTAATTCAAATTATATATTATATATTCAATATAATATATAATTCTATAAGAAGAGTATATAGAAAATGGCGAATACTGCTTTTTTTTTAGTGCCTATGTTGCCTATGTTTGCAGTATTTTTAACAAATCTTTGCAATTCTGATATTGAATTAAGGAAATGCTGGGGGCATTGCTTTGGCGCAGTGCCAGCCCTGCGTCGTAGGGAGTCAGTCGGCTTTGCCTTCCTTAGGAGTGATGAGCGAGAGGATGATGTTTGTAGTGCTCTCTATCTCCAGCGGGGTGAAGTGCTTGGGGCTGAGATGGCTATCCGAATAATTTATGGCAATGATACAGATGTTGGCATTAATCTGGCAATAACTGTTATTTCATTCGACCCCATCGGTCATGGTTACTTTCATACGCCCCTGGCCCTTGGGCCACCCCCTCTATCTTAGAGGGGAGCTTGCATGCCATTCTACCGCAAGTCGTTCTGCATTTGAAGATAGGGAGACGGCTCCCCCTCTAAGATAGAGGGGGTGGCAGCTAGCTGCCGGGGGCGTATGATACAAACTTAACAGCGCCGGAGGCGTATGATACAAACTTAACAGCGCCGGGGGCGTATGACCATTTCGCAGGTAGTGTAATCTGTACCAATTGCTATATTGTTGCCATAATTTATGGCTATTGCTTGCCGGTTATTGTTTCTGCCATGCGGCGGCCGGCATCGTATGCGCGCTGCAGGTCTTGCTCCCAGTGCTCGTCGCGGTACTGGCGCTTGAGCGGCCGCCGTCGATAACGATAATCTTTTTCATGTCTGTCTTATTGTAAGTTAGTTATGTCGCAAAAATACTAAGAATAAAGCATACAGCCCCATTTCAGACTAAGATTTGTGCTGATCCCGCCATTTTTTTATCCGGGGAAACGGCGCAGCGTGACTCCTTTCGTCATGTGGGCTGATATGGCTATGCAATCATTGATTTTGTGGTTGAGAATTAGCAATTTCTGCCCTGTTTTTTTTGTCGTTACAGAAAAAAGAGGTAACTTTGCTTTCAAGAAATGCAGACATCGGCGATTGTTTTGGATATTAACTTTAAAACCAACTGATATGAAGAGACTTTTTACTTCCTTTCTGTTCATGATGGCAGGAGCCTTCATGACTACTGCGCTGGCCGACACCTACAATATTTGGGTAGGCGGCGTGCAGGTGACTGATGCCAACAAGGATAACATCAGTCCCGCCGGCAAGACCGCCGGTACCATCAGCTACAACAGCACTTACAAGAGCCTGGTATTCCAAAATGTAACCATGACCACCGACAAATGCTGTATTGACGTGGAGATGGAGGGGGTAGGTGTAAAATTCGAAGGTACGAACACATTCACCTCCACTGGTGCTAACACATTTTATGCCAACTGCCCCGTAATACTGTGTGATTACGGTGAAACCTCAGCAACAGATGCGGGCAATCCCCGTGTGACCTTCAACTGCACCGCACCAGAGAGCGGATACTACTCAGCCCTGTGGTTCAGAAGTGACGGCACTCTGGATATATGGGGCCTGTACCTCACCTGTACATCTAACTACTATGCCATTCAGGGCCCCAATGATGCCAGCCTGTCTGCAACTCTGTATTCGTCAAGCTCTGAAATCAAGGCCGAATCCAAAAACAGCTCAGTTGCTGCTATAACGAGATTTTCTTCCACGTATAGTGCAGGTTGCAAGATGGCTGACGGAGTAACCTACAACACATCCAATAAGCGCACTGAGAAAGCAGACGGCAGTATCGCTAATTCTGTCACATGGAAGAATGGCATTTATATCTGCGGCAGGATGGTGAATGCCCAAGCCACTTCACGCCGTGATGTGAAACATCCAAACATGACCGGCACTGTATATTATTTAAACAAAGAACTCATTCTTGACGGTGTGACCTACAACGGATCCGACAGATTTGTTGAAAATTACAACGTAGAGAATCTCAAAATCACCTGCAAGGGCACCAACAAGATAACCACCAGCATGCATGCTATAGTGCCGAGAGCCAATACCACAATTACGGGCACCGGCTCTCTCTCGCTGACATCCACCGCCTCAAGCGCCATCTCGACATATAATGGCGCCAATGTAACCGTGAATATCGACATGCTTGAGGCCAAGGGCGCGGATTACGGCTTCTATGGCGAAAAAGCCGGCACCCTCACACTCAACAAGTATAGCAGCAATAGCGTCTATAAGTTTATGGGCGACAATTGCAATCTCTATATGGGCAAGGTGGTGATGGACGGCATGGACATCTGGACGCCTAACTCTTATTTTAACTTGAAAGAGTATAAGATGTATTACAACGATGCGGTAGCCACCACGTCAAACGGACCTTCCACCGGCACATGGTTCAAGAGCACTAATGCGTTCACCTACTATCCCATCTATGTCGCAGGCACCCATGTGAACGAGCGCAACAGGGACAATGTGCTCAGCCAATACATCACCGGCGGTAAGGTGATATATGATGCCGGCAGCAAGACTCTCACCCTCAACGGAGTGCAGTTTGAGGCCACCGGCACCGATGCACCCACCGGCATCTATGTGGGGACGGGCCTGGATGGCTTGACCCTCAACTTCACCGGCGCCGACCAGCACTGGACCACCGACAAAGAGGTGTTTGACCTCTCATCTACGACTACCATCAGCGGCAGCTGCCCCCGCGTTTACCTCACCTCCAACAATCAGAGTGGCATCACCACCCGCTACTCTGCCAGCGTGACCATAAACACAACTGGATATCTTGGCAGTAAGGGCGCCAAGTATGGCTACTATGGCAACGGAGCCACTAACGAAGTGCTCACGCTCTCAAAGACGACAGAGGACACTTTCGGCTACACCTTTGAGGGCGAAGAGGGCGCCATCCGTAGCGTGATGAAGCTCCAGCTCAACAACATGGACTTCGCCTACTTAAGCAACGGCTATCAGGCTGGCTGCTACTTCGATGAAGCGAACAAACGGGTGTCGCAGAACGGCGGAGAGATGGCCAAGGGTAAAGTGACACTTATGTCCATCAAGGAAAAGCTGCCCATCTACGTGGCCGGCAAGCAGCTGAACATAACCAGAAGCGATCTTCCTATCTACGTGGGCAGCCCCTACATCACCAGCGGCCCGATGAGCGTGAAGTATGTGCCCTCCACCAAGACTCTCACCCTCACCGATGCCACGTTCGTGGGGCATGGCAACAACAACGCTGTCACCACCTGCGGCATAGCAGTGCTGGACGAGGGCGTAACGATTGACGTGGTTGGCAACAACAACATCACTGCCGGCAACTACGGCATCTGGGCTAACAAAGACCTCACCATCGGCGGCTCGGGCAACCTCAATATCATATCCACTGAGATGGGGGCCCTTGGGATAAATGACAACGCAAACGAGCGCACCCTCACGCTGCAGTGCTCGGGCGGCGTCCACTCATTCCAGGGCAAGACCTACGGCTTCCGGGGATGGAATACCGCCTCACTCGCCATCAATAAGAAAGGCAGCGGTGCGCTCTATAAGTTTGCCGGCGAGACAGCCGACATCGGCACCACCAAGGCCCTCAAGCTTGGCGACGGCGTGAGGCTGCACAGCAGATATACATGGTTCAATGAGGAAGAGAAGGCGATGTATCGCTATGGCGCCGTCTCCCAGAACTCCAACATTGACGATGGTACCTGGATTCGCGGCGACGTGGAATGGATAGACTATCCCCTCTACGTCTGCGGCCATCAGCTCTACGGCGCTTATGTGGACGGCAATTTCAAGGGCCCCGCCAGCGGCTTCTGCTGCAAGGAGTACACCGGCAAAGGCATTTCTTACAACCCCGAGAGCCAGACCCTCACCCTCAACGATGTGAAGATTGAGTCCGACGACGTATTCGACGCGGTGAAGAACGAAGGCGTTGACGATCTGACAATTAAATTGACAGGCGAAAGCGACATAAAGGTTCGCGACAATGTTTTCCAACTTTGCCGTAACACTACCATTACCGGCGACGGCACCCTCCGTGGAGAGGCGACAGCCGACGACGGCTATGGTATATGGTTGGTAGGCGGCGAAGATCCCGACCTCGTGGTGGACGGCCCCACCTTCGAGTTCAAAGGCCAGACAGCGATAGGCGGAGGAAGTCTCTGCCATTTTACCTTCAACAAGGGTAAGCTCACCTTTGAGCCTAACGACAATCCAAGATCCGCCTTTACTGGTCTCGCCAACGTTGACTTTGCCCCTGACCTGGCTATCACCGAGCCCGAGGGCGCATACTATAGCAAAGTCCTGACAAATGTAACCACTGACGGCGCGAACATATATGCCGGCTTGGTAGTTGTTGATGAGGTTACACCCTATGACCTGACCATCGCCGGCGTAGGCGTCAACGCCGCCAACTGCACCGACATACTCCACAACGGAGTGTTCAGCTACGACCCCGAGAGCAACACTCTCACCATCAGCGGCTACTGCGACTATGAGTACAAGACAGTGGAAAGCAGGATTGAAGACCTCACCATCAACGTCATTGGCAACAGCACGTTGACGGCAAAATCCGGTTATACTCTAATACGTCTCTATGCCAACACCACCATCACTGGCGGCAAGCTGACACTGAAAAGTGAGGCGGCAGGCAATAATGCCTTAGGCATATATATTGGAGAAGAAGAAGCAGCAGCAACTCTTACGATTAAGGATGCCGACATAGAGGTGGCAGGCGAAGGCTTTGATTATGGCATTACCGGCACTGCAGATTGTTCGCTCATAATCGACAACTCCGACATCTCAGTATCTGCTCACTCTTACGGCTGCATCATCGACTGGAGTGCCATCACGCTCTCCAACTGCTACATCGAGCAGCCCGAGGCCTCGGTTATCAAGGCTGACGGCATCTATGGCATTGACGACTTCCCCATCGGCTCCGGCGATGATACCGAGACCCTCGTCATCAAGGCCGGCGAGATGACAGGCATAGATGAGTTAGGAGTTAGGAATGAGGAGTTAGGAGTTGGCAATGGTCAATCAATCTACGACCTGCAGGGCCGCAAGGTAGCTAACCCCGAAAAGGGCAAGATCTACATCCTCAACGGCAAGAAGGTGAAGAAGTAGGGATGTAATAACCAAGGAGGAAGAGGCAAGATTTATAGAATTTTGCCTCTTTTTCGTTTTGTTTATTAGAAAAATGTGTTAATTTTGTCCACAAAGAGTAATATAAACTTTAAAACCAACTGATATGAAAAGAATCTTTACTTCTCTGTTACTCCTCTTGGCAGGAGCGTTTCTGACCAATGTCTGGGCTGCCGACTACGATATTTGGGTTGGTGGCGTAAGGGTGACTGATGACAACAAAAACAACATCAATCCCTCAGGCAAGACAGCGGGAACCATCACCTTCAGTGGTTCCACTTTGACCTTCAACGGTGTAAAGATGAGTTGTACAAATACAGCTTGCATACACATCCAGACACCAGGCATAACTGTATATTTTAAAAATGGGAACGAGCTCAATTCTTCTGGCAAGGCTAACACCATCTATGCCACCGAGAGGGTAGTTCTTGACGGACCTAAGTCTGCAGAAGGGACACAAGCTACTGTAAAAATCACTAACACAGCATCCGAAACCGATGGTAGTTATGCTGCCATATTTTTCAAAAATGACAACGCTGAGCTGAATATCTGGAACTTATTGCTCCACATAGAGTCCACTCATTTTGGCATCATCGGCTATAATGATAGTAACAGTAAGTGCGGACTTTACACTTCATGTGCGGAAATCTATGTTACCGCCGGCGATACTTATGCCGCAGTATCGCGCTTTAACTACTGGACCATGGATGACTATGGTATGCTGCTGAGTGACAGGCAGTATGACGCTTCTCAAAAGCGCACAGAAAACGCAGATGGCAGCGTTGCAACAAACATCGGTTTTGTGAACGGCCTCTATGTGGGAGGACTGCCGGTGCGCGCTACTGCTACGACCCCTTGGACTGTAGCCCCCTCCGGCAAAACGGCAGGCACTATCGAATACTCTAAGAAAAAGCTGTCGCTTGACGGCGTGACTTACAGCTCGGTCTCTGCGTTTGTAGATAACTACAATGTAAAAGACCTTGAGATTGAGTCCACCGGTACCAACGACATTACCGTCACTGGTTCCGGGGTTCCCGTGATGCGGCCTCGCGCTGACACCAAGCTGACGGGCAGCGGCACACTGAAACTCACATCCGAAGGGGGAGCCGCCATCTCCACCTTTAACGATTGTAACGTAACCGTGCAGATGGCTCTCCTCGAGGCAAAAGGCCGTAACTATGGATTCTGGGGAGAAAACCACGGCACACTCACCCTCAAGAAGTATGCCGACAACACCATCTATAAGTTCGCTGGATCAGAAAAGGGTAATGTCTTTACCGGTAACCTCGTGATGGACGGTATGGACATCTGGACAACTAATACCTATTTCAATCAGACCAACCACTATATGATGGTTAATTCAGACATAGCCAAGGCTAATGGCATTACCAATGGTACTTGGTTTGAGAGTACGGATAAGTTTACCTATTATCCTATCTATGTCGCCGGCACCCATGTGAACAACCGCAATAACAGCAGTGTCCATAGCCCATACATCACCGCAGGAACGGTAAGCTACGCCCCGGGCGCCAAGACTCTCACCCTCGACGGCGTGCAGTTTGAGGCCACTGGCGACGATGCCCCCATTGGCATCGACCTACGGACGGACATAGGTGAGGCTACCCTCAAGTTCACCGGTGCTGATCAGCACTGGACCACCGACAACGACGTGTTTGCCTTCCCCAACACCAAAACCACAATCACCGGCGATTGTGCTCGTGTGTACCTCACCTCCAACAAAGAGAGCGGCATCAGCACCCGCGCAGGAGCCAGTGTCACTCTAAACACCACGGGATACTTTGGCAGCAAGGGTGCCAAGTATGGCTACTATGGCAACGGAGCCACTAACGAAGTGCTCACGCTCTCAAAGACGACTGAGGACGATTTTGGCTACAACTTTGAAGGCGCACAGGGTGCCATCCACAATGTCTATACCTTAAATCTCGACAACATGGACTTCGGCTACATAGATGGCAAAACTCTGCCAGGCTGCTACTTCGATGCAACGAAAAAATGTGTGGCTCAGAACGGCGGAGAGATGGCCAAAGGCGCGGTGACCTTGTCCTCCATCAAGAAAAAGCTGCCCATCTACGTGGCCGGCAAGCAACTGAACAATGTTTACAATGTTGATTATGCCCCTATCTACGTGGGCAGCCCCTACATCAGCAGCGGCCCGATGAGCGTGAATTATGTGCCCTCCACCAAGACTCTTACCCTCGACAATGCCACAACCGTGGAGCATGGCAACACCGGCAGCGTCCTCACCTGCGGAATGGCAGTGCTTGACGAGGGCGTAACGATTGACGTGGTTGGCACCAACAACATCAATGCCGGCAACTACGGCATCTACGCCACCAAGACTCTCACCGTCGGCGGCTCGGGCAACCTCAATATCACATCCACTGAGGCGGGTGCCCTCGGCCTGTATAACACCGGCAGCGGCACCGAGCTGGACATGATCCTGCAGTGCTCGGGAGGTACGCATACATTCAAGGGCAAGACTTACGGATTCGTAGGATGGGGTACTTCTAACCTGCTCATCCGGAAGTCCTCCGGCAGCGGTGCGCTCTATAAGTTTGCCGGCGAGACAGCCGATATCGGCACCACCAAGGCCCTCAAGCTTGGCGACGGCGTGAGGCTGCACAGCAGATATACATGGTTCAATGAAGAGAAGAAGGCGATGTATCGCTATGACGCCGTCTCCCAGAACTCCAACATTGACGATGGTACCTGGATTCGCGGCGACGTGGAGTGGATAGACTATCCCCTCTACGTCTGCGACCATCAGCTCTACGGCGCTTATGTGGACGGCAATCTCAAGGGCCCCGTCAGTGGCTTCTGCTGCAAGGACTACACTGGCGACGGCATCTCCTACAACCCCGAGAGCCAGACCCTCACCCTCAACGATGTGAAGATTGAGTCCGACGACGTATCCGACGCAGTTTTGAACTCCGACATTGACGAACTGACAATTAAATTGACAGGCGAAAGCGACATAAAGGTTCGCGACAATGTCTTCCAACTTTGCCGTAACACCACCATTACCGGCGACGGCACCCTCCGTGGAGAGGCGACAGTGGACGGCCCCACTTTCGAGTTCAAAGGCCAGGCAGCGATAGGCGGAACGGGTGACCACAAGCTTTCCTACAACAAGGGTAGGCTCACTTTTGAGCCTAACGACACTCCAAGATCTGCCTTTACTGGTCTCGTCAACATTGACTTTGCTCATGACCTGGCTATCACCGAGCCTGAGGGCGCATACTATAGCAAAGACCTGGAAAATATAACCACTGACGGCGCGAACATATATGCCGGCTTGGTAGTTGTTGATGAGGTTACACCTTATGATCTGACCATTGCCGGCGTAGGCGTCAACTCCGCCAACTTCACCGATATCCTCCACGACGGAGTGTTCAGCTACGAACCCGTAGGCAACACCCTCACCATCAGCGGCGACTGCGCCTATGATGACTGGATAGTGGAAAATAGCATCGAAGACCTCACCATCAACGTCATTGGCAACAGCACGCTTACGTCTACATCTATCTCAACTATGATACGCCTCTTTGCCAACACCACCATCACTGGCGGCAAGCTGACGCTGAAGAAAAAGTATGAAGATTTCGGTGGCATCGGCATATTTCTTGGAGTCGAAGAGGGAGCAGCAACCCTCACCATTAAGGACGCCGACATAGAGATGGTCGACGACGGTCTCTACTACGGTTTCTACTACGGCATTACCGGCGAGGAAGGGAGTTCGCTCATAATCGACAACTCTGACATTTCAATACCCGCTTGCGATTACGGCTGCATCTGCGACTGGAGCGGCATCACGCTCTCCAACTGCTACATCGAGCAGCCCTCGCCCTCGGTTATCAAGGCTGACGGCATCTATGGCATTGACGACCGACTTATCGGCGGTGGCCCTTCTGTCGAGACCCTCGTCATCAAGGCCGGCGAAATGACGGGCATAGATGAGTTAGGAGTTAGGAATGAGGAGTTAGGAGTTGGCAATGGTCAATCAATCTACGACCTCAGCGGCCGCAAGGTCAACGGTCAATTACAAAAGGGCAAGATCTACATCCTCAACGGTAAGAAGGTGAAGAGGTAGGCTGCTGACTGCAATAGCCGCCGCGGCGGCGGTAACGACAAAAGGAGGGATGACACACGTGCCATCCCTCCTTTTATTGCCCAGGGGGTCAGTCGCTATTCTCCCTCTTTGGTTCCTTCTACTTTTAGCTTGGGCAGGGAGAGGTGGTACTTTACCGCCAGCAGGCGCATGATGATTACGGATGAACCGGCAATGATGGCGGTGATATTGTGGTCAAGGCCGAGTTTGTGGCAGATGGCGAAGACGATGCCGCCGAGCACACAGGCCAGGGCATAAATCTCCTTGCGAAAGATGAGGGGCACCTCGTTAATCAGTACATCGCGCAGTATACCGCCGGCAGCACCGGTCATGGCTCCCATGATGACGGCGCACCACATGGGCAGACCGAAGGCGAGCGTCTTCTCTATGCCTACCACGGTGAAGAGGGCAAGGCCGATGGTATCGAACAGGAACCACGTGTTGTCCTGACGCACCAGGTGGCGGCGGAACAGCACAACCCATACCACGGCGATGCCGGAGCAGATGAGGTAGAAGGCGTTGGTCATCCAGAAGGGCTGGGTGCCGAGCAGCACATCGCGCATCGTGCCGCCGCCGATGGCGGTGGTCACACCTACCACGTAGGCTCCGAAGAGGTCAAAATGCTTGGCGGCGGCCAGGCGGGTGCCTGAGATGGCAAAGGCAAGGGTGCCGATGAAGTCGAGTATCTGATAGAATGTGGGAAGTTCGAAAGGCATCTTTTTATTTACAATTTAGCAAATTACAAATTACGATTTATTTGTTTACGACGTTCTGCGGCTTGCCGCTGATAAAGGCGCGCACGTTGTCGATGGTTATCTGCATGAGTCGCTGGCGTGCTTCGAGGGTTGCCCATGCTATGTGGGGAGTGATGAAGGCATTGGGGGCAGAGAGCAGTGGGTTGTCGGCCTTGGGTGGCTCCTGGCTGAGCACATCGGCTCCGAAGGCAGCCAGCTGGCCGCTGTGCAGTGCATCAGCCACAGCCTGCTCGTCAACGAGGGGGCCGCGAGCTGTGTTGATAAGTATCATGCCGTGCTTGGCGCGCGCGAGTGTGCGTGGATTTATAAGGTGGCGAGTGTCAGGCGTGAGAGGGCAGTGGAGGCTGACGATGTCTGACCGCTGAAGGAGTGTGTCGAAGTCGGTTTTCTTCACGTAGCGGGGCAGGGCAGAGGCATCCTTGCCTGTGAGGGCTATGATGTGCATGCCCATCGCATGACCGATGCTTGCCACAGCTGAGCCAATGTTGCCAAGGCCTACTATGCCCAGAGTCTTGCCGGCAAGCTCTATGGTCGGCTGCTCAATATAGCAGAAGTCGGGGCTGGAGGTCCAGCGCCCTGCCCGGTTGCCGTGGGCATAGTCGGCAACATGGGTGCTGATATTCAGCAGTAGGGCAAAGACATGCTGCGCCACCGAGGCCGTGGAGTAGGCCGGGGCGTTGCATACCACTATGGCGTGCTTGGTGGCGGCCTCAAGGTCCACCACATTGTAGCCCGTGGCGGTAACGACTATGCAGCGCAGCTTGGGCAGCTGCTCAAGTAGCTGGCGGTCGAAGCATACCTTGTTGGTGATGACGATGTCGGCATCTTTGGCTCGCTGGTAGGTCTCCGACGGGGCTGTGCGCGGATAGATGCTTAGGGTGCCAAGCTGCTCAAGGGGCTTCCATGAGAGGTCGCCGGGATTGAGTGGGTGGGCGTCGAGTATGGCGATGTGCATTTAGGAATTAGGAATTAGGAATTAGGAATGAGGGGCTTTTCAGCGTTTGTTCTTCTTGAGTTCAATCTGTGCCTGTTTGTAAGTGGCCAGCTCAATGGTCTTGTCGGTAATCTGCTCGTCGGTAAGGGTGCCGCTGTTGATGAGGTGGGTGAGTTCGGTAATCTTGTCGGCAATGGTGGCGAGGGTTAGGTCGCTGACCAGTTTTATTGCCGTTTCGTCGAGGTGGTCAGTGATGGCTTGCTCATCTATGGTGACGGATGCCGTATTGTCGGAGATCTGTGACAGGGCATATTCGCGTATGGCGTCATCGGGATGGGAGAGCAGATGATTGCTGGCGGTGAATGACGGCTTATCCTGATTGCTGAGCAGTTCCTGCATAATGGTGCTGTAGAGCGGGTGGGTGAAGCTGATGTCATCGTTGCTCATAAGGGCGCTAACATAGCTGGCAAAGGTGACGGGGCTGGATGTGTTGTCGTCATTATTATATTGGCCTACTATCTTTTCGCCATAGCGTATGAGATATTTCATCAGATTGGCCTCAGCCACTGCCAGTTTTGACGGTATCCTCCTGGCTGTTTCCAGTTTCTTTGGAGCGGCTGCTTCCTCCTGGGGCTGGGCTGTCTCGTTTTTAGCCCTTTCCCGTTGGTTTTCCTGTATCTTTGCAAGCTTGAGGCGATTACGCAGTGAGTTGACAGCCTCAATGATGTTTTCTTCACGTACTCTGGTGATGTTGGCACATTCGGTAATGTAGAGTGAGCGGGTGATGGTGTCGTCGATACGCGCAATGCTCTCTGCAATATTGTTGATAACCATGGCACGGGCATGGAGATCGCTGCCTGCATCGCGGAGCAGGAGGTCGGTCTTGAAGCGAATGAAGTCCACTTGGTGCTGATTGATGTAGTCCACGTATTCCTCTGCAGTGTGCTTTCGTGCGAAGGAGTCGGGGTCGTCGCCGTCGGGCAGGAGCAGCACCTTGATATTGAGACCGTGCTCAAGCAGCATGTCGATGCCTCGCAGCGATGCCTTGATGCCGGCATTGTCGCCGTCGTAGAGCACGGTGAGGTTGGTGGTGAACTTTTTGATCAGCCTGATTTGGTCGTGAGTCAGGGCGGTACCGGAGGAGGCCACCACATTCTCTATGCCGCACTGGTGCATGGAGATGACGTCGGTATAACCTTCCACCAGATAGCAGCAGTCCTGGCGCTGTATGGCCTGCTTGGCGAAGTAGATGCCGTAGAGCTCATTGCTTTTGGAGTAGACGGGCGACTCCGGGGAGTTGAGGTATTTGCCTACATTGTCCTTCTTCTCCAGGATGCGCCCTCCGAAAGCCACTACTTTGCCCATATAGTTGTGGACGGGGAAGATGACGCGTCCGAAGAAGCGGTCGCGCAGTTTGCCGTTGTTGGTGCGTATGCAGAGACCTGTCTCTACCAGGTTGTTCTCACTCATGTGATTCTTGCGTGCGGCGTCGCCCAGACCGTAGCCCGACGAGGGGCAGTAGCCGAGCTGAAACTTGCGGATGATATCGTCGCGGAACTGGCGGCTGCGCAGATAGCTGAGTCCGATGCCTTGTCCTTCCGGCGTTTCCTGCAACGTCTGCTGAAACCAATCGTCTGCCCATTGGTTGAGGGTGAGCAGCTCTTCGCGGTGCTTGCGCTCCTGGCCAGCTTTTTCGTCAATGCCGGTCTCAATGACCTCTATGTTGTATTTGCGGGCCAGCCATCGGATGGCCTCTGGGTAGGTCATGTTGTTGATTTGCATAAGGAAGTTGATGGCGTTGCCGCCCTTGTGGCAGCCAAAGCAATGACAGATGCCCTTGGATGGCGTGACGACAAACGACGGGGTCTTCTCCTCGTGGAAAGGACACAATCCCTTGTAGTTGACTCCCGACTTGCGTAAGGACACAAAGTCGCTGACAACGTCAACAATGTCGGTTGCCTGATAAACTTGGTCTATTGTCTTGCGGTCAATCATTGTAATACACTCTTTTTACCCGTTCGCTGACGGAGGTGAGTATTTCGTAGGGGATGGTGTCGAGCAGGTCGCTGAGCACGGTGACGGGTAGGTTTTCTCCAAAGATTTCCACGCTGTCGCCTTCCTTGCAGCTGATGTCGGTAACGTCAATCATGCATACATCCATGCATATGTTGCCTACATACGGAGCCTTCTGCCCATTGACCAGGCAGTAGCCTACGCCGCGTCCCAGATGGCGGTTGAGTCCGTCGGCATAGCCAATGGGTATGGCGGCTATGCGGCTGGGCCGTGACAGTTTCCCCCAACGGCTGTAGCCCACGGTGTCGGTGGGGGGCACGTCTCTAATTTGGAGGATGGTAGTGCGAAGAGTGGATACGGTGTTGATGACGGAGTTGTCGAAGGGGTTGATGCCATAGAGACCTATGCCGAGGCGCACCATGTCGAGGTGATATTGCGGAAAGCGCTCTATGCCTGCCGAGTTGCATATATGTCGCAGTATGCGGCGGGGGAATGCCTGCTGCAACTTGCGGCTGGCTTGGTCGAAGATGTCAAACTGCTGACGGGTGAAGTCGTCGAACTGCGCCCCGTCGCTGCCTACGAAATGAGAGAAGATGCTTACGGGTCTTACCGCATCCTGCTCATGCAGCAGGGTGATGAGCCGGTCGATATCGGCGATGGGGTCAAAGCCCAGGCGGTGCATGCCGGTGTCAAGCTTGATATGGACGGGAAACTGAGTGACGCCTTCGCGCTTGGCGGCATGGATGAGTGCCTGGAGCAGATTGAAGTTGTAAACCTCGGGCTCCAGATTGTAGGCGAAGAGGTCGTGGAAGGCGGTCATCTCCGGATTCATAATCATTATGTGGCTGGTAATGCCGGCCTGGCGTAAGGCTACGCCTTCATCTGCCACGGCTACAGCCAGATAGTCCACCTTGTGGTCCTGCAGGGTTTTGCTCACTTCTATGCTTCCTGCTCCGTAGGCTGAGGCTTTGACCATGCAGACAATCTTGGTGTCGGGTTTCATGAGGGAGCGATAGTGATTGAGATTGTCAACAATAGCATTGAGGTTGACTTCAAGGATGGTTTCGTGTACGCGTTTCTCCAACAGGGCTGTGATTTTGTCGAAGCGGAAGATGCGGGCTCCCTTTATGAGCACAGTGGCATCGTGGAGTGTGTCAAGCAGGTGGCTTTGTAACAGATGGTCGGTGGATGCAAAGTGATGGTAAGGCACGGTGAAGCTGGGGAGGTGGGGCTCTATTTCCTTGCCTATGGCAATGAGTAGGTCGATATGTTGCGCAGCCACCAGCTCCGCTACTTGGGCGTAGAGTTGCCTCTTATCCTCGCCACTCTGCAGTATGTCGCTGAGGATTAGGATGTTTTGAGGTCTAAGACTCTGCGGCTCTGTGTCTTGGTGTCTTTGCGATTCTGTGCGACGCCCCATGAAGTCGAGGGCTATACTGAGCGAGTTGACATCAGAGTTGTAGGAGTCGTTGATGACAGTCAGGTTGCGCTGCCCCTCCTTTACTTCCAGTCGCATGGCCATAGGTTCCAGCTCTGGCATGGCGGCAGCCACGGCAGTGTGGTTATAACCCAAGCTAACGGCAGTGGCCAGGCATGTGATGCTGTTCTGTATTGAGGCGTTGTCAATGAAGGGGATGGTGTAGGTGCCTTGACTCTGCCCGATGCTGTATGCCACCAGGCTGCCGCTTTCACGGGTCTCAACGTGGGAGATATAGAGTGGAGCGTGCTTGTCCGTCATCGACCAACCGAAGAGTCTGTCAGTTGGTATGGCCATCTCGGCAATAGTCTCTGCTATCGTGGCGTCATCGGCAGGATAGACAATCTTGTGGGCATTGCGTGCCAGGGTGAGTTTTTCCCTTGTCTTTTGCTTGAGGTCGCGGAAATTCTCCTGATGTGCGCTGCCGATATTGGTAAGTACTACTGTCTGAGGTAGGATGAGGGGCTCCAGTCTCTCCATCTCGCCTGGCTGGGAGATGCCTGCCTCAATCAAAGCCATCTGGGTGTCGTCCTGTATAAGCATGAGTGAGAACGGCACACCTATCTGCGAGTTGTAGCTGCGCGGTGATCGCACGGTGGGTTGGTGATGGCCTATGAGCTGGTAGAGCCACTCCTTGACGATGGTCTTGCCGTTGCTGCCTGTGATGCCCACCATCCTGAGATTCGTGTGTAGGCGGCGATGGTAGGCGGCGATAGTCTGCAGCGTGTCGAGTGTATTGCCCACGAGGAAGGTGGCATCAGGCATGGCCTCAATGTCAATCGTCTCACAACTGTCTACGACAAAGGCGCGTACTCCTT
>CADAZW010000022.1 GCA_902792555.1 uncultured Bacteroidales bacterium | reverse complement strand
GGGCGGCCAGCCCCTATATTCGCCAGATGGCAAGCTGGTGTTGGCTGTGAATGGCGAGATTTACAACCATCAGGAAATTCGCAGCCGCTATGCTGGCCAATATGATTTTCAGACTGGCAGCGACTGTGAGGTGATACTGGCTCTTTACCGTGATAAGGGCATCGACTTCCTTGAGGAACTCAATGGCATCTTTGCCTTTGTGCTTTATGATGTGGAGCATGACCGATTCCTGATAGCGCGTGACCCTATAGGCGTCATTCCCCTATATATCGGCCATGATGCCGATGGCACCGTCTATGTGGCATCCGAACTCAAGGCTTTGGAGGGACAGTGTGAGCAGTACGAGCCTTTCCTGCCTGGCCACTATGCCTACAGCGGGCAGAGTAATAACGACGGCTATCCGAAAATGGTACGCTATTACCGTCGTGATTGGATGGACTTCGCTGCAGTTAAGGACAACCCCTCTAGCGTGGCTGCTCTGCGCCAGTCGTTGGAGGCTGCCGTCAAGCGACAGCTTATGAGCGACGTGCCCTATGGCGTGCTGCTTAGCGGAGGGCTTGACAGCAGCATTATCTCCGCCATCGCCGAGAAGTATGCAGAGATGCGTATAGAGGACGATTCACGCACCAAAGCCTACTGGCCGCGCCTCCACTCCTTTGCCGTAGGGCTTAAGGGAGCGCCCGATCTGGCCAAGGCTCGCTTGGTGGCTGACCACATAGGCACAGTCCACCACGAGATCAACTATACTATCCAGGAGGGTCTCGACGCCATTCGCGACGTGATATATTTTATCGAGACCTACGATGTAACCACCGTCCGCGCCTCTACGCCTATGTATTTGCTGGCCCGCGTCATCAAGTCGATGGGCATCAAGATGGTGCTCTCGGGTGAGGGTGCTGATGAGATATTTGGTGGCTATCTCTATTTCCACAAGGCACCGTCGGCACAGGCTTTTCATGAGGAGACGGTCAGGAAACTGGCCAAGCTCCATCTCTATGACTGCCTGCGGGCTAACAAGAGCCTTTCTGCCTGGGGCGTGGAGGGGCGTGTGCCTTTTCTCGACAGGGATTTCCTTGATGTGGCGATGCGTACTAACCCTGCAGCCAAGATGTGTCCCGGCAAGACGATGGAGAAGAATATCCTGCGTGGGGCCTTTGCCCATATGCTGCCGGAGGAAGTTGCCTGGAGGCAGAAGGAGCAGTTCAGCGACGGGGTAGGCTACTCATGGATAGACACACTTAAAGCCATGACTGCCGCTGCCGTTACCGACGAGCAGATGGCTCATGTCGCCGAGCGATTCCCCATCAATCCTCCCAGAAACAAGGAGGAGTATTACTATCGTTCAATCTTTGCCGAGCATTTTCCAAGCCAGAGCGCCGCGCGCAGCGTGCCCAGCGAGGCCAGCGTGGCTTGCTCTACAGCCACTGCCCTGGAGTGGGACGAGGCCTTCCGTAATCTCAACGACCCCAGTGGGCGTGCCGTCAAGGGGGTTCACGAGCAGGCTTATTAGGATAGGATGGTCATAAAGATTTGGCAGACTCATTCTTTTTTCTTAACTTCGCGGCGATAACCGTTTGCCGCCCGTGCCGGGCGGGTAATGAAACTGATGAATCGCCTGCGATATATCCTGACTGCCGTGGTGGGCCTGCTGGTGGCTCTCTACCTCGCCGTGCTGCTGCTGGCTGCGCTGCCCGGGGTGCAGCGGTGGATGGCACGCCAGACCGCCGATGCGCTGAGTAGCAAGCTGGGCACACGGGTGGAGGTGGCGCGAGTGAGGCTCGACCTCTTCAGCTCGGCAACGATAGACAGCCTGCTCATCTTCGACCAGCAGGGCGACTCGCTGATCTGCGCAGAGCGCACGGTGGCCACGGTGGACCTCATGGCGCTGCTGACGGACAGGACGGTCAGGATTGGCAGCCTCAAGGTGCTGGGCTCCAAGGTGATGCTCAGGCAGGCCGACGGCGAGCAGGGCAACTGGCAGTTTGCAGTGGACAGCCTCAAACCGCGCGACGATGCCAAGCAGGGCTTGCAGGTGGTGATTAGCCGACTGCTGGTGAGGGACATGGATCTCTCATACAACGATATAGCCCTTACCGGACTGATGGCAAGGGCGAAATGGCGCAAGGAGCTGGGCGCCGCTCGTCAAACTCCCGACTCCGACTCTCCAACGGCTGACCTGATTGATATTGACGGCCTGTCCTTCTGCCTGAAGAATTCCGGCAAGGGGCTGCTGCCCTTTATCACCGAGGCGAGGGTGACGAAGTCGAGGGTGGTGGTTAAAGCCCCCACCGGCTCCAAAGCCCCCTCCGGCTCCAAAGCCCCCTCCAGCTCCCCCTCAAAGGGGAGAGTTCTGGCGCCGGCGTTGCCTTCCATCGGCGAGATGGTGGCGTTTGCCGACATCAACGCCTCTGTGCTGGCGCAGGGCGAGCATTATGATATCAAGGGAAGATGGAGCAAGGCTCCCGACGACCGCCTGCGCCCCGTGAGGGCGGAGGTGAGCGTCCGCAACGGCGGCAGCGAGGTGCTGTGGGCCGATATCGCCTCTGCCTACAACTGGCAGGACGCCCTGGAGGCTGACGTGAGGGTGAAGACGAAAGCCCTGGCAGGAGTCCTCTCTAACTCCAAAGTCCTCTCCAATTCCCTCTCAGGGGGGAGGCCGCTGGTGCCCTCTGACTCCATAGCACAAGTCTCATCCAACTCCGGAGCCCCCTCCAGCTCTCCCTCAGGGGGGAGGACGCTGGCGGCAGGGCTGCCCGCCATAGGGGAGGTGGAGCTCTCCGGCCATCTGAGCATGGCGGGGGGCAGGGCCTCGTTTGTGGGCGATGTGGATGCGGGCGTGGGCAGATGCCGCGCTGACGTGAGGGTGGAGGGCCGCGGGCCTTATCGCCTGACCTACAGCCTGAGCGACCTCGCCGTCAGCACCGAACGGCTGAAGGCTGAGGACTGCACACTGAGCGGCTCGGCGGTGATGGCGCAGGCCAGAGTGGAGATGCCCATGGAGCTGAACGCCAAGGGCCACTTGGGCAGCATGACCTACGACGGCCGCACGTTATCCAATGTTGACATGGAGGCGGCCTTGCACAGCGGCGAGTGGACCGCAAGCCTGGCGGTGAACGACGCACAGCTCGCCCTCTCGGCACAGGGACGGCGCAGCGCGCAGGGCGCCATCGACATCAACGGGCGCGGCACGCTGAGGCAGGGCATGCTCGCCTCGCTGGGCGAGGTGGCGTTCCGTTGCAACAGCGGCGACGACGGCCACTACCTGCTGACTGCCAATGCCGACGGGGTGGAGATGAGGGTGAAGGGAGCCTCCTCCGGCGCCAGAGTCCCCACCAGCTCCCCCTCAGGGGAGAGGAGCAAGGCGGCAGGGGCTGCTTCTAACCACTCTGTCCTTAAGCTGCTCTCCAACCTTTCGCTTCTCGATGGGGCGGGGTGGAGGCCGGGCGCCTGGGCAGGGCCTGCCTCTCTATCTCTCACCTTCTCCAACGAGGCGCTGCTGACGGAGCTGCTGGGCAGCGAGATGGTTCTTGACGAGCCGATAGAGGTGAGGGGGCGCATGGATGAGAATATGGTGCTCACCCTGACGGCGCCCTCGTTTAGCATGGGGGGCAACAGGTACGGCAGCACGAGCGCCTTCTTCAATACCGACGGCGACTCGCTGAGGGGTTCGCTGATGACCACCAAGTATTTCAACGCGGTGCCGGTGAGGGTGGAGGCCCACCTCAGCGGACGCACCGACAGCATCAATACCGAGGTGCTATGGAAGGACATGCAGAGAGGCCACACCTACGGCAGCCTGCTGGCCGACACCCATCTGCGCCGCACCGAGGGCGGACAGCTGAGCGTCCACACGCGCATTCTGCCCACCAACCTGTTTGTGGCCGACACGGCATGGAGCATCGCACCGGCAACCATCGACTACGACAAGGGGGAGCTGCGCATCAGCGACCTGATAGTGTCGAGGGGGCAGCAGTTTGTGAGCGTCAATGCCGATCTGGGCAAGGGGCGCCACGACCTAGCGGTGAAGCTCAACGACGTGGAGGTGGCCTATCTGCTGGGGCTGACCAACTTCAAGCCCGTCACCTTCGGTGGCAAGGCCAGCGGCAGCATCACCAACTCTACCGACAATGCCGACGGGGAGGTGACCGCCGATCTCACGGTGAGGGATTTCCGATTCAACGGCGCCGACCTGGGCATGCTCTGGGCAAAGGGCATGTTCTACCCCGCTGAAAGCCGACTGACGGTCAAGGCTAAGTCGCAGCGCTCAGAGCAGGACTCCACTCTGATTGACGGCCTGGTGATGCTGCGCGACAAGCAACTGGACTTCCGCTTTGCCTCGGAGAAGACCAATCTGCAGTTCCTTAATAAATATGTAGGTAAGTTCATCGATGACCTGGAGGGCACGACCACGGGCAACTTCCACCTGTTCGGTTCTTTCAAGTACGTGCAGATGGAGGCCGATGAGACTATCAACTACATAAAGTTCCGTCCGAAGATCCTGGGCACGCTCTACACGATGGAGAACCAGCCCATGCGGATAAGGCCCGACACTATTGACTTTACGGGATTCACCTTGCGCGACCCCTACGGCAACGAGGCTCACGTCAAGGGGAGCGTCAACCACCACTACCTCTTTAATTTCAACTACAACATTGACTTCCTGCTCAACAGCCTGCTCACCGTCAACTGGGTACAGCAGCCGTCGAGGCCGTTCTGGGGCACCGTGTTCACCGACGGACGCCTCAACCTCAGCGGCACCACGCGCAACGTGATGCTCACCGGCGAGCTGGACGCCGTGGGCGAGGAGGGAGGCTCGGCACTCTTCTACAACTCCGGCATCACTGCCGAGGAGAACAGAGACTTCGTGAGATTCCTGCCCTCGCCGGAGGCCGCCTCTGCCGCCGCCGAGCAGGGCAGGGAGGCTGCGCCGGCCTATGCCAACAACGGGGCTGACGTGACGATGGACATCAAGGTCAACGCCACACCCGACGCCACACTCAACATAGTGACCGACCCCGTGACGCACGACTATATGAGCCTGAGGGGCAGCGGACCGCTGCAGCTGGCGTACTACAACAAGGGTCGGTTCCAACTCAACGGTCTCTATACGGTCAACAGCGGCAATTATAAGCTGACCATCAAGGACATAATCCACAAAAACTTTGAGATCCAGCCGGGGGGCTACCTGCGATTCCAGGGAGCGCCCGCCGAGGCCGACATCAGCCTGAAGGGCGTGCACCGCGTGAACTCGGTGTCGCTTAGCGACCTTAACGTAGGGGCGTCGCACTCCAACAGCACCGTGGGGGTGGACTGCATCCTCAATTTCAGCGGCAAGGCTGCCGAGCCCAAGGTGGCGTTCGACATCGACTTCCCCAAGGCCAACAACGACGAGAACCTGCTGCTCAAGAAGTTTATCCTGACCGAGGAGGACCGCAACATGCAGGCCGTCTATCTGCTCAGCATAGGACGATTCTACACCTACAACTACAACGACTTCAGCTCCAACACCGGAGGACAGAACCAATCGACCGTGGCGATGACCTCCTTCCTGGCCGGCACACTGAGCGGGCAAATCAACAACATACTGCAAGACGCCTTCCATATTACCAACTGGAACTTCGGCACCAGCATCGCCGCCGGCAGAATGGGATTCGGCGATATGGAGGTGCAGGGCAGCCTGTCGGGCAAGATGTTTAACAACCGCCTGCTCTTCAACGGCAATATCGGCTACCGCGACCAGATAACCACCTACAGCAATAACTTCGTGGGCGACTTCAACCTGCAATGGCTGCTCAACAAGGCCGGCACCATCAGCCTGAAGGCCTATAGCGAGACCAACGACCGATACTTCACCAAGTCTTCGCTCACCACCCAGGGAGGCGGCATCCTTTTTCAGAAGGATTTTAACAAACTGCGCGACTTTTTCAGGAAATAGTATGCACAAATGTTAAAAGGTGTGCACTACTTTCATAATAAACCTTAACAGGCTTGGCTGTAAAGGGAAAAATGTGTACTTTTGCACCGTCAAATAAAAACGGCAGGCCCATGGTGGGCGAAAAAGCCCTTTTTTTTGCCGGGTCTGAAATAATTCCAAAATAATCGCGTTAGTAAAAATAGAAACACAAACCAAAATTATGAAGATAACCAAAGTACTATCCTTCGTGGCCCTCGCAATGGCATTGCCCTCAATGGTGCAGGCCCAGGACCTGATGGCCAGGGAGGCAAAAGCCGATTTTCTGCTGAAATCATCCAACGTTACAAAAATCATCAATCAGGCTAAGGCCAACGAGGAAATCACCTACGCAAAGAACATCTACGGAAACCACTGGAATAATGACGGAGTAAACGTCTATAAAGGCATGGCAAAGCCCGAGGAGCTCGTAATCAACCTCAAGGACTTCAGCATGCCCATCAAGAGCCGCATCGTTACATCAAAGTACGGCTATCGCCCCCGCTTCCGCCGTGTACACTACGGACTGGATATCAACGGATGCACCGGCGACACCATCTATGCAGCCTTTGCCGGCAAGGTGAGGGTGCGCAAATATGACGCCAAAGGCTTCGGCTACTACATCGTACTGCGTCACGACAATGGACTGGAGACTGTCTATGGCCACTTGTCGAAGCAGCTGGTCAATGTTAACCAGGAGGTTAAGTCCGGACAGCCCATCGGACTCTGCGGCAACACGGGACACTCCTTCGGTAGCCACCTGCACTTCGAGACTCGTGTGCTCGGTGAGGCCATCGACCCCGCGCTGATGTTTGACATCGCCGCCGCCGACATGAAAGCCGACACCTATACCTACCGCTCATCGGGCAGCCACAAGGCTACCGCAGCAGTGGCAGAACCTGTGCTGGCACAGACTAAGCCCGCCGCCGCTCCAGCTGCCGCTACCGCAGCACAGCCCGTACAGGAGACCGCTGCCGCTCCGCAGCCTAAGGCTGAGAAGCATTCCGCCAAGAGTTCTCACTCCACCAAGGCCAAGGCTCAGAGCAAGGTGCACAAGGTGCAGAAGGGGGAGACCCTCTACAGCATCGCACGCAAGCACAACACCACCGTGGCTGAGATATGCAAGCGCAACCGCATCAAGGAGAACAGCACCCTCAGACAAGGTCAGAGCCTTACCGTCAAGTAGAATAATCACGAAGAAAAATAATATGCAGGCATCACTCAACGTGGTGCCTGCTTTTTTTTGTGTATTGATATTGTTATGTCTGTGACATAGCTATATCATTGCCTTGTGTCTTAAAAAGGAAATCTGTGATTTCTGTGCAATCTGTGTGAGAAAAACTACTTCCCAAAGAACAGCCGCATGGCGTTGGCGGTAGTAATCTCGCTGACCTGCTGGGGCGTTATGCCCTTGGCTTCAGCCAGCCTATTAATTATATAAGGTATAAAGGAGGGCTCGTTTCGCTTGCCGCGCATTGGGGTGGGGGCCATATAGGGGGAGTCGGTCTCCAGCACTATGCGCTCCAGGGGAATCTCTTTGACTGTCTCGGGCAGGTTAGACTTCTTGAATGTCAGTACGCCGCCTATGCCGATATAGAAATTGGGGTGGAAGCGCAGCATCTCGCGGGCTGTCTCCACGCTGCCGCTGAAGCAGTGGAATACACCGCCGCGGCTGAGCCTGTCGCGCCAGGGGGTGAGACACTCCAGAAGATCGTTGCCTACATTGCGGCTGTGGATCATCAGCGGCAGCTGATAGGTGGCTGCCCATTCTATCTGGGTGCGGAAGGCTGTCTTCTGCTCCTCCTTGTGGTTCTTGTCCCAATAGTAGTCGAGACCAACCTCACCAACGGCCACAAACTGCGGGTTGCCGCTTTGGCGGTCGGCCGCGAGCATCTGCTCCAGTTGCTGCAGAGCCTGAGGATAGTTGCTGCCAACATCCTCGGGGTGCAAGCCTATCATGGGGTGGCAGAAGTCGGGGTAGCGGCGGCTGAGCTCCAGCGCCTTGAGCGTGGAGGCCTCGTCGGTGGGAGGTAGCAGCACCTTTTGTGCCCCTGCTTCCTTGGCACGGGCAATCACTTGGTCAAGGTCGTCCCTGAAGTCGTCTTCGTAGATATGGGCGTGGGTATCTATGAACATATCAGTAGCTGCGGTTGATGAGCGACTGGGCAAATTCTTGCAGCGACTGCTTGCCTTCGGCTGGCAGGTTGATGCCGCTGAGAGTGCGCTGCGCCTCGGTAAAATAATGGTTTATCTTTTCTACCGTAAGTTGCTTGATGTTCAGAGCATTATATATTGCCGTAACTGCGGCTATCTTCTCCTGCTCATTGAAGCTGGCGAGCTGCGTCCAGCGGTTGAGTTCTGCCAGCTGTTGGCCGTCAGCCAGCTGGAAGGCATTGATGAGCAGGAAGGTCTTTTTGTTGCACAGTATGTCGCCGCCTATCCTCTTGCCGAACACCTTGGGGTCGCCATAGACGTCGAGCAGGTCGTCCTGCAGTTGGAAGGCCAGTCCTATCTGTTCGCCAAACCTATAGAGCTGGTCGGCTATCTCTGGTGTGGCGCCCGACAGTATGGCTCCCATCTTGGCGGCACAGGCAATGAGCACCGAGGTCTTGAGGCGTATCATCTCTATATACTCCTTCTGGGTGACGTCGGTGCGTGTCTCGAAGTTCATGTCATACTGCTGCCCCTCGCCAATCTCCAGGGCGGTGGTGATAAACACGTTCATCGCCTCTCTGATGTTAGGCAGCTGGGTGGAGAGGATGTGCTTGCATGCCAGCACCAGCATGGAGTCGCCGGAGAGGATGGCCGTGTTGCTGTCCCATTTTGTATGGACGGTGGGCATGCCGCGGCGCATCTCGGCGCGGTCCATCAGGTCGTCGTGGAGCAGGGTGTAGTTGTGGTATGTCTCCAGCCCTATGGCAGCGGGCATCACTTTGCCGATGTCGTTGCCCAGAGCCTGCGCGGTGAGCAGCATCATCACAGGGCGGATGCGTTTGCCGCCGATGGAGAGGACGTATTCAATAGGTTCGTAGAGGCCCGTGGGACGGGTGGGGTAGTCGATGGCAGCAATGGCCTCGTTGACCTGTTGCAGTATTTGGTCGGAAGTCTTCACTTGGCTGGAAAGGGATTGAAGGGTTGAAGGGTTGAAAAATTGAAGAATGGAAGGATTGAAAAATTGAAGGATGGAAGGATTGAAAAATTGAAGAATGGAAGAATTGAAGAACGGAAATTCAATTTTCAATTTTCCAATTATATACAAGTTTTATTCTATCTCGAAGACAATGGGCAGTGTTACCTGCGATCGGATGCTGCGTCCGTATTTGCGGGCAGGATGCCAGGGCTGCATGAGGGCCATCACCCTCAGGGCCTCGTTGTTGAGCATCTTGTTGGCACCCTTTATCACTCTTACGTCCTTGGTGGAGCCGTCGGTGTCAACTATGAAGGCTACGGTCACGGTACCCTGCACCCTCTGCCTTACGGCTGCCGGCGGATAGACCATGGTGGTGTCCATCCATTTCATGAAGGCGCTGATGCCGCCCGGATAGCGGGGGATGGAGTCAACGATCACTCCATCGGTGCGCTCCTCGTCGAGGGCAAGCTCCAGCTTGGCCTCTTTCAGCAGCACATTGAGCGAGTCCTTGCTAAGGTCTTCAATTTTATCGGGCTCTACGGGTTCCTCCTGCTTCACCGTCAGCATGTCGGCCACCGGGTCCACGTCCTCAATCTGGGGCTCGGCTTTCTCGCTCATCTCAGGCTCGCTCTTCTTCTCAGGGCGGCGCTGGGGGCGTGCCTCCTTGATGCGCACGCCTTCAAAGCGGGTTATCTGGTCGGCTATGTCGTAGGTTTGCGGCGGTGTGGCGAAGATAATCATTATCAGCACGATAGGACCCACGAGCATCAGCAACATGCCGCCCAGGCATCCCATGGCCTTGGCATAGCGGCGGCCAGTCTGCTGCCGAAGGCTGTAGGCGCCATACTCCTTGTTGCGGTCCTCAAAGAGCATCTCGCACCATTTCTTGCCTAATATTTGGTCGCTAAGTTTCACGTAGTGTCTTCTTACGGCAAAAAAACTGCGCTTTTCTTATCATAAAATGATAAAAGTCGCGTTATTTTAATTGAGATTATAGTTTTGCGAGCGCAAAATTACTTTAGATATTTCAAATTAGAGTAACTTTGTAGCGAAAAATAACGATAGAATGCGTAAACGACTGTTTCTTTTAACACTTATTTTGATACCTCTTCTCTCAAAGGGGCAGGAGGCCACGTCTGTTTTCAATTTTCTTAAGATACCTATGTCGGCTCATGTGGCTGCCCTGGGTGGCGACAATGTGTCGCTCAAGCTTGACGACCCCACGCTGGTCTTCAGCAATCCTGCCCAGGCTGCCGCCGTCAATGACAACAGCCTCAACCTCGACTATCAGACCTATGTGGCCGACACCAAGATACTGGGTGCCGCCTTCGTCAAGGTCTTCAGCGTAAGGCACACCGTGGCTGTCACAGGCCAGGTGTTCAACTATGGCTCGATGGACGAGACTGATGAGGACGGCAATGTGCTGGGCAGCTTCTCTGCCAAGGACATGGCGTTCTCGGCACTCTATAGCTACACCATGGGCAACCACTGGGTGGGCGGTGCCACCGGCCGCTTCATCACCTCCAAGTATGCCGACTATTCATCAACCGCCGTAAGCGTGGACCTCGGCCTACACTATGACAACGAGGAGAATGGCCTCTCTTTCGGCGTGGCACTGAAGAATATCGGCGCCCAGCTTTCCTCTTTCCACGAAGACCATAAGGAGCACCTCCCCTTCGACATGCAGGTGGGTGTCTCGCAGAAGATGGCACACGCCCCCTTCCGCTTCTCGCTCACTTTCAAGGACCTTACGCGCTGGAGCAACAACTATTATTTTAATCCTAAGGGCAAGAGCAGCTTCGGTCGCAAGCTTACCAACCATATTGTCTTTGGTGTCGACTTCCTGCCCATCGACAAGATATATGTGGCCGCCGGCTATAATTTCCGCCGTGCCAACGAGCTCAAGGCCGCCGGCAGCAGCCACGGCGCCGGACTCTCCTTCGGTGCCGGCCTCCAGACCAACAAGATTAAGGCCGGCGTGGCATACGCCAAGTATCATGTGGATGCCAGCTCCCTGCTCTTCAATGTTTCGTATAGCTTTTAGGCACATAATCTCAAAATGATAACCATTGCATTTGACGGCTACTCCTCATGCGGCAAGAGCACCATGGCTCGGCAGCTGGCCGCTACCATAGGATATACCTTTGTTGACACCGGCGCCATGTATCGCGCCGTAACCCTGCTCGCTCTACGCAACGGCCTCTTCAGTGCCGACGGCAAAGTCAATGAACCCCAGCTGCGTTCGCTGCTCGACAAGGCTGTCATCACCCAGAGGAGCAATCCGCAGTCGGGGCAGACGGAGACCTTCCTCAACGGCGAGAACGTGGAGGGAGAGATTCGCACCATGGAGGTCTCCGACCGCGTCAGCATAGTGGCAGCCCTCCCCTTTGTGCGCACTGAGATGGTGCGCCAGCAGCAGGCCATGGGGCAGAACGGAGGCATAGTGATGGACGGCCGCGATATAGGCACCACCGTCTTTCCCAATGCTGAGATGAAGATATTCGTTACCGCCACTCCCGAGGTGAGGGCTCAGCGCCGCTACCTCGAGCTTAAGGGCAAGGGCGAGGATGTCACCCTTGAGGAGGTGCTCCGCAACCTTGAGGAGCGCGACTACATTGACTCCCACCGCGAGGTGAGCCCCCTGCGCCAGGCCCCCGATGCCGTGGTGCTCGACAATACCAACCTTACCCGCGAGGAGCAGTCAGCCATGCTGTTGGCTCTCTATAAGCTGAGAAGTGAAAATATAGGAGTAAGGAGTAAAGGGAGTAAGGAGTAAGTTTATTACCCGCTGCCCTGCTAAATTGTAATTTATCAAATTGTAAAATAAATTGTACATTGTACATTGTCTAATTGTACATTGATAATTGATAATTGAAAATTGATAAAAATTGAGATAGACGAAAATTCGGGTTTTTGCTTCGGTGTGACTACCGCCATACGCAAGGCTGAGGAGGAATTGAAAAAAGGGAAGACATCTGAAAGATTGAATAATGAAAAATTGGATTTCAATTCTTCTCCAGCACTTCAATCCTGCCCTCCTTCTCCTCTCTACTGCCTTGGCGATATTGTTCACAACGGCATGGAGTGTGAGCGCCTCAGGTCGCTCGGCCTGCAGTCTATCGACCATCAGCAGATGCTTGCCCTCCGCAATAGCAAGGTGCTGCTCCGTGCTCACGGCGAGCCTCCTGCCACCTATGCCATCGCCCGTGCCAACAACATAGAGATTATCGATGCCACATGCCCCGTGGTGCTGCAGCTGCAGCGCCGCATTCGTAGCGAGTATGAGGCTAACCCCGAGGCACAGATAGTCATCTACGGTAAGCCCGGCCATGCCGAGGTGCTTGGCCTGGTGGGGCAGACCGAGGGCCACGCCATAGTGCTCTCCAGCACCGAGGACGCCGCGCGCCTCGATTTCAGCCGTCCCATACGCCTCTTCTCGCAGACCACCCAGCCGCTGGCCGAGTTTAAGAAGATTGTCAGTTTCATCCGCCACCATATCCAGGCGCCCGCCACCTTTGAGTCGTTCGACACTATCTGCCGCCAGGTGAGCAACCGCATCCCCAGCATGGTGGAGTTTGCCTCGCGCCACGACGCCGTCATCTTTGTCTGCGGCAAGAAGAGCAGCAACGGCCGCGTGCTCTTCAATGCCTGCCTCAGCGTCAATCCCCGCAGCTATTTCGTGGAGGGGCCCCAGGACATCGCTCCTCATATGCTCAGTGGCATTACCACCCTCGGCATCTGCGGCGCCACCTCCACCCCCAAGTGGCTCATGGAGCAGTGCCGCGAAGAAGTACGCTCTCGCTGTCACGGTGATTCATAGGCGGTTGATGCTGAGCCCGTCGAAATTTATGCTGAGCCTGTCGAAATTTATGCTGAGCCCGTCGAAATTTATGCTGAGCCTGTCGAAGCAAAATCTAAACGCGCCGAAGTGAAATCTAATCGCGCCGAAGTCAAATCTAATCGCGCCGAAACTGGCTGTCTCCACGCGATTAAAATTTTTCTTTACGGCTTTAGAATAATTATCTGTAGAATTAAATTCTTTTTTCTCGGGTTAAGATTGCGTTTTCCTGATTTTAATTTCTGTTTCCCATCAGAATATAATAGGGCACACAAAGCTGTGTGCCCTATTATTATGTTGTCCGGTGCATTGGTGGCGCATTGGCGGCGCCTTAGTGGCCCATTCGCGAAGTGTCCACCTTCTTGGTCGGTTTCTCCTTAAATCCGCCTATGCGATAGACCACCGTCAGGGCTACGCTGGGCTCCACCCAAATCTTCATAGTGTAGTCCTGATTGCCCATGCGGGAGTGGGTGTAGATATTGTTTTTCAGTATGTTGGTGCCCTGGAGTATCACGCTCCACCGCCCGTTGTGGGAGGTCCAGCGCAGCGATGCGCGGAGCCTGAACATGGGGTCGATATCGTAAACTCCCTGTATGGCTTTGGTTTGGATGAAGGGCGTGAGGCTCAGCGTTATGTTGTGGGCCTGGCTGAGGCGCATGGTGGCTGTGCCGCCGAAGATAAAGGACAGATTGGTGCGGTCGAACGGCAGGTCGAAGAAGTTGTTGCTCTTGTCGTGGCGATAGAGGGCTGTGACGAGGCCATTGCCGTTGAGCCAGCGACCTGCGCTGAACTGCGCCGAGGCTTGCAGTCCGTAGAAGTTGGAGTAGTTGAAGTTGGTCTCCTTCATCACCACAGCCAGGCGGTCGGTGGGCTGATAGGCTAGCTGCACGAAGTAGTCGGGCTGCAGTTCGGTGAAGGCGGTGAGGGTGTATTTCTTCTTCCACTGCCACATGAGCATCACCTCATAGTGGGACATGGGCTTGAGGTCGGGGTTGCCCCATATCTCTGAGTAGATGGAGGAATAGTAGATGCTGCTCATGGTGCTCCAGTAGCTGGGATAGACGGCCTCGGAGCTGAACGAGAGGTTGAGCATGTGGTTGGGGTTGATGTTCCACATGGCGTTGAGGGTGGGGTAGAGGCGCCATTCGTCCCACTTGGTGGCGTGGTATTGCTCGGCAGAGAGCGAGGCATCGATGCTGAATTTCTTGCCCTGCCATCCTATGCCGCCATAGAAGTCCATTATGCGCTCGCGGTAATCCACACGGCTGGTGGCATAGTCAATAGGCTGGTTGTTCTCGTCGAGTGTTGTCTGGTAGCTGTCGTTGACGGAGGTCTGTACCTTGGCTCCGTATGACAGGCTCCATCCGCCGTGCAGCTGGTGGGTCTGGTCGGCAGTGAAGAGCCACTTGGTGATTTTCTGGCGGCTGTCGACCTCCAGGCTGCGCTCGGTGTCGAGCATGGTGCCGTCGAGATGCTGGGTGCGCGGGTTGCGGTAGTTGGTGTAGGATGCACTGAGTTGCAGGCCGAATGGGGTGCTGTAGCTGGCGTCTACATTGTGCAGTTTGGTGTGCTCACGTGTCCGTTGCACGGTGTTTGAAATGCCTGTCGTGGTGTTGACGGGGGTGGTATGCTCCCATTGGCCGGTGTAGTCCACGCTCAGGCGGTGGTTGTCGGCTATGGCGTAGTCTACGCCCAGATGGTATTCATTGTCTGTGCCTTTGGCTTTGTGGCGCGTCAGGTCGTGGTATGCTACCTGCTCGTCGCCCAGTTGCTGGTTGGCATCGTGGCCCACGCGTCCGAAATTCTTGCCAGTGGTGAGGCTGTAGGAGGCGTTGATGCCCAGTTGTCCGTGGTTATAGAGCACCGAGCCCTTGGCCTGCCCCGTGGCATATCTGCCTTGCGACCATACGCCCTGCACCTGTGCTGCCAGCTGGTTGGTGCCGGTGTAGTCCTTGGTCTCCACGTTGATGGCCACGCCGCGCACGTGATACTTGGCAGGAGCGGCAGGCATCACCTCTGCCTTGGCCAGTTGGGAGGCTGGTATTGACTTGAGCCGCTCGATAATCTGCTCTCTGCTCAAGGTGGAGGGCTTGCCGTTGATGATGAGTGTGGCCGAGCGCCCCATGAAGTTAAGGCTGCCGTCGTTCTCCACTATGCCGGGAATGTGTGTCAGTGCCTCGTAGGCATCATCGGCAGGCATTATCTGCAACAGTTGCGGCATGTTGTAGACCAGATGGCCGTTCTCTGTCTGGACTATGTCGCGACTGCCCTTGACGGTGGCTCCGTTGATGGTGTAGGTCTCGGGCTGCAGCTGGATGGTGCCGGCATCCTCGGTGTCGCAGGTCTTGCAGACGGTTTTGTATCCGATGTGGGAGATACGCATCCGCACTTTCTCTTGCTCTATGGGAATGGCGAAATAGCCTGCCTCGTTGGCTACGCCACCAGTTATGAGGGTGCTGTCCGCAGGATTGAGTACTGCCACGTTGACGTAGGGCAGGGGTAGTCCGCGCTCGTCAATAACCAGGCCCGTGAGGTGTCGGCTGGTCTTGTGTATGCACTCCACGTATATCTCGCGGTCGCCTTCTTTCACTGTCATACGCACGGGGTAGAAGCCGATGATTTGCAGTATGGCCTCCGGCAGTGTCTTGTTCTGGACGGCGGTGGTAACGAGGAAATCTTCCAGCTCGTTATAGACGAAGTTGACGGTGTATTCCTCTTGCCCGTTCTGCATCTGCAGCAGTGCCTCGCTGAGCGACACATTATTATATGTATGGCTTATCTTCTGTGCGCCGGCAGTGGGCGCCAGTATGATGAGCAGTAGCAGTAATAGTGAGGCGTGTCTCATTTGACTATTATTTTGTTGTCTTCCACTGCTATGTTGACGGCCTCAAAGTTGTTGAGCCTCTCCACCACGCGGAGCAGGCTGTCCTCACGTTTCCAGACGAAGTGCAGGCGCAGCTCTCGTGCCTTGGCGTTGCGTATCTCCACGCCTGCGTGGTGGGCGGCGGCAATGTCCTGGACAATCTTCTCCAGCGTTGCTTTGTCAAACACTGTCGGCTCCAGCGATGCTGTGTCACTCTTGACTGGGCTTGTGGCCTGAGGCCTGTGGCTTGTGGCTTGAGCGGTGTTCTCTGCAGCCTGTTCGCTCTTGTCCTTCGCATGATGCAGGGCAGCGATGGTGGCTCCGGCAAAGAAGACTATGCCGATGAAGATGGCTGCTATCTTGCTGAGTCGCTTGAGCAGAAGGACGCGTGGCTGCTTTTTGTGTGCTGCCACAAACTTCTCCCATTCGTCGTCAACAGAGGGATTGGCTCTCTGTACCTCCTCGTTCTTGAGTGTTCGCTTGGCAAAGGCCAGCTGCTCCATCATGACCTTCAGCTCGGGGTCGTCGGCAAAAGCCTGCCTTATCTGCTGGTCAGTAAACCGTTCGGGGTGCTCCTGCATCTCCAGCAGTTGCTCTATACGCTGTTTGTCTGTTTTCATAGTTGTCTATTTCTTGTCATATTTTTTTCTTATCCCTTCAATTGCCTGTCGCAGATGTGCGTGGACGCTTTGGCGGCTGATGCCCAGCTGAGCGGCAATGTCCATTACCTTCATCTCATCGAGGAAACGCATCCTGAATATTTGTCGTGTCAGCGGAGTGAGATGCCGTCTGGCATAGTCCGTCAGTTCTTCCATGCGCTTATGCTCGGTGTCGATGGGCGTGGGCTGGCATGCTTCCTCGCTGAGCAGACGCGCTACTCGCTCATGTATCTGGTGGTGCTCTATCATGTTGAGGCACTGGTTGCGTACGGCGGTCAGAAGGTAAGAGAGAGGGGGAGTCTCGATGTCTCCTTTCTCCAGCAGGTGAGCAAAGACCTCGCTGACGGCATCCTTGCTCTCGTCCTCATCGTAGAGGATGGTTAGTGCCAGCCGATACATGGCGGTATAGTGGGTTCGAAAGAGCTGTTCGATGTCTTGTGTTGTCATACTGTTATTAATACAGTTTAGCCTTGCGAAATGTAAAGCGAAAGTATGATTTTTTTCTGTGGGCACATGAAAAGGCAGCAAAAAACTTGCTGCCTTGTTACTTATATGCTTAACTGAAAGGTTACTTCACGACTTTCTTGCCTCCGATGATGTAGATCCCCTTGGGCAATTGACCATTGGGCAGCCTACCCCCAGCCCCTCCCGAGGGGAAGGGAGACAGCTTGCGGCCTTGGAGGTCGTAGGCTGATTGACCATTGCCAACTCCTAACTCCTCACTCCTCACTTCTAACTCATTTAACCCAGTGATGTCGGCTGGCTGATAGACGCGCACCCAGTCGAAGAGTGTCTCGTAGGTATGGCCGGTGTCGGCGTTGGCTGCCCATGATCCGTCGCCCACGCTCTGATTGAGGATTAGATAGAAGGGGGCGTCGAAGGGCCACTGCCCCTGGTCGAGTGCGCTGGGGTCGATGCTCTTGGTGTAGGACCACACGCGCTGGCCGTCAACATACCATGTTATGCTGCTCTCGTCCCAATCGACGGCAAAGGTGTGCCAGAGGCTGTAGTCCAGGGGGCCGAAGGTCTGGCTGTTGGGGCCGTGGTGGAGATTGAATGTCCAGTTGGTGTGGACGGTGTGCCAGCTTTGGGTGGAGGCGTCGATGGTCTCCCATATGTCTATCTCGCCGTCGTTGGGCCAGCCTTTTGGGCTGCTGGCGGGCATCATCCAGAAGGCGGGGAAATTGCCTCGCCACTGGTTGGTCTTGATGCGTGCTTCTGCGTGGCCGTACTGGAAGCTTACGAGCCCGAGGCTCTTGATGCCGCCGGTGAGCATTGGTATGTTCTCCTGTGAGTCGGACGGGGTGGGGATGGCGAGGCAGTGGAGGGCGCCGTCCTGCTGGAAGACTACCCGTGGGTCGCTGGAACACCAGCGGTTCCATGTGGAGCCCTGCCTCAGGGTGCGCGTCCACCATTGGGCGTCGGGTTCGCCGAGGCCGTCAAACTCATCGCTGAACACCATCTGCATGGCATCGGGGTCGGTCTGCTCCCAGAGGGCGGTGATAATGATGTCGCCGTCGATGCTGTCGGCGGGTATGGTGGTGAGGTCCTCTGTGGCTTCCAGGGTAAATTCGCTCCATTGCTGTCGGCCGTCGGCCCAGCGTGGACCGTGGAGGTTGCGGCCGTGGCGCACCTTGACGCCGTCGGGGCAGGTATAGCCGCTGAGGCTCTGGGCTGAGAAGGTGAGGGGCTCATAGGGGGTTATCTGGTCGGGAAAGCCGCCGCCGTCGGTGCGGGGGTAGATATTGCCGTTGCGTGTGATGATGGTGAGGGTGGCGGGTAGGCGTCTCTCAATGAGGTCGATGCATGTCTGCAGGTCGGCAGCTACCAGTGTGTCTTCCTCCACCTGCCAGACGGAGCCGGCATCGTCGGCTGTCCATACGCTGACGGGGTAGTCCATCTGTGGGGCGGCGCACATATAGTTGCGTTGGCCGTCGGTGGTGATGAAGGTGAAGAGGCCGTCGTCGGTGGCTGCGATGGTGACGGGGATGGGAGTGTCCTGCAGCGTGGTGGCCTGGATGCCGCCTGTCTCACCCACTACCAGGAACTGGCGGGCGCCTACATTATATATATACCACTGGCCCTCGTAGCTGACTATCATCCATGCGCTGTAGGGGGAGGCAGGGTCGAGAGGCAGGCTGTAGGAGGGATTCTTGATTGGGTGGTCGTCGTCGCCTATCATCTCTGCCGCCCAGACATAGTGGTCGTGATCATCGGGTGAGCTGATGGCGTAGGCAGAGAAATGGGGGTTGCGGATGGTATAGGCCTTGTCGGCTGAGAGCTCTTCAACGGTGCTGGGGATATCCTGACCGCTTGCCGTGATGGCCAGCAGTGCTGTCAGAGCGAGAAGTGAATGGCGAAAGGCGGAATGTATCATGTCTATAGGAATAAAAATGATGAGCCTACTCCGTGGTAGGCTCATGTTAGGGGGTGTGCTCCTTGCTTACTTGGTCATCTCCTGTTCGATGGCCTGTATCTCCTCCTTGTAGCCGGGCTGAGTCTTAATCTTGATGTCCACCTGGCGGCAGGCGTGGAGCACTGTGGTGTGGTCGCGGCGCCCAATGTGGATGCCTATCTGTGTGGAGCTGAGGTTGGTATGCTTCTGCATGAGGAACATGGCAGCCTGGCGTGCCCTGACGATGTTGGCCTTGCGGGAGGAGGAGTTGAGCTCCTTGTGGGTGACCTTATAGTATTTGCATGTGGTGTTGACTACCAGCTCGGGGGTGATGTGCTTGGTCCTTAGTTTCACCAGTCGCGACACGATGCTCTCGGTCATGGGCAGTGTGATCTCGCTGTCGTTGACTATGGACTGCACGAGCAGCGAGTTGATTACGCCCTCCAGATCGCGCACATTGTCGGTGACGTTGGTGGCGATGTAGTCCACTACGTCCTTGGGTATGTTGAGCTGATTTTTGCGTATCTTGGCCTTGAGGATATTGCGGCGCAGCTGCTCGTCGGGTCGCTGCAGCTCGGCGGTTGCTCCCATCACGAAGAGGGGGCCTTGTCGGAGGTGAAGATTATCTGCCGGCCGTTGCGCTGCAGGTGGTTGAAGATATTGAAGAGGGCTTCCTGAGTCTTTGTCTTGCCGGAGATCTCGTGGATGTCGTCAACGATAAGGCAGTCAATCGACTGGTAGAAGAACATGAAGTCGTTGAACTTGTTCTTCGGCACGGAGTCGGTATACTGTATGAGGAAGTCGTGGGCGGAAACGTACAGCACCCGCTTGTTGGGATTGTTCTCCAGTATCTTAAGGCCGATGGCATTGACCAGGTGCGACTTGCCTACGCCCGAGTTGCCGTAGAGGAAGAAGGGGTTGAAGGCGGTCTGTATGGGCTTGGTGGCAATGGTCATGGCTATGGAGCGTGCCAGCTTGTTGGCGTCGCCCTTGATGAAGTTGTCGAAGGTGTACTCCTGGCTCAGGTGGGTGGAGAAGATGGGCTTGGAGGTCTTTATCTCAGACTCTTCGCCCTTGAGTGCCGTTTCGTTGGTCTTTGCTCCCGTGTCCTCTTCCTTCACCTTGATGTCGATGTCGTTGACGTCAAACACCTTGTTGACTTCAGCCAGCAGCATCTGGCCGAAGTTCTCAGCCAGGTATTCATAGAAGAAATTGTTGGGAACCTGCAGCAGCACCTTGCCGTCCTCCAATCCAAGGAAAATGATATGCTCAAACCACGTGGCATACGTATCCTGGGAGATTCGCTGGCGAATCATCCCAAGCACTTCTGTCCATTTTTCCTGACCGGTTGCCATGAGTCTATTCAATCATTTATTGCTGTCTTACCAAATAAAGGAGGCAGATTGCAAAATCGCAAATTCTTAAAATTTCGAGTGCTCTTCCGCAGTGACGGAATGAACTGCAAAATTGCGATTTTTTTCTGATATCAGCAAAAGGAAACGGGGTTATTTTTTCGTTGCTGACAAGTTATTTTTTTTGGCAATGATATAGCAGTTGGCATTAATATGGCAATAACTGTTATTTCATACGCCCCTGCGTGTCAAGCTCCCCCTCTAAGATAGAGGGGGTGGCCCGTAGGGCCGGGGGCGTATGACACTTTCACTTGTATAATCTGTGCCAACATCTATATTGTTGCCATGTTTCTATTGTTTCTTCCACATTGCACAGCAAAACCTTTTAACTTCTTAACCCCTCCTTTCAGGGAGTTGGTTTCCCTAAATGTTTTTATTGTTTCTTCCACATTGCACAGCAAAAGAATAGAGGAGATTCAAATTGAACCTCCTCTTCTTTGTTGGCGGTGCGTACGAGACTCGAACTCGTGACCCCATGCGTGACAGGCATGTATTCTAACCAACTGAACTAACGCACCTTTTTATGCCGTTTTAGCGCCTCTCTCTCGAAACGCGATGCAAAAGTAGATGTTTTTTTTGTAACGGCAAAGAAAACTACACTTTTTTTTCTATTTTTTTCTGTCTTATCTCTATTGACTCGTATCCGTCGGGTGTCTTCACCCAATCGTGGAGTATTCCTGCCAGCTGGTAGCCGGCGCTGCTGAAGAGGCGCTGGCTGATTATGTTGGAGGGGTTGATGTAGGCATACAGCTGGTGGATGTGTAACATCTGAGCGGCATATTCCTCCACCAGCTGCAGGGCCTCGGTGCCTATGCGCTGACTCTGATATTCAGGCAGCAGACATATGCCAACCTCGGCGCGGAGGTGGCGGGGCGAGAAATCGGTGAGGTCGATAAAGCCGACGGACTTTGAGGTTTGAGGTTTGAGGTTGGAGGTTGGAGGTTTGCTAACTCCTAACTCCTCACTTTTAACTCCTAACTCCTCACTTTTAACTCCTAACTCCTCACTCCTCACTCCTAACTCCTCACTTTTAACTCCTAGCTCCTCACTTTTAACTCCTAACTCCTCACTCCTCACTCCTAACTCCTCACTCCTCACTCCTACCTCAATCACCAGTCTCAGCTGACGGTCCTCATATATGTCGCCGGTGGTGCCTTTGATAAACCTGCTGATGGTGCTGCGGCTCAGGGGTTGTACGGTCGAGGTGGTGTCCCACATCCGGGAGTCGTTCTCCAGGCGGTAAATCAGCGGCAGGTCGGTGTTCTCCATGGCTCGCAGTCTGACGGTGGGTGATTGCAGCAGTGTGTCTCTCATA
>CADAZW010000021.1 GCA_902792555.1 uncultured Bacteroidales bacterium | reverse complement strand
CTCTGTTCCTGCACTCGTGCATTACCATGTAATGCCCTCGCGCAGTAGTCCAATCTGATTTTAACCCCAGAGGGGGCCCCAGCTGCATGGTAGGCTAATCGAAAACGCTACGTTTAGGAGTCCGCGTAATATACACTACAAAAACGCGGGCTCCTATTGTTTTCAAACCTCATCAAATACCATAAACCTCATCACTAAAAAAAAGTGGTATTCTTCAGACCTGCTGGGGTCAAACCCTGTATCGTTGCCTGTTATGATAATTATAATAAGCCGCTGGGCTGTGATCTCTAGCCGCTGGGCTGTGATCTCTGTGAAAGCCGGTAATTTCTTTCTGTGATTCTATTGAGCGTCTTGGTCAAAGCGGACGGGCTGTCCCTTTGGCAAGGGCAGGATTTTTCCCGATTGGGGAGTGACGGCTATCTGCTGGCCGGTGTTGTCCTTGTATTCAAAGATGAAGGTGCCCTTGTCGGTGAAAGGCACGGGCTTGGCGTTGTCTGCCAGCACGGGGCAGAAGGTGTGGATGGTGTAGGTGATCTGCTGGCGGTCGAAATTGCCGTCGATGGGCTTTGCCGTGTATTCACCCACATACTCCTTAATCTCCTTTACTCCGAAGTCGGGGCCCGTGATGAAATGCTGGCATACAAACTTCCAGTCGCAGGTGAAATGGAGGATTACCTTGGTGCCGTCGCTCTCATTGTGGACAAACTCGGTCTGGCTGATGGCGTTGAGGGGTACCTCAGTCTCGGTGCCGTCGCGGCCGATGGCTGCTATGCCGAGGTATTCCTCATAGCTCTGCTTCTTGAAGGCAGTGATGTCCTTCAGTCCCGGCAGCGGCCAGCTGGCCTGGAAGAACCCGCGGCGACTGATGGCATCGAAGACGTCGAGTATCTGTACACGGCCGTCCTGACGCAGCATGCAGAGCACGGGGTTGTAGTCCTGGCCGATATCGCTCATGTGTAGTGAGACGATGGGCGCGTCGAGGTTCTGCACCTCGTAGGTGGACTCATTCAGACGATAGTCCATGCCCTGGCCGGCATAGGTTTTGGTAAACTTGTCAGCATTGACGCTGACGAACACTTTGCCGCTTCTGATCTCGGCAGAGATGCCGAAATCTTCGTCGCTGCCGCAGTCGTAGTCGGTCTTGGTGACATAGTCGGCGCTGGGTGCTGCCACGGCAGCAGGGTCCTGCCCTGCGGCATTGCCGGCCTTGCCTCCGCAGGCGCACAGCAGCATGGCTGCCATGGCGGTGATAAAGGGTCTCATTCGTTTCATGCTGGCTGGATTTATGATTTTATACTGCTATGCTTTTACGATATCCATTGTGTCGGAAGCCACAAGCAGCTCCTCGTCGGTGGGGATGACGCATACTGTTACGCGGCTGTCGGTGGTGGAGATGGTGCCTTCCTGGCTGCGGTTGGCCTTGTTGAGGGCGGGGTCGATGATGATGCCCATGTGCTCGAGGCCAGCCATGCTGCCGCCGCGTATCTCATACTGGTTCTCGCCTACACCGGCGGTGAAGATGATGTAGTCAACGCCGCCCATGATGCCTGCATAGGCGCAGACATACTTGCGTATGCGGTAGTTGTACATGTTGACGGCGAGCTGGCACTGACTGTCGCCCTGGGCTGCCGCTGCCAGTATCTCGCGCATGTCGGAGAAGCGGCCGGTGATGCCGAGCATGCCTGACTGCTTGTTGAGTAGGTTGCTGACCTCATGGGTGGAGAGGCCCAACTTGTCTTGCAGGAAGAGGACTGCCGAGGGGTCGAGGTCGCCGGTGCGGGTGCCCATGATGAGGCCCTCCAGCGGGGTGAGGCCCATGGAGGTGTCAATGCAGCGGCCCTGCTTGATGGCGGCGATGGAAGCACCATTGCCGATGTGGCAGGTGATCACGTTCTTCTCCTCTGGACGGAATCCGTAGAGCTCGGCGGCGCGGGCCAGCACATAGCGATGGCTGGTGCCGTGGAATCCGTAGCGGCGTATGCCATACTGCTCACAGATGTCATGGGGCAGGGCATAGTTGTAAGCGTAGTCAGGCATGGTCTGATGGAAGGATGTGTCGAACACTCCTACCTGCTTCACCTTGGGCAGATGAGCGGTGACGGCGTTGATGCCTTTGAGGTGGGCGGGGTTGTGCAGCGGAGCGAGGTCCTCATATTTCTTCCACTCGGTCAGCACCTCGGGGGTAAGCTCGAGACTCTTGGTAAACTTGCCTCCGTGGGCAATGCGATGGCCTACGGCATTGATCTCGTCGAGGTTGCCGATGACGCCCTTGACGGGGTCAGTGAGGATATTGAAGATGAGTTCTACACCGACATCGTGGGTGGGTACGGGGGTGGTGATGGTCTCAGCCACCGGCTGCTTGATTTTCAGGAACGAGTCGTTGAGGCCTACTTTCTCGATGCCTCCGGCGGCGATGACACTCTTGTCATCCATGTTGTAGAGTTTGTATTTGATGGATGAGCTTCCGCAGTTAAGAACTAGGATTTTCATGATTTGGGGGATATGGGATAGGGTAGTGTTTGGGGCAGGGGAGTGGTGCCCCTTTGATTATGTATTGTCTTTACAGTTGCTTTGCTGCTATGGCCTGGTTGGCGGTGATGGCTATCATCTTGTAGATATCATCTACGTTGCAGCCGCGCGAGAGGTCGTTGACGGGGCGCGCAATGCCCTGCAATACGGGGCCGATGGCCTCTGCCTTGCCCAGGCGCTGCACCAGTTTGTAGGCTATGTTGCCGACCTCCAGGCTGGGCACGATGAGCACGTTGGCCTTGCCAGCTACGTGGGAGCCCGGGGCCTTTAGCTTGGCAACGGTGGGCACGATGGCGCAGTCGGCCTGCAGCTCGCCGTCGATGTGGAGGTCGGGAGCCATCTGGCGTGCTATGGCGGTGGCCTCAATTACTTTGTCCACCACTTCATGCTTGGCGGATCCGTAGCTGGAGAAGCTGAGCATGGCCACGCGGGGATCCTCAAAGGCGGCTACGGCCTTGGCTGTGCGGGCTGTGCAGACGGCAATCTCTGCCAGCTGATGAGCGTCGGGTACAGGGGTGACGGCTACGTCGCCCATCACCAGGATGCCGTCTTCACCGTATTCGGGAGTCTTGGTAAGCAACAGCATAGCACCGCTTACACAGCTGATGCCGGGAGCAGTCTTGATAATCTGCAGAGCGGGTCTGAGCACATTGCCTGTGGAGTTGCGGGCTCCAGCCAGCTGGCCGTCGGCTTTGCCAAGCTTGATCATCATGCATCCGTAGTAGAGCGGGTCTTTCACCTTCTCGCGGGCCTCGTCGAGGGTCATGCCCTTGCGCTTGCGCAGCTCGGCCAGATGCTCGGCAAAGAGTTCGAGGTCGAGTGACTTGCGCGGATTGATGATACAGTCGGTGTCGATGTTCTCCAGCCCCAGCTTGTGGGCCTGGGCCATAATCTCGTCTTCCTCGCCCAGTAGCACGATGTCTGCCAGACGGTTGGCAATGGCGCGGTCGGCGGCGCGGAGTGTGCGCTCCTCGGTGCCTTCAGGCAGTATGATGCGCTGCCTGTCGCGCTTGGCTCGCTCAATGAGAGTTGAAATGATATCCATGGTGTGTATTAGTAAATATATTATTGTTAACTGCCAGTATTTCGGTCTTTGGTGCCGTGGCCTGCTTGGATTGCTAAGCCGGGAGGATGTCTTCTCCGATTATTCTCAAGTTCCCGGAGTTGGGAGAGGGTATTTTCCTTTTGGGGTACGCCCAAGGGGTTGGGGCTTGCCCTGTGCCGTGGCGAGGAAAGGTGACTGATAATGAACCAGCGGTTCCGAGCGGCAAATTTACGAAAAAAAATCGTTTCGAGTGTAATGTAGGCTGCTTATTAAGCAAAGTGCAACTCGGCGTACTCCGGAATATCCTGCAGAAACTCGGCTTTCATCTGCGTGTAGTCGAGGTGGCAGCAATAGTGGCGGAGGCCGTTGCTTATTATTATATAAGGTACGCGCAATACATTATTATATGCCATGACCTGCTCAAAGGTCTTACGGCTGATGCCAACGGTGGGGGCTTTGTACTCCACGATGGCAAGGGGCTCCAGCTGGCGATTGTAGACTACGGTGTCGCAGCGACGGGTCATGCCGTTGAGGCTGATGCTTATTTCGTTGGCCATCAGGGCGGCGGGATAGTGCTTGTGGTTGATAAGGTATTCTACAAAATGCTGACGCACCCATTCCTCAGGCGTTAGTGTGACATAACGCTTGCGCAAATTGTCGAAAATAAGGGACTTTTCTCCCTCTTTTTTGATATTTGCCTCTATGGATGGCAGGCTTAAAGAAAACATTTCTTATTTTTGCAGTTGATTTTACTGCGAAGATAGTATAAAAAGACGAAAATCGCGCAATAAATGGCAAAAGAAATAACCTTTGAGGATATTCTGAAGGATATAAATGCACGCAACTTCAAGCCCGTGTATTTGCTGATGGGCGAAGAGCCTTATTTCATCGATAGGCTCCTCGACGCTATCGTCAGCAATGCCCTACCCATGGAGGAGCGTGACTTCTGTCTCACTACGTTCTATGGTGCCGACACCACGGCAAACGCTGTTATCAATACGGCCCGCAGCTTTCCTATGGGCTCAAGGATGGTGGTGGTGGTGAAGAATGCCAACGAACTCAAGGATATTGAGGAGCTGTCAGTCTACCTGCAGAACCCCCAACCTACTACGGTTTTGGTGCTTGTGAACAAGAATGGCAACTTTGACCGTCGCAAGAAATTTGTGAGTCGTACTGCTTCCATTGGCGTGGTTTTTGAATCTCAAAAGGTGAGGGAGTCGCAGCTCAGCGGAATTATCGCAACGTTCTTCCGCCAGAAGGGTTATACTGCTGACGTGAAATCGGTGAGCCTTATCGCCGATTCTATAGGTAGTGACCTTACTCGTCTTTATGGCGAGATGACCAAGCTGGTCAATTCGCTCACGCCAGAAGTGAAAGTGATCACTCCCGAACTGGTGGAGCAGCATATTGGCATAAGCAAGGACTTTAATATCTATGAATTCCAGAATGCGCTCATCGCCAGGGATTCTTTCAAGGCTTTTCAGATTGCGAAATATTTTGACGATAATCCAAAGCAAAATCCTATCCAGGCTGTGCTGCCTTCACTCTTCCGTCTGTTCTCCCAGCTGATGATCGCATACTATTCTCCAGGTAAAGATAAGAATTCCGTGGCACAATATTTGGGTATACAGCCTTGGCAGGTGGAGCGCAATATCTTTCCGGCCATGAGAAATTATTCCGCCGCAAAGGTTCTCTCTATTTTGTCAGTCATAAGAGACACGGATGAAAAATCTAAGGGCTTTGGAGGTTCAAAAGTTGCCAATGGTGACCTTCTAAAACAGTTAGTTTTTTTTATTTTGCATTGATCAAGCTCTCTCTATTTTGCCAATTTTGAGCAAAAATAGCGTCAGGATTTTCTAGAATCATAGAAAATCCTGACACGTTTTTTTGCCGTTTTTCGTAGTGGGGGAGAGGGAAAAAGTCCCTTTTCCATCGCCTGAGATTTGCTCAGATTTTTCGCCCTCGCAGATTGTCTGGGTTCGCTGCAAAAATCCGAAAATTTCGTCTTTTGCGATTGCGGAAATTTCGAAATACAATTTTTAACAATTCTCAATTTTGAATTCGGATTTGCAAACCGAAAACAAATACCAAAACCAAAACACAAGAGGACGACGCTGTCGCCACCCAGGTACTAACTCAAAAACCAAAATCAGCACATTTCCAAACGCAAATATCCCGCTTTTGAAATCCAAAGCCGAATGCTAAAACAAACTTCAATTATACGTATAAAGCTATAAATCAGCGCTTTTAGAATACATGTTTAACCTGCGCAGCAAGCATTTTCCCCTGGTGCGTGGATATTTCGCAATAATAGTCCCATGCGAGCAATTTCTTCCTATTGTAGCTGCATATACGCCAATAAGTTACGAAATCAAAATAAACCAAAGCTGCGTGTGCTATTTTTAGCCTGTGGCGCCTATTTAGATATCAAAATGAGGTTTAGAGTATAAAACGCAATCTAAAATCCAAATTCAAATTTGCAAAACAGAATCAGTGACAAATCAAAATCAAAATCAAAATGGCTTTGCAGTTTCAAATCTTTGTTTTAACTTTGCAAACTGAAAAATTCACCCAAAAATAGACGTTTTTGGGAGCCTCTTAAAAATTGAACTATGAAAGAACGTATCAAAACTATCCAGTCAACGACCAAAATGTCACAGCAAGATTTTGCAAAAGCGATAGGTGTGGCTCCGGGATCTTTATCGAGTGTTTATTCTGGTCGCACCCAACCGACCAACAATTATGTCCTTGGAATTCATAAGGCGTTTCCAGAGATCAATCTCTATTGGCTCATGTTTGGAGAAGGTGACATGTATGTAGAGAGTTCAGAGGAATCATCCTCCTCCCACCCCACCATTGATGACAGGAGTCAACATGACGGAGGTGAGGCCAGCTTGTTTAACCAACCTGAACAGTCGAGTGATGATGTGCTGCCTTTCGGTGCGCCCAGGATGTCCTCTTCTCAGAGACCTCCCATAGGTGGAGCGCATGACTTTGTTAGCACTCCGCAAACCACGCAAGCTATGCCCTTAATGACTGCGAAAGATTTTGACTTCAAAACTCGCAAGATAAAAGAGATTCGAGTCTTTTTTGATGATGGCACCTATGAGAGTTTTCAGTCCTCTAAGTGAGTCGGAGGAGGTTGCGTTTCTTTATCTGTCTTTTTCTGTATGTTCGTTGATTATGCTTTTTCCAGTGTTGCCGTTGTTGCTGTTAGTAAAGGGTGCCCTGCCCCGTTAGGTGGGGGTATGAGAGCAACCAAAGAAAATGCGGGCGTGTGAAACTAAAATTATATAACTAACGGCTCACAGATATTATGCGGATGATCCACACCACGACCGGAACCACAATTGCCAGTGCCAACATTCTATATCATTGCTATTTTATTTGCAGGCCGTCAAGCAGTGTTACATAGGTGTTGATGGCGTCGTTTATCTCGGTGACGGTTATGAATTCGTCAGCGCTGTGAGATCGGGCAGACTCGCCAGGTCCAAGTTTCAGTGAGGGCCATGGCATAAGAGCCTGGTCGCTGAGTGTGGGAGAGCCGAAAGGACTTAGGCCAAGCTCTTTGCAGCGTTTGATGAGAGGGTGCTTCTCGCTGATGTGTGAGGAGCCAAGTCGCGTTGAGCGGGCCTTTACCTCTGCGTCAAGCTGAGCGGTGAGGAAATCGAGTACTTCCTGGTTGGTATAGCAGTCGGTGGTGCGAATATCGATGGTATAGTTGCAGCGGTCAGGCACACAGTTGTGGAGTGTGCCGGCGTTTATTATTGTGGTGGTCATCTTTACCTCGCCCAGGGTGGGAGACACCTTGGGGAAGTGGTAGTTGCGCAGCCATTGTATCTGGTCTATAGCCTTATATATTGCGTTGATGCCTTCGTTGCGTGCAGCATGGCCGGCTTGTCCGCTTACTGCCACGTCAACTACCATCAGCCCCTTCTCTGCCACGGCAGGCTGCATACCTGTCGGTTCGCCCACTATGGCCACTTCAACCTTGGGCAGACGAGGCAGCATGAGAGAGAATCCGTTTGCTCCCGACACTTCCTCCTCTGCCGACACGGCATATACGAGGTTGTAGGGTTGCTCTTTCTTGGTGAGGATGCGGAAAGCCTGCAATAGGCTTACTAGTCCGCCGCCGCAGTCGTTGCTGCCTAGGCCATACAGGCGATCACCCTCTAGTGCAGGCTCAAATGGGGACCGTGTCCAGCCATCGGCAGGGCGTACGGTATCAATGTGGGCATTGAGCAGCAGGGTGGGGCGGTCGGCATGAAATTCTGGGGCTTTGCATACAATATTGTTGCCAATCCGCTCATGGGCTATGCCATTGGCGGTCAGGAATTTGGCCAAGGCATCGGCAGCATCTCCCTCATTGCGGCTTAACGAGGGAATGGCAATCAGCGTCTTCAGGAGATCTGTTGCTTCGCGTGTATATATAATATTGGTATTAATAATAGTATCCATATCTTATCGCTCAGATTCCGTATTGTAATTGTATAAACAGATGCCTGTAAAGACTGAGATTTGCCTTTCAGCCCTCTGTCATTCAGTTTCCTGTCTCGCCACTGGCGTCCTTGTGGTATTCTATCAGTCCCTCTATGGGGCTTTGCATTATTGTGCCTATGGTTAAGCCCAGGCTGGTGGCGGCCTCTACTATTATTTCCCTGTAGTAGTGGGCGATGGAGCCCACGCAGTTTACCGGCAGGTCGGGGCGATTGTAGTTGGTCACATTGCGTTGGAAAAAGGCTGTGAATGCGCTGCCGACCATGTTTCTTATGTCTTTATGGTCGAGGTTGCGGTGTATGAACGGCGCCAGTGAGGCGAGCCATCGGTTAGGAAAGGGCTGGCGGTAGACGCGGTTGATTATGTCGGCAGAGTCCATGCCTACTTCCTCAAAGAAGCGGCTGGCAACTTCTTGTGCCATTTGTCCTTTCAGCACGTTGCCCACCAGCAGTTTGCCCAGATAGGCACCGCTTCCCTCATCGCCGAGAATGAATCCCAGCGGCGGCACGTTAGCCACAATCTCGCGGCCGTTGTAGAGGCATGAGTTGCTGCCTGTGCCGAGTATGCATGCTATCCCCTCGCTGTGCTGGCATAGGGCGCGGGCTGCTCCCACCATGTCGGAGAGGACTTCAATCTTGCACTCTGTGCCGAATACAGCCTTCAGGGCCGTGGCTACGCTGTCGCTCTTGTCGCCGGGCGTACACCCTGCCCCATAGAACCACAGATGGTTTATTCCCCTGTCAGTAATTTTTTGCAGTGCCGAGTCCTTGAGCTTGCAGGCCATGTCGTCTGTTGTCTGCATATAGGGATTAAATCCGCAGGTCTGTATTCTGCTCACGCAGCACCCGTGGTCTATAAGCGCCCAGTCGGCCTTAGTGCTTCCGCTGTCGGTAATGAGTATCATGGTGGGAATGTTTCTGTGAGAGTTGAAGAGCTGCCGCTTAGCGACGCCACTGCTTCGGCATTGTCGCTTTGCCCTTGTTGCTTTTTTTATGCCGGCCTGTGGCGTTGGCGCAATCGCTGGCAAGCAGCGTGATGCCTTCGGAGTCTTTGTCTTATGGGGAATAAGGGGTGCTTCGGAGAAGGCAGCTCTTCTTTCCCGGCAAAAGTACAAAAACTTTTCCATCCTGTGGCAAAGTTGAGTATGCTATTAGTGCGCAGAGGTAAAAAAACGCCTTAATCTTTTGGCAGTGTACGAAAAAACACCTACTTTTGCACTCGCAATTGAGATGCGGGGTCTTCTGCATCGATAAATTGCTACAGGTAGACTCGCTAGCTCAGCTGGTAGAGCACATCCCTTTTAAGGATGGGGTCTTGGGTTCGAACCCCAAGCGGGTCACACAAAAGAGGGCATTGATAGCCTTCTTTTTTTGTGATACTCTTGTGGTCGCGAGCTGTTGGTCGGTGGTCGCACTTGCGCGGTCTGACATAAAGAACAGCGAGAGCGAAGCGGCAACTCCAAGCGGGTCGCGAGCTGTTGGTCAGTGGTCGCGCTTGCGCGGTCTGACATTAAGAACTGCGAGAGCGAAGCGGCAACCCCAAGCGGGTCACACAGCAAATCAGAGGCTCAGCCGTTAGGTTGAGCCTCTGACATCGTTTGGATATATGCAGGGATGCCATCTAAAAGGCATCGACTTTCACTCCGACAGATAGGGAGAGGATGTCGCGGAGGGAGATATTCTTGTTTGGGATGTAGGATACGAGGTAGAGGTCGGAGGCGGAGAGCTCGTAGCAGAAGGATATTGCTTTCACGAACTTTCGTTTGCGCTGCGGAATCTCGTAACGCAGTCGCTGGCCAAGGAAGGCATGGAAGCGAACGGCAGAGGAGAAGCCGTAGTATTTGTTGGGGTAGCGTGAGGGTTCGTTAACCCAGAACTGCTCGCCGAAGATAGTGTTGAATATCAGTCCGGTGGACAGTGGCTCGTATGCCAGCCAGTCTGTCATGCGAAGGCGGAAGGGGATATAGCTCTGCCTGATGGTAAAGGTGAGGTGTGCTTCTGGCGCGCTGCTCTTAGGCACAAAGCCGAACATGAAATCTGTTTCCCACAATCGCTTGTCGCGGCCGCCGTAGTGCCATCCGAGGCCTATGTTTGCAGCGCCGACAGAGCCTGCATACTGCACGCGGGCCTGATTGGGAATAAGGCTGCGCCAGAATTGGTTGTACCGTTCCATGCGGTATTCATAGTATTCAGGCGAGCCTTTGGGGGGCTTGGTCCTGACTTTGTCGGCTTGCTCGGCCTGCTCGGCAGACGAAGGCAGGCAGAGTGAGGCTGCTGCTATAAGGGCAGTGATTATCTTAGAGCTGCACAACTTCATAGGAGTAGGAATTGCGTGTGACGGTATAGATAATGTAGCTGCAGGACTTGGCGTCGTCGCATTGTATATAGGTGGTGCCGTCCTCGCCGAAGGGATGCATCACCTCAAACACGTGGTCATGGCCGCAGACGCAGAAACGCAGGTCGCGGTATAGCAGGCACTGCTGGTTAAAATAGTCGGCCACGTTGTCGTTGAAGAGAAACATGCCCGGGGCTACATGCATGGCAATGATGGTGGATGTTATGCTGTCGGGCAGCGATGCCACATCCTTCTTCATGAATGCGAAATCGGGTATGTTTTTTGAGTAGTCGTACTCGTAGGCATTGGTGTTGAGGCTGACGATGTGCAGGAACGAGGCGTTGAGGCTGAAGTTGTCGTCGCCAAACATCTTGTGGTAAGCGGCTTCTCCGGAGCCCAGGCAGTCATGGTTGCCGATGGCGGTGATGTACGGCATTTTGAGGGTGTTGAGTATTCTGCGCTGCCACACATATTCCTTCGGCAGGCCGAAGTCTGTCATGTCGCCGGTATGTATGACGAAGTCGATGCTGTCGCGGCGGTTGATGTCCCTGACGATTTTCTCGGTCTCGTCGTAGAATCGCTGGGTGTCGCTGAGGTGTGCGAAGCGCAGTGTGTCCTTGCCGGCGCACTGCTGCTCTATCAGGGCGCAGTTGGTGTGGGTAAGCCTTGTCGGCCCGTCAATGCTGACGTCGTAGGGGTGATATTCCACCATGTCGCATGCGGTGAGCAGGGCTATGGCTATGGCGTAGATGATTTTTTTCATTTGGTGTCTGCCGGGGGCTTTGGGTTAGGGTCTTTAGGGTGCCTTGTCGGTTGGTTGGCCTTATAGCAGCCGCAGGCCGTCGTCGGTGATGGTGATGATGTGCTCTTTGTATAGTGCGCCTACGGCCCGCTTGAATGTCTTCTTGCTTACTCCGAAATAGTCGTAGATGTCCTCGGGGTCAGAATTGTCGTTGAGGGCGATAAAGTGATTGGGTTTCTCCTGCAGGCTGCGCAGTAGCGTTACGGCGAAGTCCTCTGTGTGTTGTCTGCCGCTGGTCTGCAGCACGAGGTCCACCCTTCCGTCGGGGCGCACCTTCTTCACGTAGGCTTTGAGTTTGTCGCCGTAGCTGAGTGGTTGGAAGACCTCGTTGTGGTATAGCAGTCCCTCGCAGTTAGGCCCCAGAATGATGGCTTTGTATCCTATCTCTGTCTGCTTGTACACCAGCACCTCCACCTCATCGTGGGGTTGCAGTGTGCTGCAGTCCTCGCTGATATGTCTGCCCAGCTTGGCTGTGCCCACGATGCGTCCGCTCTGCTCGTCGATGTAGATATATACTATGTATTTCTCTCCCTGCTGCATCTTGGTGCGCTGCTCGCTGTATGGAACGAAGAGGTCCTTCATCAGTCCCCAGTCGAGGAATGCGCCGTACTTATTGCGCCATGCCACTGTGAGGCATGCAAACTGTCCCACTTTCGCCAGCGGTTTCTCCGTGGTGGCTACGGGGCGGTTTTCCTGGTCAAGGTATACAAACACTCTCACCTCGTCGCCGGGGTGCATGTCGGGGGTGGTATATCGCCTGGGCATCAGTATCTCCAGTCCGTCGCCGTCGAGGTATGCTCCGCTGTCGGTGAAGCGGGTGATGGTCAGGGTGTTGTAGTCGCCGAGTTTTACGTTCATAGTCCTGTGGAGTGAGGAGTTTTTAGTTAGTCGCAAAGTCGCAAAGCCGCAGAGTCGCAAAGCCGTGAGAAATTAGGAATGAGAAATTAGGAATTAGGAATTTTCAGTTAGTCGCAGAGTCGGCGCTTCGCGCTCAGTCAACTATCAATTATCAACTGTCAATTATCAACTATCAACTATCAATTATCAACTATCAACTATCAATTATCAATTCTCAATTATTCAGAACATTTCCTTCAGTGCGTCTTGCACCTTGGCGGCGGCTATCACCTCTATGCCGGCAGGGGCGGGGGATAGTCCCTTCATGTTGGACTGGGGTATTATTATTCGGCGGAAGCCGAGGCGCTGTGCCTCGCTCACTCGCTGCCCTATTCGTGTTACGGAGCGCAGCTCGCCGCTGAGGCCTACCTCGCCGGCCATGCATGTGCCGGGGCTGACGGGCTGGTCGTAGGTGCTGGAGAGTACGCTGACGATGACGCTGAGGTCGATGGCGGGGTCGCTGACCTTGATGCCTCCGGCTATGTTGAGGAATACGTCCTTCTGTGCCAGCTTGAAGCCGGCGCGCTTCTCAAGCACCGCCAGCAGCATGTTGAGGCGCCGTATGTCGAAGCCGGTGGCTGAGCGCTGGGCATTGCCGTAGGCTGCGGAGCTGACGAGTGCCTGTGTCTCTATCATGAGTGGTCGCGCGCCCTCCATGGTGGCTGCCACCGCCACTCCGCTCAGTCCCTCGTTGACGCGGTTGAGGAGCATCTCGGAGGGGTTGCTGACTGCCACGAGGCCGCCGCTCTGCATCTCGTAGATGCCCAGCTCGGAGGTGGAGCCGAAGCGGTTCTTCAGGCCGCGGAGCACGCGGTACATATAGTGGCGGTCGCCCTCGAAGTGGAGGACGGTGTCAACGATATGCTCGAGCACCTTGGGGCCTGCCAGTGAGCCCTCCTTGGTGATATGGCCCACGAGGATGACGCTCCTGCCGGTCTCCTTGACATATCGTAGCAGGCTGACGGCGCTGTCCCTGACTTGCGTCACCGAGCCTGGGAATGCCTCGCCCTGGTCGGAGGAGATGGCCTGTATGGAGTCTATCACTATCAGGTCGGGACTGATGGCCTCGGCCTGCTCGTATATCCGCTCCAGCGAGGTCTCGCAGAGTATGAACAGGGAGTCAGGAATTGTTAGTGAGGAGTTAGGAGTTAGGAGTGTGGAGTTAGGAGTTAGGAGTGAGGAGTTGGGAGTGAGGAGTGTGGAGTTAGGAGTTAGGAGTGAGGAGTTAGGAGTTAGGAGTTTTGAGTTATTAGTGAGGAGGCGGTCTGCCCTCATCTTGATTTGCTGCTCGCTCTCCTCGCCGCTTACGTAGAGTACGCGGAGGCCGGTCATGCGCAGCACGGTCTGCAGCAGTAGGGTGGACTTGCCTATGCCGGGCTCACCGCCCAGCAGGACGAGGGAGCCCTTGACGAGTCCGCCGCCCAGCACTCGGTTGAGCTCACCGTCGAGGGTGTCGATGCGCTGCTCGCTGCCATGCTCTATCTCGCTGAGGCGCCTCACCTGTCGTGAGCCGGCGGAGCCTACGGCAGACTGGCGGGCTGCCACGGGTGCCTTGCCCAGCCGTACCTCCTTGAAGGTGTCCCATGCGCCGCAGTTAGGGCAACGGCCCAGCCACTTGGCTGAGTCGTAGCCGCACTCTGTGCATACGTATGCTGTCTTTTCCTTGGACACGGTGCTGTTTGGGGTTTGAGGTTTGAGGTTTGAGGTTTATTGCGAGGTCCCGATTGATTAAGACTCACGGCCGTTAACGGTTATTGGTTATTGGTTAACGGTTAACGGTTATTGGTTATTGTTTATTGGTTAACGGTTAACGGTTATTGGTTAACGGTTAACGGTTATTGGTTAACGGTTATTGGTTAACGGTTATTGGTTATTGTTTATCAGGTATTCTGCTATCTGCACTGCATTGAGGGCGGCGCCCTTGCGTATCTGGTCGCCAACGAGCCAGAAGGTGAGTCCGTTGGGGTTGGCGAGGTCGCTGCGTATGCGTCCCACCCACACATCGTCCTCTCCTGCCAGGAACAGCGGCATGGGGTACTGCTTGTCGGCGGGATTGTCGCACACCCTGAGGCCCGGCTGCTGCTCAAAGAGGCGTCGTGCCTCCTCGGGGCTCACGGGGCGCTCGGTCTCTATCCACACAGCCTCTGAGTGGCTCCTGAGCGACGGCACTCTCACACAGGTGGCACTGGTCATTACATCGCTGTGCATGATTTTGCGCGTCTCGTTGAACATCTTCATCTCCTCCTTGGTATAGTCATTGTCGAGGAAGACGTCAACCTGCGGTATCATGTTGAATGCCAGCTGATACTGGAATTTCTCCACTGTGGGCTCCTCGCCCCTTAGCACCTGGCGGTACTGCTCATACAGCTCGTCCATGGCTGCTGCCCCGGCGCCGGAGGCTGCCTGGTAGGTGGAGACATGGATGCGGCGTATGTGGGTGACGTTCTCTATCGCCTTGAGGGCTACGACCATGATGATGGTGGTGCAGTTGGGGTTGGCAATCACTCCGAGGGGACGCTCCAGCGCATCCTCGGGGTTACACTCCGGCACCACCAGCGGCACCTGGTCGTCCATGCGGAAGGCGCTGGAGTTGTCGATCATCACTGCACCGTAGCGTGTGATGTCCTCACGGAACTCCTTCGACACTCCGGCTCCCGCCGAGGTGAAGGCAAAGTCGATATCTTTGAAGTCATCGCCGTGGCGCAACTCCTCCACGGTGTATTCCTTGCCCTTGAAGGTATATGTGCGGCCTGCGCTCCGCTTGGAGCCGAACAGCCTGAGGTTGTCTATCGGAAAACTGCGCTCCGCCAAAATTCGCAGGAACTCCTGCCCTACGGCGCCGCTGGCGCCAACTATTGCCACATTCATATTGGTAATTTACAATGTACTGATTTTTATCGGGGAATTAACAATTTGTATGCTATTTGATTATTGGCGGCAAAGTTAGTGAAAAGTTGGTAGTTTAGAGTCAGGAGTTAGGAGTTTTTTTGCTAATTTTGCAGCGCAAACACAAAATGTAAATTATAAACGGTAAAATTGTAATTTGTAAATAGTAAAATTGTAAATTATTTTTTCGTTTTCGTTTTCGTTAACTTGTGAAATTGTAAATTCCCCCATGTTTCCCCTGACCGACCCCAAATGGATAATGCTCTGCGTGCTATGCCTTATCTTGGTAGTGCCGCTGCTGATGGAGCGCATCAAGGTGCCGCCATTGGTAGGCATGGTGCTGGCGGGCATGGCTGTGGGGCCCTACGGGTTCAATGTGCTGGAGCGCGACGGCAGCTTCGAGACGCTGGGGTTGGTGGGACTGTACTATATAATGTTCATGGCGGGCCTGTCGATGGACATCAGTGCGCTGAAGAAGAAGCGCCTGGAGATGGCGTCGTTCGGTCTGCTCAGCTTCGGCTTGCCGTGCCTGATGGGCTATGCTGCGGCCCGTTGGTGTCTGGGCATGAGTGGCGCAGCCTCGGTGGTGGTGGCATGCATACTGTCCAGCCACACGATGGTAGCCTTCAGCATTGCCAGGCGCTATGGTCTGGCACGCCATGGCGGCGTCACGCTGTCGGTGGCAGCCACCATGGTCTCGCTGCTTCTCTCGCTGCTCATCCTGGCAGCCCTGAGCAGCTCATGGCATGGCGGTGGCGGTGCGTTGACATGGCTGCTCATCGGTGGCAAGTGCGCCCTGGTAACCCTGGCAGCCCTGTGGGGACTGCCCAGGCTGACGAGGCTGGCCTTCAGGAAGCTGTCTGACGATGTGCTGCAGTATATCTATGTCATGTGCGCCATGCTGCTGTGTGCAGCCGTTTGCGACGCCCTGGGGCTTGAGGGAGTGCTGGGCGCCTTCCTCTGCGGCCTGGTGATGAACCGCTACATCCCCGAGTCAGCGCCGCTGATGCGCCATATCGACTTCATGGGCAACGCCCTGTTCATACCCTATTTCCTCATCGGCGTGGGCATGCTGATAGACGTCAGGCTGATGGTGGAGAGCATGGATGCGCTCACGGTGACCGCCGTGGTTGTCAGCGTCGCCCTGCTGTCCAAGTGCCTGAGCGCCTTCGTCGCCGCCAGGCTCTTCCGCATCGATGCCGACAGCCGCCTGATGATGTGCGGCCTCACCTCGGCCCATGCCGCCGGAGCCCTCGCCATCGTCATGGTGGGGCGCCGTCTGCTGCTGCCCGACGGCAGTGAGCTGGTGGGCACCGTGCTCCTCAATGCCGTGGTCATGCTCATACTGTTCAGCTGTATCTTTAGCGCCTTCGTCACCACCGCCGCCTCGCGCCGCATCAGCCTGCGGGAGGTCAGCGCCGAGGAGCAGGAGGGCGTGGAGGACAAGATGCTGGTGGCCATGTCGAGGCCTGAGTCGATGCCCGACCTCGTCAACGCCTCCATCCTCATGCGCCCCCACCGCAGCACGACGCCCCTGGTGGGAGTGAGGCTGGTGGTCGATGCCGTGGGCAATGAGCGGGAGCTGCAGCAGGCCCGCCTGCTCGTCAACGACGCCGCAGCCATAGCCGCCTCCGCCGGAGTGAGCCTCAAGAAGGTGGTAAGGTCCAGCGTCAACCCCATCACGGGCCTCTCCCATCTGATGAAGGACTTCGAGACCTCCGAGATCATCATGGGCTATCACCTCAGCGACGGCAAGGCAGCCGACAGCTTCGGCAGCATGACGTCGGAGATGCTCGTGGCGATCCCAAGGCAGATAATCATCATGCATATCACCCGGCCGCTCAACACGCTGAGGCGCATCCATGTGGCGGTGCCCCCCAAGGCGGAGAAGGAGACCGGCTTCATACGCTGGCTCAACCATGTGCTCAGGCTGTCGCGCCAGCTCGACTGCCAGATAGCCTTCCACTGCAGCGACGAGGCATGGGCGCTCATCCAGGAGCGCCAGCGCAAGCACTACGGCACCGTCAAGGCATTCTTCCACCCCTTCCGCGACTACGACAGCCTGCAGCAGCTCCGGTCAGACATCAGCGAGGACCACATGGCCGTCTTCGTGGCAGGGCGCAGCGGCTCGCCGTCATACCATCCCCAGATGAGCAAGCTGCCCGCAATGGTCGCCGCCGACTATAAGAACGTCAGCATAATGATCATCTACCCCGACCAGTACGGCGTCGAGAACCGCAACATGGCATTCTCCACCGGAATAAAGTAAGAGCCCCCTCTAACTCCCCCTCAAGGGGAGGACTCTGGTGCAAGGGATAAATCCTCCCCCTTTAGGGGGATAAGAGGGGATCTCCTAACTCCTAACTCCTAACCCCATAATGATTTCCATCACAGACATCACAAAAAGCTTCGGCGACCTGGAGGTGCTCAAGGGCATCAGCCTGACCATAGAGAAAGGCGAGGTCGTCAGCATCGTAGGTCCCAGCGGCGCGGGCAAGACGACGCTGCTGCAGATAATGGGGCTGCTCGACAGGCCCTCCTCCGGCGAGGTGCTTATTGACGGCCGCAACGTCACCAACCTCAAGGCCAGGGAGCTGGCCAAGGTGAGGAACACCCAGATAGGCTTCGTCTTCCAGTTCCACCAGCTGCTGCCCGAGTTCACGGCGAGGGAGAACGTGATGATTCCCGCCCTGATAGCAGGCACCGGCAGGCGCGAGGCAGGCCGCAGGGCCGACGAGCTGCTCACCTTCATGGGCCTCTCCGACCGCGCCCCGCGCCCTGGTCAACAACCCCAGCATCATCCTCGCCGACGAGCCGTCAGGCAGCCTCGACAGCCAGAACAAGGCCGAGCTCCACCAGCTCTTCTTCGACCTGCGCGACAAGATGGGACAGACCTTCATCATCGTCACCCACGACGAGCAGCTCGCCGCCATCACCGACCGCACCATCCACCTCAAGGACGGAATAATAGTTTAGCGGTTAGCGGTTAGCGTTTAGCGGTTAGCGATTATCGCGCTTCGCGCTCAGTCAAGAGCCAAGAGTCAAGAGTCAAGAGCCTTTTTAATTTGACAATTGGACAATTTACTATTCCACAATTTAGTAAGTCGTTGGGCATAAATTTCTGATATATTTCTGATAATTTCTGTGCCACTTCGCTCTCAGGCTCTTATTTGTCAGCCCGGCTTCGCCGACCACTGACAGAGCCTTCGCGATGCCTTTGGCATTCAGTGTCCACCTCCGGACTTGGATAAAAAATTCCTAATTTCTAATTGTCGCTTCGCGACACGCAGATTGCGCAGATAAAAGCAGATTTCGCAGATTATTAAACTACGAATTATACAAATAAATTTCTGAATAATTTCTGGTAATTTCTTTCAGTGTCCACCTCCGGACTTGGATAAAAAATTTCAAATTTCAAATTTCAAATTTCAAATAACTCAAGGTGTTCAAGCAACTCAATCTCCGTGTATCCCCTCAGGTGGCAGCCACCGACGCGCTGCTGCGCCGGCGCGTGGCCGACGAGCTGGGCATCGCCGAGCGCCGCATCGAGGGCGTCAGGGTGACGCGCAGCAGCATCGATGCCCGTCAGCGGCAGGTCATGGTCAACCTCTCCCTGCTCATCTATGTCGATGAGCCCGCCCCGGCGCTGCCCTATCAGGAGATAGCCTATCCCAATGTCGAGGGCAGGCCGCAGGTCGTCGTCGTCGGAGCCGGTCCTGCCGGCCTCTTCGCTGCCCTGCGCCTCATAGAGAGAGGCCTGCGCCCCATCGTCCTCGAGCGGGGCAAGGATGTCCATGAGCGCAAGAAGGATATCGCCCTCATCTCGTGCCAGAGCCTCGTCAACCCTGAGAGCAACTACGCCTTCGGCGAGGGCGTATCCGGCGCCTCCTCCGACGCCAAGCTCTACACCCGCTCCACCAAGCGCGGCGACGTAGGCCGCATCCTCGCCATCTTCTGCCAGCATGGCGCCAGCACCGACATCCTCTCCGCCGCCCATCCCCATATCGGCACCGACCGTCTGCCGCGTGTCATCGAGAATATGCGCAACCGCATCCGTGAGCACGGCGGCGAGGTGCGTTTCCAGACCCGTGTCGACCGTCTGCTGCTGCGTGGCGACGAGGCCGTCGGCGTGGTCACCGCTGCCGGCGAGGAAGTCCTCGGCCCCGTCATCCTCGCCACCGGCCATAGTGCCCGCGATGTCTACCGCATGCTCCATCGCGAGGGCGTGGAGCTGGAGGCCAAGAGCCTCGCCATCGGCGTCAGGCTCGAGCACCCCAGCGATATGATAGACCGCATCATGTATCACAGCCGTGAGGGTAGGGGCCCCTGGCTGCCTGCGGCCGAGTACCGTCTCACCGCGCAGAGCGGCGGCAGGGGCGTCTATAGCTTCTGCATGTGCCCCGGGGGCTTCGTCATCCCCGCCGCCTCCGGCCCCGGGCAGGTCGTCGTCAACGGCATGAGCCCCTCCGCCCGCAACTCCCGCTGGAGCAACTCCGGCATCGTCGTCGAAGTCCGCACCGACGACCTCCCCCAAATTTCAAATTTCAAATTTCAAATTTCAACTCCATTCGCCATGCTCACCTTGCAGGAGGAATTAGAGCGTCAGTGCTGGCTGCAGGCCAACCGTCGTCAGACCGCCCCTGCGCAGCGTATGACCGACTTCGTCAACAAGCGGTTGAGTGCCGATCTGCCCTCCACCTCCTACGCTGCCGGCTTGATAGCGTCGCCGTTGCATTTCTGGATGCCACCGTTCCTCACCGAGCGTCTGCGTGAGGCTTTCCTTCTGTGGGGTCGTCATCATCATGGGTTCCTCACCGGCGAGGCCACCGTCATAGCCATCGAGACGCGCACCTCGTCGCCCGTGCGCATACTGCGCGACGGCACCACCCTCTGTCATGTCCGTGTCAGGGGCCTCTACCCCTGCGGTGAGGGAGCAGGCTATGCCGGCGGCATCGTCAGCGCAGCCATCGACGGTGAGCGGTGTGCCGATGCCGTGGCACAGGCAGGCAGTGACGTGTGATGCCATAGCCCCCATCCCCCTCTTTCTTAAAGGGAAAAAAAGCGAGGCTACCTTGCGGTAGCCCCCCTTTAGATGTTTTCACAACGGAATAATCCTTATTGTGAATTGCTTCAAATTAGTTCCGCAAAAGTAGTATTTTTATATTAAAGCACCAAGTTTTCCGCAAAAAAATGTAACTTTGGCCACAAAATAACATAAACACATTCCTTAATTTACAAAATGAAAAGAGTACTTGGACTTGATTTAGGTGTTGGCTCCGTTGGGTGGGCACTTGTGGAAAAAGACGAACAAAATATTCCTATCAATGTTAATAAGATAGGTAGCAGAACTGTTCCTTTATCCAATGACGAAGAAAATAATTTTAGTAAGGGTGCTGCTATACCAACCAACAAAGACCGCACTATCAAGCGTACAGCCCGCAAATGCAACAACAGATATAAGTTGCGCCGTGAGCAATTGACCAATGGATTGCGGGCTCTGAAAATGCTCCCGGACGAAACTCTATTCAAATTAGATCCTCTACAGTTGTGGGAACTAAGGGCTAAGGCTGCAACGGAAAAGGTTTCCTTGCCAGAATTAGGCAGAGTTCTATATCATCTCAATCAAAAACGAGGGTATAAGCATAGCAAGGACAACGAACAGGATAGCAAACAAACGGATTATGTTGCAACGGTAAACAAGCGTTATAAGGATTTGCAGTCCAAGAACCTGACAATCATCGGCCAATACTTCGCCCAAAAGCTGAAAGAGTCTGAACATATTCAAGAGGGTGGTAAGAGTTATTCTTTTCGAATCAAGGATAATGTATACCCTCGTGCTGCCTACGAAGAAGAGTGTAAGAGAATCCTTAGTACCCAAAAGCAATTTTATCCAGACATTCTGACGGATAACAATGTAAAGGATTTGTTTCAGTTTATATACTATCAACGCCCATTAAGGTCATGCAAACATCTAATAAGCAGATGTAGCCTTGAAGAGCAGTTGCATGATGTAAAAGAAAAAGATTTCTATGCCCCCAAGGTTGCCCCCATATCTTCGCCTCTCGCTCAGCTGGACAAGATTTGGGAAGCAGTCAACAACTTTACTGTACGTGGCAAGAGAAATGAGGAACTCTATATCACACACGAGCAGCGCTCTGCCATAGTGGAGCATCTGGAGCACAATAAGGACATAAAGTTAACTGCTATTCAGAAAATTCTTGGAATAGGCAAGAGCAAGGAATGGTTTATTAAGAAGGAGCAGTTAAAGCCATTGCAAGGCGATATAACCAGAATAAAGCTTGCCGAGGCATTCTCGTCAGGTCATCTCTCAAAAGAAAAGATAGAAAGCCTGTTGCAGCTTAAGATAGATTTTGAGGAAATGGCAGACACTACGACTGGTGAAGTAATGGGCGGCATTGTTGTTAAAAACAATGTTGAGAGTCAGCCCCTCTACCAGTTGTGGCATGCTATTTATTCCATCGATGACGAAAAGGCTTTGAGAAAGACTCTTGCCAAACTCGGCATTGATGACGATGATGTGATGGATGCTTTGTGTAAGATTTCTTTCAAGACCTCTGGTTATGCGAAAAAATCCACAAGAGCCATAAAGAAGATTCTTCCTTATCTGATGGAAGGATATCAATATAGTGAAGCATGCCAGATGGCTGGCTACAATCATTCTAACAGTATTACAAAAGAGGAGGAAGCGTCAAGACCGCTACAAGATCACATACCTCAGATTCAAAAGAATGAGTTACGCCAGCCCGTGGTTGAAAAGATTTTGAACCAGATGATCAACATCGTCAACACTTTGCTTAAAGATGGTCCCATCGACGAGATTCGTGTAGAGTTGGCAAGAGAACTGAAGCGAAGCAAAGATGAACGTGAGATGGCAAATATTCGCATGAATAGGAATAAGAGGAGAAACGACGAAATCGCAAGTATCATTCAAAACGAATATGGACTTATTCCTACTAAGAATAGAATAATGAAATATAAGATGTGGGAGGAAACAGATGGCTTCTGCATCTATTGTGGCACAAAGATTAAACTTGCAGAATTCCTTGGCGGTGTAGATTCAGAGCGTGAGCACATTATCCCCAAATCTCTGCTTTTTGACGATAGCTTCTCCAACCAGTCATGCGCTTGCCGCAAATGTAATAAAGAAAAAGGCAATCGCACTGCGCTTGATTATATGCGCGACATAGGCAAGGAAAAACAATATGTTGAGCATATTGCGGAGTTGCTTGAGAAAGATAAGATTAGCAAGACAAAATATAACAATCTTCTTGCCTCCTACAAAGACTATCTTGAGCGCAAGGCTAAAGGCAAAGAAACAGAGGAAGACAAGAACCTGTGGGAAAGTTTTATTGACCGCCAATTAAGGTTAAGTCAGAACATCGCCAGAAGTGCAATGGAATTGTTGCGTCAGGTATGCCATAATGTTTATGCAACAAGTGGTAGCGTCACTGACTTTGTGCGCCATCAGTGGGGATACGACAACATACTGCATGACCTCAACTTCAGCCGATTTGCCAAATCCGGCAACACAGAATTTATTACGGTTGTCGGGGCAGATGGCAAAGAAACCCAACAAGAACGAATAAAGGGATGGTCAAAGCGAATGGACAATCGCCACCATGCTGTTGACGCCTTGGCAATAGCCCTCACCACCCAAAGCATAATACAGCGCATTAACAATCTTAATGCTTCGCGCGAATTCATGCAAAAAGACGTGGAGGCTTCCAAAGAGAAATTCAAGGAGAAGAAAAGCTTGTTGGAGAAATGGGTTGCCATTCAGCCACATCTTTCTTATGGACAAGCCAAAGACGCAATTAGCGGCATTCTTGTCTCTCAGCGCAGCGGCAAGCACATTACTACGCCGGGCAAGAGATACGAGTACAAAGGTGGCAGCAAGATATTGCGTCAACAAGGATTGGTAGTGCCACGCACTGCCCTCCATGATGAATTCGTGTATGGTCGGATTTCGCGGTATGATAAAAATGGCGTTCTGCAGCCGGAGATAGTCCGCAAGTACGGCATCCTTGGAGGAATGGGGTGTCTGTTCAATGGCAAAGAGACATACAAGGAAACCACAGTGACTGACAAAAAGACGGGACTGTCCATGATTAAGGTTACCGATGGCATTAAGGACGTTCTTGACAAGATAGTTGATGGTGGTATCAGGAAACGCATTCTGGAACGCCTAAATCGTGGATTTGAGCAAGGGACTGATTATCGTAGCAATATAAAGAAGGCACTTGACAATCTTCGCAATCTTGACCAAGATCCCATCTATCTTGACGATGCAAAAACAATACCCATCAAGACCGTCAGAAAATACACCCGTTCCACCAAGGCCATTCCTTTGCGTTACAATGCCAATGGCGCTCCTATCGCCTTTGTGGAGCCTGGTGGCAATCATCATGTCGCACTATACAAAACACCTGATGGGACTATCAAAGAACATATCTGCACAAATTGGCATGCAGTGCAAAGGCGCATGTATGGATTGCCCGCAATCATAGATAATCCTTCTGATATTTGGCAACAAGTTGCAAACAATGACAAATTGCCAGAAGACCTGCTGACACATCTGCCTGACGATAACAGTCAATTCATAATGAGCATGCAGATTGGCGACGCCTTCATCCTTGGAATGGAAGAGGATGAATATCAGCGTGTAATGGCAGAAAAAAACTATGCGTTGTTGGGTGAGCACTTGTATTTCGTGCAGAATTTGTCTTCTTCAAATTATAGATTTAGGCGACATGTTGAAGCTCAATTTGATGTAACGCAAATGAACAAAGAAGATAAACGTTTCTATAATATTAAGAGCATTGGAGCGTTAAGTATTCTTAATCCTCATAAGGTAAAGATTTCAATAACAGGTGAAATCCTCCTATGATCAAGCGCACCTTATATTTCAGCCAGCCGATGTATCTGTCGCTGCGCGACAATCAGTTGGTAATGAAGCTGCCTGAGGTTGAGAAGAAGCCCGACCATTACTCACCGTCGCTTAGGGAACAGGCAGTGCGCACTTTTCCCGTGGAAGACATTGGCGTGGTAATCCTTGACAATAAGCAAGTGACCATCACCCATGCACTCATGGATGCATTGCTGCAGAATAACTGCGCCCTCATTACATGCGACCAACGCTCTATGCCGTCTGGACTGTTTCTGCCCCTGTCAAAACATACCCTCCAAGGAGAACGTTTCGCTTTCCAGATAGAAGCCTCGCTACCACTCAAGAAGCAACTATGGCAACAGACTATCAGGCAAAAGATACTCAACCAATCCGCCATACTGCAGAAAGTGTCATTGGTTGAAAGCCGATGCATGGAAACATGGGCAAAGGATGTGAGAAGCGGTGACTTCGATAACCTTGAGGCACGTGCAGCTGCCTACTATTGGAAGAATGTCTTTGTACCATGGGGAATAAAAGACTTTGTCAGAGGACGCGATGAAGCACCGCCCAACAATCTGCTCAACTATGGTTATGCCATCCTTAGAGCAATTGTGGCACGAGCCCTCGTAGGCAGCGGACTGCTGCCCACACTGGGCATTCACCACCACAACCGATATAACGCCTACCCTCTGGCAGACGATATAATGGAGCCGTACAGACCATTTGTCGACAAGAAGGTCATAGAGATAATAAAGAGCGGTGTAGACTATTCAGAACTAAATCGTGACATCAAAGGTACATTATTCACGCTGCCCACCACAGATGTCATCATCAATGAGCAGCGTAGCCCACTCATGATTGCCGCCTCCACCACCACAGCCAGTCTGGCTAAATGCTACAGCGGGGAGAGCCGCAAGTTGATATATCCCGAAATGCCATAGCGATGGAGCGATTCAGCGAGTTCCGGATTATGTGGGTTTTAGTGTTTTTTGATCTCCCTACAGAGACTAAGAAAGACCGAAAAGAGGCAGCGTCATTTCGCAAGGAACTGATGCGCGACGGATTCACTATGTTCCAGTTTAGCATATATACACGCCACTGCGCAAGCGCGGAAAATGCGCAAGTTCATGTAAAGAGAGTAAAAGCAATGCTGCCCGAATATGGGAAGGTTGGCATCATGTGTATTACAGATAAGCAATTTGGCGATATGCAAATCTTTTATGGGCGAAAAGCAGCACAGACGGAACCGCCACCATTGCAATTGGAGTTATTTTAGAATTACTAAAAGACCCCTGCCTGAATAGCAGAGGTCTTTTTCTTTGCACGTTTTTTAATTTCTAATTTGCACTGCAAATATTTGTTCCACAACATTTTGCTGATAGTTTGTTGTATTTGGTAGTGCAAAGATACTAATTTGAGAGCAATTCACAACCATAAGCGACTTTTTCGCTGTTTTAATCTGTTGTATTTGGTAGTGCAAAGATACTAATTTGAGAGCAATTCACAACTATGACATTCTGAGGAACAGCTACACACTGTTGTATTTGGTAGTGCAAAGATACTAATTTGAGAGCAATTCACAACGGCGGCTCAGCGTTACCTACGATGTAGTCTGTTGTATTTGGTAGTGCAAAGATACTAATTTGAGAGCAATTCACAACACCTGCCTTTCGGTGCGGTCGGGGTTAAGCGTTGTATTTGGTAGTGCAAAGATACTAATTTGAGAGCAATTCACAACTGGCTGCTCTGGGGGCTGCAAGAGGACGAAGTTGTATTTGGTAGTGCAAAGATACTAATTTGAGAGCAATTCACAACCTGCGCATGAGCCTGTTCGAGGGTGCCAGCGTTGTATTTGGTAGTGCAAAGATACTAATTTGAGAGCAATTCACAACGGATTTCGCTCAATTTTCTTTGCATGTGTTTTTTAATCGCAAGAATAAAAAACTCATCGCACCGAAGTATATTCTGAGCGCGCCGAAGTCAAATCTAATCGCGCCGAAACTGACAACTTCTGCGCGATAAGAAAAATTGTTCGCGCGATTAGAAAATTTATTTTCGCTTTTACAGTAATTTTTTAGTCACTAAAAAAAAGACAATATTTCCTGGTCATCTTCTGTTGGGCGCTGGCATTGTCAACTTGTTGCCGGCTGTCTTCTGTGGGCCTCCTCACGCGCCTGGAAATGGCAAAATGGGGCGCACACGGGCGAGAAAAGCAAAAAAGATGCGTATTTTCTTGGTTGTTATATATAAATAATGTATTTTTGCACCGCACTATTGGAAGTGAGAGGTCCTCAAGTCGGGCTTCTCACTTTTGATTAAAGGGCAAAGTTAGCGTTGAGCGGTTAGCGGTTAGCGTTGAGCGGTTGCCACTTCGTTTCACCTTCGCTTTTCGCACCCGCGCCTAAAAAGCATCCTTGCTTTTTCGAGACGGCGCGACTATGCTGCTACGGTTCGCGACCCCTAACGGGGTTAGCGTTGAGCGGAGGCTTTGCGACTTTGCGACTTTGCGACTAACTTCTCACTCTTTTCGACTCTAGTTCTAGTCTTATAATATAATTTCCATGATTGACAAACAAACAGTACAAGGCCTTGTAGAGAAATGGCTGAATGACAAGGATTACTTCCTTACTGACCTGACGATTAGTGACGACGACCGCATTGTGGTGGAGATCGACCACAAGGAGGGCGTATGGATTGACGACTGCGTGGAGCTGAGCAAGTTCATCGAGGCTAACCTCGACCGCGACGTGGAGGATTACGAGCTGGAGGTGGGCAGCGCCGGCATCGGCCAGCCCTTTAAGGTGAGGCAGCAGTATGTCAACAATATCGGCAACGAGGTGGAGATACTCCTCTCCGACGGCTCTAAGCTCAAGGGCGTGCTGAAGGATGCCGACGACGACGGCTTCACCGCCGTGGTGAAGAAGAAGGTCAAGCTGGAGGGCGCCAAGAGGCCTAAGATGGTCGACGAGGACGTCAGGCTCGCCTACGGCGAAGCCAAAGAGGTGAAGGCAGTGATAAAATTCTAGTTATATTGGAGGCTAAAGCCAGATAACAACTAACAGAGAAAAGATAAAGGTTTGAGGTTTAGGCTAAAGCCAGATAACAACTAACAGAGAAAAGATAAAGGTTTGAGAATTAGCGGTTAGCGTTGAGCGGTTAGCGGTTAGCGAGGACTAACTCCTAATTCCTAATTGCCGCTTCGCTCTCGCAGCTCTTTTTCTGCCAGCCCGCGCCGATGGCGCGACCACTGGCGAGCTGCTCGCTCAAAGAGAGCATTGCTCAAAAGCAATTTCTCGCGATGCCTGCGGCATTCCTAACTCCTCACTCCTCACTCCTAACTCCTAACTCCTAACTCCTATCCCCTCACTCCTGAGCGCGGAGCGCGAAATGCGAAAACGATAAAAAACAATATATACAATGGCAAAGAAAAACGAAGAGACGATTAGCCTGATCGAAACGTTTGCGGAATTCAAGGAGACCAAGAACATCGATTATGCTACTATGGTGAGCGTGCTGGAGGAGAGCTTCCGCAGCGTGATCGCCAAGATGTATGGTTCCGATGAGAACTACGACGTGATTGTCAACCCCAACAAGGGCGACTGCGAGATTTACCATAACCGCATCGTGGTGGCCGACGGAGAGGTGACTGACGACAACAAGGAGATTGCGCTGAGCGAGGCGCAGAAGATTGCCGACGACTATGAGATCGGCGAGGAGGTGAGCGAGCGCATCGACTTCTCGAAGTTCGGCCGACGCGCCATCCTCAACCTGCGCCAGACGCTCGCCAGCCGCATCCTGGAGCTGGAGCACGACGCCCTGTACAATAAGTATAAGGACAGGGTGGGCGAGATTGTGAACGGCGAGGTCTATCAGATATGGAAGAACGAGATCATGCTGGTGGACGACGAGGGCAACGAGCTCATCATGCCCAAGTCGCAGCAGATTCCCGGCGACTTCTTCCGCAAGGGCGACATCGTGAGGGCGGTGGTCTATAAGGTTGACAACGCCAACAACAACCCCAAGATCTACCTCAGCCGCACTGCTCCCGAGTTTCTGCAGCGTCTGCTGGAGGCCGAGGTGCCTGAGATTAATGACGGCCTGATTGCCATCAGGAAGATTGCACGCATTGCCGGCGAGAGGGCCAAGATTGCCGTGGAGAGCTACGACGACCGCATCACTCCCGTGGGTGCCGTGGTCGGCGTGAAGGGCAGCCGTGTGCACGGCATCGTGCGCGAGCTGCGCAACGAGAACCTGGACGTTATCAACTATACGGCTAATGCTAAGCTCTTCATCCAGCGTGCGCTGGCTCCCGCCACCATCAACAGGATTGAGCTGGATACGGAAGAGAAGAAGGCCAACGTCTATCTGAACCCCAAGGAGGTGTCGCTGGCCATCGGCAAGGGCGGCCTCAACATCAAGCTGGCCTGCATGATCACCGACTACGATATCGAGGTGTTCCGCGACACGGAGGGTGAGCAGGAGACGAATACTGCCAGCGATGTCTATCTGGACGAGTTTACCGACGAGATTGACGTTTGGGTAGTGGAGGCTCTGAAGCATGCCGGCTACCAGACTGCCCGTCAGGTGCTGGCAGTGCCCCGCGAGGTGCTCGCCGAGGAAGCCGACCTTGAGTTTGACACCGTTGACGAGGTGCTCAAGGTGCTGAACGCCGAGTTTGAACACGATGACGAGAACACTTAGGGTATTTGAAATTTGAAATTTGAAATTTGAAATTTGAGATTTTTGCCAATCCGGAAGTGGATATAAGCGAACACGAATCTCACGAATAACACGAATCTCACGAGTAAAACGAAAACGAAGAAAAACGAAAACAAGTTAGCCAAGTCTTGAATAATGAGCGTAAGATTAAATAAAGTATTAAAGGAGTTTAATATCGGGCTGCAGACTGCCGTTGAGTGCCTGAGCAAGAAGGGATTCAAAATTGAGCCTGACCTGAATACCAAGATTGATGATGAGCAGTATAATGCCATCAGGGAAGCCTATGGTACGGACAAAACTCAGAAGAGCCTGGCGGAGTCTCTCAGCTCTAAGCGCAGTGCCGAGCGCAAGGTGGCTCAGCCTAAGCCTGCCCCTGTAGTGGAGGAGATAAAGACCACGCTGCCCGACGACCAGCGCCCGGCCTTCAAGACCGTGGGCCATGTGGACCTCGACAGTCTGAACAAGCCTAAGGTGCAGAAGGCTGCCAAGCCGAAGGTGGAGGAGGCGCCTGCCGAGCCTAAGCCGGCAGAGGAGACGCCGCAGCCCCAGCCCGCTGAGGAGCCCGAGGTGATCGATGCCCCGATGCCGGCAGACGACAGCCCGATGCCGGAGGAGGACAGCCCGATGGCAGAGGACGAGGGCAGGCGTGAGCCGGAGATCTTCCGCCAGGTGGAGACTCAGACGATTGAGGGGCCCAAGGTGCTGGGCAGCATCGACCTGTCGACCATCAACGAGAATATGCGCCCCAAGAAGAAGAGCAAGGAGGAGCGCAAGAAGGAGCGCGACGAGAAGCTGCGCCAGCAGCATGCCGCCTCCTCGGTGAAGAAGAAGCGCAACCGCATCCAGCCCAACAAGGTTGACGTGAACGCCGAGGCCAAGAAGGTGACCGCCGACGGGCGCCATGAACAGGGTGCCGCCGACCGCGGCGCCAAGCAGGGCGGCCGCAACAAGCGGGGCAAGGGCAGCGCTCCACTGCTGAACAAGAACAATATCTCTGACGAGGATGTGGCAAAGGAGGTAAAGAAGACCCTTGCCCGCCTGCAGAGCAAGAAGGCCTTTGCCAGCGGTGCCAAGTATCGCCGCGAGAAGCGCGACCAGATACGCGAGCAGATGGAGCTGCAGGCCAGCGAGGAGGCCAGCGAGAGCAAGGTGCTCAAGCTGACGGAGTTTGTGACCGCCAACGAGCTGGCAAGCATGATGAACGTGCCGGTGACCAAGGTGATCAGCACCTGCATGAGCATAGGCATGATGATAAGCATCAACCAGCGCATGGACGCCGAGACCATCAACATGGTGGCTGAGGAGTTCGGCTTCAAGACCGAGTATGTCAGCGCCTCTGTGTCGGAGGCCGTGCATGAGGAGGAGGACCAGGCCGAGGACCTGCAGCCCAGAGACCCCATCGTTACCGTGATGGGCCACGTGGACCACGGCAAGACATCGCTGCTTGACTGGATACGCAAGAGTAACGTGATTGCCGGCGAGGCCGGTGGCATCACCCAGCATATCGGCGCCTACAACGTGACGCTGGAGAACGGGCGCCACATCACCTTCCTCGACACGCCGGGCCACGAGGCGTTTACCGCCATGCGTGCCCGCGGTGCACAGGCCACGGATATAGCCATCATCATCATTGCCGCCGACGACGACGTGATGCCCCAGACCAAGGAGGCCATCAGCCATGCACAGGCCGCAGGAGTGCCCATGGTGTTTGCCATCAACAAGATAGACAAGCCCGGCGCCGACCCCGAGAAGGTGAAGGGCTCGCTGGCCAACATGAACCTGCTGGTGGAGGACTGGGGAGGCAAGTACCAGAGCCAGGACATCTCCGCCAAGAAGGGCATCGGCGTCAACGACCTGCTGGAGAAGGTGCTGCTGGAGGCCGACATGCTGGAGCTGAAGGCCAACCCCAACCGCAAGGCTACCGGCACCGTTATCGAGTCGTCGCTCGACAGGGGACGCGGCTATGTGGCCACCATCCTGGTGAGCAACGGCACGCTGAACATCGGCGATCACGTGATTGCCGGCACATGCTACGGCCGTGTGAAGGACCTCACCGACGAGCGCGGCCGCAAGATCAAGAGCGTAGGCCCCTCGAGGGCTGCCACGCTGCTGGGTCTGAACGGTGCGCCGCAGGCAGGCGACACCTTCCACGTGATGGACAGCGAGCAGGAGGTGCGCGAGATAGCCAACAAGCGTCTGCAGCTGCAGCGTGAGCAGGGCATCCGCACCCAGCACCGCATCGGATTGGAGGAGATTGGCGCACGCATCGCCATGGGCGGAGTGGAGGAACTCAACATCATCGTCAAGGGTGATGTGGACGGCTCCGTAGAGGCCCTCTCCGACTCGCTCATCAACCTCTCCACCGAGAAGATTCAGGTGAACGTCATCCATAAGGCTGTGGGCCAGATATCAGAGAACGATATCGTGCTGGCCGCAGCGTCCAACGCCATCATCATCGGATTCCAGGTAAGGCCCAGCAAGGGCGCACGCGCCGAGGCCGACAAGGAGGGCGTTGACATACGCCTCTACTCAGTGATCTACGACGCCATCGAGGAGGTGAAGGAGGCCATGGAAGGCCTGCTGAAGCCTATCGTGAAGGAAGAGATAACCGCCCAGGTTGAGGTGCGCCAGGTTTACCGCATCAGCAAGGTGGGCCTCGTGGCGGGAGCCTACGTGGTGGACGGCAAGGTGTCGCGCACCAACAAGGCACGCCTCATCCGCGACGGCATAGTGATCTTCACCGGCGAGATAAACGCCCTCAAGCGATTTAAGGACGACGTCAAGGAGGTGAGCACCAACTTTGAGTGCGGTATCTCACTGACTAACTGCAACGATATCCGCGAAGGCGACATCATCGAGACCTTCCAGGAGATAGAGGTAAGGCAGAAACTGTAGGAATAAGGAGAAAAGGAGTAAGGAGTTATCGCGCTTCGCGCTCTGTCTAGAGTCAAGAGCCAAGGGTCTTAGCTTAACCGCTAACCGCTAACCGCTAACCCTTAACCCTTAACCTCTAACCCCTAACCGCTAACCGTTAACCCAAAAAACGATGTCCAGCGTAGATATAATAATTGTCATCATCCTGCTGTGGGGCGCATGGCGTGGATGGCGCAGCGGACTGATCAAGGAGATTTTCTCTGCTTGCGGCTTCGTGGTGGGACTGGTGCTGGCTGCGATGTTCTATGGAGTGGTGGGCGAGCATTTCGCCCCTGCCCTGGGCTCTGGCAGCAAGGCATCGTTTGCAGCCTGCGTGCTGGCGTTCATACTGATATGGGTGGTGGTGCCGATAATCTTCGGCTTCGTGGCCAATGCCCTCACCAAGGGCATCAAGGCCCTGCATGCCGGTCCGCTCAATTCGCTGCTAGGCATGGTGGTGGGAGCCGCCAAGTATTTCCTGCTCATCAGCGTGGTGTTCAGCGCCATGGCCTATGTGGGCATCCTCTCTGAGGAGAAGAAGCAGGAGTCGCTGCTCTACCCCTACATCACCGTGGTGGGCCAGGCCATCTATGAACACCGCAACATTGCCATCGACAGCGGAAAGCTGGATGACGATACCGTCTACGTCAGCAATCCCAACCATAAAGCCAAGCCCGCAAAATAATGCCGCAGAGTCAAGATAATGCATTGGTGCGCGACATAGCCAACCGCGACTATGAGTATGGCTTCACCACCGACATCGAGACAGAGATTATCCCTCGGGGCCTTAGCGAGGACGTGGTGCGCCTTATCTCGCAGAAGAAAGGCGAGCCGCAGTGGCTGCTGGACTTCCGCCTCAAGGCATACCGCCACTGGCTGACCATGGAGCAGCCCAAGTGGGGACACGTTGACCTGCCACCCATCGACTATCAGGCTATCTCCTACTATGCCGACCCCCGTGGACGCAAGCGCAAGGATGGGCCGCAGGAGATAGACCCCGAACTGCAGAAGACCTTCGACAAGCTCGGCATACCCCTCAATGAGCGCCTCGCCCTCAGCGGGGTGGCGGTGGATGCCGTGATGGACTCCGTAAGCGTCAAGACAACATTCAAGGAGAAACTGGCCGAGAAGGGCATCATCTTCTGCTCCATCTCAGAGGCCGTCAAGGACCACCCCGACCTGGTACGCCAGTACCTGGGCAGCGTGGTGCCCTATCGCGACAACTTCTTTGCCGCACTCAACAGCGCCGTCTTCAGCGACGGCTCCTTCGTATATATACCCAAGGGGGTGCGATGCCCCATGGAGCTCTCCACCTATTTCCGCATCAACGCCATCAACACCGGCCAGTTTGAGCGCACGCTGATAGTTTGCGACGACGGCGGCTACGTATCCTATCTCGAGGGATGCACAGCCCCCATGCGCGATGAAAACCAGCTGCATGCCGCCATAGTGGAGATAGTGGTATGCCAGGATGCCGAGGTGAAGTACTCCACAGTGCAGAACTGGTACCCCGGCGACCGTGAGGGCAGGGGAGGAGTGTATAACCTGGTGACCAAGCGCGGACTGCTCAAGGGCGACCGCAGCAAGCTGTCATGGACTCAGGTGGAGACAGGCTCCGCCATCACATGGAAATACCCCAGCTGCGTACTCAAGGGCGACGGTTCGACAGCAGAGTTCTACTCAGTGGCCGTAACCAACAACCACCAGCAGGCTGACACCGGCACCAAGATGGTACACCTGGGCCGCAACACCCGCAGCACCATCGTCAGCAAGGGCATCTCCGCCGGCCGCAGCCAGAATAGCTACCGAGGCCTGGTGAGAGTGGCCCCCAATGCCGAGGGCTCGCGCAACTACTCCAGTTGCGACTCGCTGCTGCTGGGCGACACCTGCGGCGCACACACCTTCCCCTACATTGACGTAAACAATGACAGCTCGGTGGTGGAGCATGAGGCTACCACCTCCAAGATATCCGAGGACCAGCTGCTCTACTGCAATCAGCGGGGCATCCCCCCCGAGGAGGCCGTGGCACTCATAGTCAACGGCTACGCCAAGGAGGTGCTCAACAAGCTTCCCATGGAGTTTGCCGTCGAGGCGCAGAAGCTGCTCAGCGTCTCGCTGGAGGGCAGCGTAGGGTGAGAGCTGATAGTTGATAGTTGCCGCTTCGCTCTCGCGGCTCTTTGAAGTCGGCACCAGCTTCGCTGACAGCCGACAAGCCGCTCGCGATGCCTTCGGCATTGATAGTTGATAATTGATAGTTGAAAGTTTAGCTAACATAAAATGCTTGAAATAAAGAATCTGCATGCCTCCGTGGAGGGCAAGGAAATCCTCAAGGGCATAGACCTTAGCATCAAGCCGGGCGAGGTGCATGCCCTGATGGGCCCCAACGGCAGCGGCAAGAGCACACTGAGCAATGTCTTGGTGGGTAACCCGCAGTACACCGTCACCCAGGGCTCCGTCACTTTCCGTGGCAAGGACCTGCTACAGATGCCTGCCGAGGACCGGAGCCACGAGGGACTGTTCATGTCCTTCCAGCAGCCGGTGGAGATTCCCGGCGTGAGCATGAACAACTTTATGCGGGCCGCACTCAACGCCAAGCGCAAATACCTCGGTCAGCCGCCCATCAGCGGCGGCGACTTCCTTAAGCTCGTCAAGGAGAAGCGCGAGATGGTGGGACTGGATGCCAGCCTCACACGGCGCGGAGTGAACGAGGGCTTCAGCGGAGGCGAGAAGAAACGCAACGAGATATTCCAGATGGCCATGCTGGAGCCCCTGCTGACCATCCTCGACGAGACTGACTCCGGCCTCGACGTTGATGCTCTGCGCATAGTGGCAGAAGGCTTCAACCGACTGCGCACCGAGAATACCAGCGCCATATGCATCACCCACTATCAGCGAATGCTCGACTATATCAAGCCCGACATAGTCCACGTGATGATGGATGGTCGCATAGTCCGCACCGGAGGCCCCGACCTCGCCTACCGCATAGAGGAGCAGGGCTTCGACTGGCTGAAAGAAGAATAAACGAAAACAGAGCCCCCTCTAACTCCCCCTCAAGGGGAGGAGGGTCCCAAGCCCACTAAAGGGGATCGTAACGAAAACGGTAAACAGTATCACTACGGATTCACTACAGCAATATATTGACCTATACCGGCAGAACAAGGCGTTGCTCCAGGGGGGCAGCCATCCGCTGATAGACCGCCACCGGGCTGATGCCCTGGCGCTGCTGGAGGCCAGGGGTCTGCCTACCCGCAAGGTGGAGAGGTATAAGTACACCGATGTGGGCGCCATGCTGGAGCCCGACTTCGGCCTCAACCTTAGCCGGCTGCCTCTGCGTTTCGACCCCCGCAGCCTCTATCGCTGCAAGGTGCCCGGCCTGGGCAGCACCCTCCACTATGTGGCAGGCGATATGGTGGAGGCTCCGTTGGAGGAGGACCTTCTCTTCGTAGGGCCGATGACTGAGTTTGCCCGGAGGCGCCCTGATATGTTCAGCGCCTATTACAACAAGGTGGAGGGCGACAGTCTTGCTGCGCTCAACACCATGCTCGTGCAGGACGGTCTGGTGATTTGGGTGGGCAAGGGCCATAGGGCGGCAGACCTCATCCAGGTGGTCAACCTGGCCGTGGGCAGTGTGCCCATGATGGCCAATCGCCGGCAGCTCATCATCATGGAGGAAGGGGCAGAGGCCTCCATCCTCAGCTGCAATCATTCTTCCACCGCCCAGCCTCACCTGGCCACCGAGGTGGTGGAGGCCTTCCTCGGCGAGGGCAGCCGTCTGCAGTATTATAATGTGGAGGATGCCGCCGAGAGCGCCAGCCTGCTCAGCACTGCCAACTTCATCCAGCAGGGCACCAGCCATCTGGAGTATGCCGCCGTCACACTGAGCGGCGGCATTTCGCGCCGCACGGTCAATGTGTCGCTTGAGGGTGAGGGTGCCGATGTGGCCATGTCGGGACTGGTGGTAGCCGACGGCATCCAGCATGTTGACAACAATCTGCTGGTCACCCACCGTGCCCCCGGCTGCCATAGCGATATGCTGTATAAGTATGTGCTTGACGGCTCCAGCACAGAGGCCTTTGCCGGCAAGGTGCTGGTATGCCAAGGCGCTCAGCAGACCGACTCGCAGCAGACCAATGCCAACCTGTGCGTCTCGCCCCAGGCTCATATGTACACCCAGCCGATGCTGGAGATATATGCCGACGACGTGAAGTGCAACCACGGCTCCACGGTGGGCCAGCTGGACGATGCGGCGCTCTTCTATATGGCGCAGCGCGGCGTAGGTCCCGAGGAGGGACGGCTGCTCCTGCAGCAGGCCTTTGCCTGGGATGTGGTGCTGCGAATTGGCTTGCAGCCGCTGCGCCAGCGACTGATGCGTATGGTGGAGGAGCGCTTCCGCCACGGCACCAGTGCGTGCGGCGATTGCGGCATGTGCGGAGTGAGAAAGATTTAACTTCTATCGACAATGCTTGACATCAACAATATACGTTCCCAGTTTCCCATACTGACCACCCAGGTCTATGGTCGCCCGTTGGTATATCTCGACAATGCCGCCACCACCCAGAAACCGCGCTGCGTGGTGGAGGCGGAGCGTGAGCAGTACTATACGGCCAATGCCAATGTGCACCGCGGCGTTCACTACCTTTCGCAGCAGGCCACCGACCTGCTGGAGCAGGCCCGCCAGAGGGTGAGCCGCTTCATCAATGCGCCGTCGGAGCAGGAGATAATCTTCACTCGCGGCACCACCGAGGCCGTCAATCTGGTGGCCGCCTCCTACGGCGAACTCCTTCATGAGGGCGATGAGGTGATAATCTCTGAGATGGAGCATCACTCCAACATCGTGCCGTGGCAGCTGCTGCAGGAGCGCCGTGGCGTGAGGCTGCGCGTCATTCCCTTCAGCGACGACGGCGAGCTTGACCTCCAGGCATACGCCTCACTGTTCAGCGACCGCACGCGGATGGTGAGCATCACCCACGTCAGCAATGTGCTCGGCACCGTCAATTCTGTCAGGGAGATGATAAGCCTTGCCCACAGTCATGGGGTGCCCGTGATGGTCGATGCTGCTCAGAGCGTGCCCCATTTCGGGGTGGACGTGCAGGAGCTGGACTGCGACTTCCTGGCGTTCAGCGGCCACAAGATATATGGCCCCACCGGCATCGGCGTGCTCTATGGCCGCCGCAGTCTGCTGGAGCAGATGCCGCCCTATCAGGGAGGCGGCGAGATGATCAGCACTGTCAGCTTTGACAAGACCACCTTTGAGGGAATACCCTATAAGTTTGAGGCCGGCACCCCCAACTACGTTGCAGCCCACGCATTGGCCGTGGCCCTGGACTTCGTGGAGGGCATCGGCCTTGAGGCCATACATGCTTACGAGCGCCAGCTCACAGCCTATGCCACTGAGCAGCTTAGCCGAATACCCGGCCTGCGCATCTTCGGCCGGTCGGTGCAGAAGGATGCCGTGGTCTCCTTCCTGGTGGGCGACATCCACCATCTCGATATGGGTACTCTGCTCGACCGCCTCGGCATAGCCGTGCGCACTGGCCACCACTGCGCCCAGCCCGTCATGACTCACTATGGGGTGGAGGGTATGGTGAGAGCCTCCTTCTCCTTCTGCAATACCGAGGCCGAGGTGGATGCCCTGGCCGACGGCATACGGCGAGTGAGCAAGATGCTGCTAAAGTGAAATAAACAGTACCTTGCCAAATTATAAATAAATTGTACATTGTACATTGTTAAATTGTAAATGCTAAAGTCCTATCTCATTCCCGATGTGCCGGAGGCTGGCTGCGACGAGGCTGGCCGCGGATGCCTGGCAGGCAGCGTCTATGCTGCGGCTGTCATCTTTCCGCCCGACTATCAGAATGAGGCCATCAACGACTCCAAGCAGCTTACCGACCATCGCCGCCACGAGTTGCGCCAGATCATTGAGCGCGATGCTCTCTGCTGGGCAGTGGGCGTTGTGACTGCCGAGGAGATAGACCGCATCAACATCCTCAACGCCTCCATCCTGGCCATGCACCGCGCCCTCGACCAACTGAAGGTGCGCCCGCAGTCAATCATCGTGGACGGCAACAAATTCAAGCCTTATCACGACGTGCCCTATCAGACGGTGGTGAAGGGCGATGGCAAGTTTCTCTCCATTGCTGCGGCCTCCATCCTGGCCAAGACCTACCGCGACGACTATATGGATGCTCTCGACGAGGAGTTTCCCCAATACCAATGGAAGCAAAACAAGGGCTATCCCACCAAGGCTCACCGCGATGCCATCCGCGCCTACGGCCCATCGCCCTACCACCGCATGAGCTACAACCTGTTGCCGCCCGTGCAGTTGGATCTGTTCGACTAGTCGTGAGTCAAGGGCGAAATTGTGAAATTGTGAAATCGTGAAATCGTCAAATAACAAGGGTTGTCAAATAGTAAAATAACATACATGTCCCGCTGCCTGCAGCTTGCCCTCAATGGCGAGATAGGTGCACCGCCCAACCCGATGGTGGGCGCCGTCATCGTTTGTGACGGCCGTATCATCGGCGAGGGCTACCATGCCCGCTGCGGCGAAGCCCATGCCGAGGTCAACGCCTTTGCCTCCGTCAGTAGGGCCGATGAGAGCTTGCTGCCTCAGAGCACACTGTACGTCAGCCTGGAGCCTTGCGCTCATTATGGCAAGACACCGCCCTGCGCCGAGCTTATAGTGCGCAAGGGGGTGAGGCGTGTGGTGGTGGGATGCGTCGACCCCTTTGCCAAGGTGCAGGGCCGCGGCATCCAGATGCTGCGCGATGCAAGCATCGATGTCACCGTGGGAGTGCTGGAGCAGGAGTGCCGCTGGCTCAACCGCAAGTTCTTTACCTACCACACCTACTGTCGTCCCTACGTCACCCTCAAGTGGGCGCAGACCTCCGACGGGGTGATGGGGGAACTGGGAGGAGGGCCTCTCCTCATCTCCAACCCTGCCACGCTGCGCCATTCCCATCACCTGCGGGCTACCAACAGCGCCATCCTGGTGGGGTGGCGCACCAACGTGAACGACAGCCCCTCGCTCACCACGCGCCACTACTCAGGGCCCAACCCCAGGCGCATAGTCTACGATAGCCATGCCGAGACCATCCCCCAACTTCTCAGCCGTCTCTACGGTGAGGGCGTGCAGTCGCTCCTGGTGGAGGGCGGAGCAGCCACCCATCGCCAGTTCCTTGACCTCGGCCTCTGGGATGAGATACATCAGGAGTTAGGAGTTAGGAGTGAGGAGTTAGGAGTTGGGAGTGAGGAGTTAGGAGTTAGGAGTGAGGAGTTAGGAGTTAGGAGTGAGGAGTTAGGAGTTGGGAGTGAGGAGTTAGGAGTTGGGAGTGAGGAGTTAGGAGATAAATTTCAAATTTCAAATTTCAAATTTCAAATAAAGACAGTCTTCGCCCCTAGGCTCACCATGCAGCCGGATGCGGAGGAAATGATAGGCACCCACAGAATACTGCATTATTATAACAGGAAATCATAAAAACAAAAGAGTATGAAACGAACAGTTAATTATCTATGCCTGGCGGCTATCGGTTGCTGCTTAATGATCATGGGTCTGGCCTCCTGCGGCGGCAGCAAGTCAGAGAACGACGCACAGGACATTGACGAGGAGCTCAGTGAATTGGTGGAGTCGGGCGAGTTTAAGGAGAATGGCCTTATGAAGCTGCGCCCCGCCGAGAGCGTAGCCGACACCAAGGCGGGCTATAAGGTGGCCCTCTTCGTGTGGCCCGATGAGGCTCTGCCCCGCGTGCCCAACGACAATTTCGGCACCTATTGCGACAATCGCGCCTCCGTCATTGCCTTCACCGAGGCTGACACCCTCGTGAGCCGCCAGTTCAGCAAGGCTGACTTTGCCGACGCCCTCGACGACAATCTCCGCGCCAATGCCATACTCGACAATATCAGCCTTGTGTCAGCTGCACCCCAGTCTCTTACCCTTGAGGCCTCTGTCAGCGTGCCCCACAGCGACGAGCAGGCACTCTTCACGGTCGTCCTCGGCCTCGACGGCAGCCTCTCGGTGCAGAAGAACACAACGGCCAACGACACCTTTGCCGACGAGGAAGAGGTGGCTGACTAGAAAGGCACTGGAGTAACACTGGCGGGACACAGAGAACTTATTCCGCGTCTCGCGAATCCGCAGAAAATTTTTCTTATTGCGCAGAAAATTGTTCTTATTGCGTAAAGAAATTTTTTAATCGCGCTGAAGTGTTCTGCTTCGGCGCGATTAGTTTTGACTTCGGCGCGATTAGATTTCGGTTTGGCGCGATTAGATTTCGGTTTGGCGCGATTAGATTTTTTCTTCGCGCTTATTATTTCTGCCGGCGGTCCTTACCGTTAGTCGGTGACGGTGTGGCGGATGGGGTCGTCGTATCGTTCCTGTAGGCGCAGGAGCTTTTTCTTCAGTCTCTTGGTGAGTTGGAGCGTGCCGAGTTTTCCGTAGATGTTGTGCATGTTCTGCGGATCGCGCTTAAGGTCGTAGAGTTCCCACTGGTTGACGTCGCCGTAGAATCGCATGAGGCTGTAGCGCTTGGTACGAATGCCGAAGTGGCGGTTGACGCGGTGCTCGTCGGGATATTCGTAGTAGTGATAATAGAGGGCGCGAGTCTTGGTCTTGGTTGTCTCGTTCATCCTGTCGCGCGAGCTGCCCTTGTTGGGCGCTTTCATTTTCTTCAGTTCGGAGAGCATCGATTCGCCCTGTATGTCGGCTGGCACTGCAACGCCTGCTGCCTCCAGGAAGGTGGGGGCATAGTCGATGTTCTGCACCATGGCATCTGACGTTATGCCCTGCCTGCCGCCGTAGGCTGCGGGCAGCGACATGATGAGGGGCGTGCGGAAGGACTCCTCATACATGAAGCGCTTGTCAAACCATCCGTGCTCGCCCATGTAGAAGCCCTGGTCGGAGGTATAGACCACGAGGGTGTTGTCCAGCAGGCCGTTGTCTTTCAGATAGTCGAGCACCCGGCCTACGTTGCGGTCGACGGAGTGGATGACTCGCAGGTAGTCGCGCATGTACTGCTGGTATTTCCATCGGTTGAGCTCCAGGCTGTCGGCCCGTGACATGGTGCCGTCGGCTATCTTTTGGCCGAAGCGCTCGCGGAACTTGGCGATGAGGGGTTGGTAGTGGCGGTCCCACGCGGCTTGCTGTGCGGAGTCCATGCGCTGGGTGTACATGGCGCGGCCCCACTGCTCGAGGGTGGGGTCGAAGGAGTGGATGGTGCTGTCGCGGTCTGCCATCTTGAGGTCATAGACCACGTCCATGTCCCTGGCGATGGTCATGCGCTGCTCCTGTGCGGCGCGACGGCCGGAGTAGTCGTCGTAGAAGTTGGAGGGCAGCTCGTAGGTGGAGTCGCTGTAGAGCTCCAGGTCCTGCAGGTCGGGCATCCATGTGCGGTGGGGGGCCTTATGATGGATGAAGAGGCAGAACGGGCGCTGCGGGTCGCGCTGACTGCTGAGCCAGTCGAGGGCCAGGTCGGTAGTGATGGTGGTGGAGTAGCCGTGGCGCTGCAGGTGCTCGGCATGGTTGGTATCGCCGTCGGTGCTGCGTATGAAGGTGGGGTTGTAGTAGTCGCCCTGCCCGGTGAGGATGTCCCAATAGTCGAAGCCGGTGGGGAGGCTCACGAGGTGCCACTTGCCTATCATTGCAGTCTGGTAGCCTGCCTGCCGGAGCAGCTTGGGGAAGGTTTGCTGCGAGCCGTCGAAGCGCTTGGTGTTGTCGGTGAAGCCGTTGGCGTGGCTGTGCTTGCCGGTGAGCATGCATGCGCGGCTCGGCCCGGAGAGCGAGTTGGCCACGAAGCTGTTGGTGAACCTCACCCCGCGCTCTGCCAGACGGTCGATGTTGGGCGTGTGGTTGACGGTGGAGCCGTAGGCGGAGATGGTCTGGTAGGAGTGGTCGTCGGTCATTATATATACAATGTTGAGCGGACGGTCCTGGGCCATCACTCCGTTGGCTGCGAGCAGCACTCCGCTGCCGAGTATGCTTAGGTTTCTCATGCAGATATAGGGGGTGTTAGTTTTTGTAGAGCTTGCCTTTCTTGAAGGCTCCTGCCATCAGGAGCAGTGCGGTGGTAAGGAACTTCTTCATAATGCTTATTCTTATTTTTTTGATTGTAATTTGTACATTGTCCAATTGTAAATCCCCTTACTCCGGCACAATCTCCGATGGGTTGGGCAGCGGGCGGAATCCCTCGCCGTAGATACTGTAGGCATCGGTGATTACGATGAAGGCGTCGGGCTCAAACTGCTTGATAATCTGCTTGAAGCGCATTACCTCCCTCTCCGTCACCACGAGCATTAGCATGTCCTTCTCCTCTCCGCTGTAGAGGCCGTTGCTCTTTATGGCGGTGGCACCGCGCTCCAGGTCGTTGAGGATATAGTCGCGCAGGGTGTCCATGCGGTGGTTGCCGATGACGAAGATAATCTTCTCATTCTTCATGCCGCCGAGCACAAGGGCCATTACCCGTGTGCAGACGTAGATGGCTATCAGGGAGTAGAGCATCAGGTAGCATTTGTCGGACGAGACCTCTCCGCCGCGTCCCAGCCCGAGGCCTATTACCAGCAGGCCGATGAGCACCACGATGCCGTCAACGATGAGCAGGGCGCGCGAGAAGCGTATGCGCAGATACTTCTGCATAATCATTGCCACGATGTCGGTGCCTCCGCCCGTCGACTGGGTGCGGGCTACGAGGCCCTGGCCCAGGCCCACCACGGCAGCGCCGATGGTGGTGGTGAGTATGAGGTGATTGCTGAGGTCAAGGCGCCCACCCAGTATCTTGGTGGGGTCAAGGGCCTCCAGCGATGCTGCATCGGGATAGACCAGCACGCTGAGACCGTTCATTATCAGCGGCGTGATGAGGGCTGCCACCACGGTGCGCACGCTCATCTTGCTGCCCAGTAGCACAAACATCAGTATCTCGAGCGGCACCTCGAAGATGTAGCTAATAGTACCAACCTGCAGCTGGGGTAGGAAGTTATGGACCACGATGCTGAGGCCGTACACGCCGCCCGGCACCAGATTGTAGGGGTTGATGAAGAACACGAAGCCCGCAGCCAGTATGGTGCAGCCCACGAGGATGGTAATCCAGTCTTTGATATTGGTGAAATCGGATATTTTCATGATTGTTGTCTTGTCGTCGGTCAGTTGCCAGTTACGCTGCAAAGATAATACTTTTTTAATAAAATATATGACTGTTGGCCCAAAAGTGGGTAGAAATGCTTATCTTTGCATCAATAATACTTTAACTTTTTAACCTTTCAACTTTTTAACTTTACGTAATGCCAACTCCTCACATTTCTGCGCCGCAGGGCGCTTTTGCAAAGACAGTGCTAATGGCCGGCGATCCGCTCAGGGCCAAGTTTGTGGCAGAGAAATATCTGCAGGAAGCCACTATGGTGACCGCCGTGCGCAATATGTACGGCTACACCGGCACCTATAAGGGACGCCCCATCTCGGTGATGGGCAGCGGTATGGGCATGCCCAGCATAGGCATCTATTCCTATGAGCTCTACGATGTGTATGGCGTGGAGAATATCGTTCGCATCGGCTCCGCGGGCAGCTATCGCGAGAGCCTCAACGTGATGGATGTGGTGCTGGTCAATCAGTCGTACAGCGACTCCACCTATGCCCGCATGATGAACGGATGCATCGACAAGGTCATCATGCCCAGCCCCGAACTCAACGAGATTATCACGCAGACGGCAGTGGAGCGCAACGTGCCCCTCAAGCTGGCAGCCGTTCACTCTACCGATGTGTTCTATGTCGACCCGCGCATGGAGTCGTTTCTCCAGCTCAGGGACCGCACCAAGGCCGACTGCGTGGAGATGGAGTCGTTTGCCCTCTTCCATAACGCCAATGTCCTGGGGCGCAGGGCAGCCTGCCTGCTGACAATATCCGACTCCTTCTGCACCAAGACGGAGATCTCCTCTGCCGAGCGCGAGACGTCGCTAACCGTAATGATTGAGCTGGCCCTGGAGTCGGCCATCAGGTTCTGAGGAAAGAACAGATAACAGAAGGATGGAAGCTGGCTTGCCGCGTTATGGCAGCCAGCTTCCATCCTTTCATTTTCCTATTTTTCAATTCTACTTGAAGCAGTTGGGCTTCAGCTGCTTGAAGAAGTCATTGCCCTTGTCATCCACAAGGATGAAGGCGGGGAAGTCCTCCACCTCAATCTTCCAGATGGCCTCCATGCCGAGCTCGGGATATTCCACGCATTCAATGGACTTGATATTGTTCTGTGCCAGGATGGCTGCGGGGCCTCCTATGGAGCCCAGGTAGAAGCCTCCGTGGTCTTTGCAGGCGCGGGTTACCTCATCGGAGCGATTGCCCTTGGCCAACATGATGAGCGAGCCGCCATGGTCTTGGAATTCATAGACATAGGGGTCCATTCTGTTGGCTGTGGTGGGGCCCATGGAGCCGCAGGCCATGCCAGCCGGCGTCTTGGCGGGACCGGCGTAGTAGATGGGATGGTCCTTGATATACTGCGGTATGCCCTCACCTGCGTCGAGGCGAGCCTTAATCTTGGCGTGGGCAATGTCGCGGCCCACTATGATGGTGCCGTTGAGGGAGAGGCGTGTGCCGATGGGGTAGTTGGTCAGTATCTTGCACACGTCGGTCATGGGCTGGTTGAGGTCAATCTTGACGGCGTCGCCCTCGCCGGCCTGGCGCAGCTCGGCGGGAATGAGCTCGTAGGGCTTGTCGTCCATCTTCTCAATCCAGATACCGTCCTTGTTGATCTTGGCCTTGATGTTGCGGTCGGCAGAGCAGCTCACGCCGAGGCCGATGGGGCAGGAGGCTCCGTGGCGCGGCAGGCGCACCACGCGGATGTCGTGGGCCATATACTTGCCGCCGAACTGTGCTCCGAGGCCAATGTTCCAGGCCTCCTTGAGCAGCTGCTCCTCCAGCTCCACGTCGCGGAAGGCGCGGCCGGTCTCGTCGCCGGTGGTGGGCAGGCTGTCATAGTAGTGGGTGGAGGCGAGCTTGACGGTGAGCAGGTTCTTCTCAGCCGATGTGCCGCCGATGACGAAGGCGATGTGATAGGGCGGGCAAGCTGCCGTGCCGAGGCTCTTCATTTTCTCCACCAGGAAGGGCACCAGCGTGCCGGGGTTCTGAATCCTGGCCTTGGTCTCCTGGTAGAGGTAGGTCTTGTTGGCAGAGCCGCCTCCCTTGGTTACGCAGAGGAAGCGATACTCCATGCCCTCGGTGGCCTCGATGTCTATCTGCGCCGGCAGGTTGCAGCGCGTGTTGACTTCCTTATACATGTCCAGCGGAGCATTCTGCGAGTAGCGCAGGTTCTCCTCGGTGTAGGTCTTATAGACGCCCTTGCTCAGTGCCTCCTCATCGCAGAATCCGGTCCACACTTGCTGGCCTTTCTCGCCGTGGATGATGGCGGTGCCGGTGTCCTGGCACAGGGGCAGCTTGCCCTTGGCAGAAACCTCGGCATTGCGGAGGAAGGTGAGGGCGACATACTTGTCGTTGTCGGAGGCCTCAGGATCGCTCAGTATCTTGGCCACCTGCTCATTGTGGCTGCGGCGCAGCAGGAAGCTCACGTCGCGGAAAGCGGCATTGGCCAGCATCGTGAGAGCCTCAGGCTCAATCTTAAGGATGGGCTTGCCCTCAAAATCGCCTACTGACACATGGTCTTTGCTCAGCAGGTAGTACTCAGTCTCATCTTTGCCCAGCTGAAACATGGGCGCATAGCGGAATTCAGGTGTTGTAGCCATTATATATAAGGTTTATTCATTACGTCAAGGTTAAAGTCTGTGCTAACGCAGCAACTTTTTCCGCCTACAAAGTTACGAAAAGATTTTTATATTTGAGTAACTTCGCGAGAACTTTGTCAGTGGTCGCGCCGTCAGGAAAGAGCAAGTCGCTCTTTAGGCGCGGTCTGACATCAGGAAGTTCGAGAGCGCAGCGTCACAGTTACGAAAAGATTTTTATATTTGAGTAACTTCGCGAGAACTTTGTCAGCAGTCGCGCCGTATGGACCGCATCCCGCGCTCTTCCCCACTGAGATAGATTTCACGCGCAGGCTCCAAGATTTCACGCGCAGACTCTTAGATTTTCTGCGCAGGCTCCAAGAATTCCTCCTTACGAGGACAGATGAAAAGAAATCGTAAGCGTATACTGTCAGCCCCCATGTGCCGTTGGAATACACAAAGAAATGGGCGAATCAGAGAGATTCGCCCACCCCTATGTGGCCTTGTGCTACCGACTGAAAGTCAGCTCTTTGCCCAGCAAGTTGATGTGCTTGCTCCGTAGCAGGGCATAGTCGATGACAGGCTCACAGCCATTCACCAGAGCCTCACGGCAAATCATTAGAATCTTCCCCATGATGTTCATTCCCTCGAAGACGCCGACCCTCGACCACTCGCCCAGTCGCCTCCTGTCCTGTTCCCTCTTGACGGCCGCCTTGGTCATTCCCTTTGACAACAAACTCTTTTTCAGAGCGTTGAGTCGAGTCTTGAGCTCAGCGTTGCGAGTACCCCACACCGTGGCAGTCCGGCTTGCCTGAAAGGTGCTGTCCTCTATGATCACTGCGTCGTGAGGCAATGCGAGCAACACCTTGCGAAAGTCGGCGTTACCCATGCACTTCTGCCATACCACAAACAACATCCACTCCACGTTAAACTCCTCCCAGTCAGCGCGTTGCAAAGCCTTGTTGTGTTGCCTGATATCCTTCTTTGCCATGAAGCCATTGTCACACTCCACCAGCTTGCGCTGCAGCTCGAGATGAGCGTCAGAGCCGCTGGAGAAGATGCCTGCTATGTAAGCACACTCACTGTTGAGAAACCTCACGCCTTCCACGCTGAAGGGGAAGCCCGCAACCATATTGCCCAATGCCAGCGACAGTCCGCCCTTCACGTCATAACCGTGACGAAAGGCAAAGCAGTTAAGCGCGGAAGCGTCGTATGCCACCACGTCATGAAAAGCAACGAAATAATTCTGTTTCTTCATAAATTTGTTTTTAATTAGTTGATTAATAATGTTTTATATTCACTAATTCGCATTGTCTTCCCACCGTGGCCAATTATGAAAAGCTCGGTTGGGGCGGCTCTTGGCCGTCTCTTAATGCATAAATCACAAACACCGGCTCGCCGGCGCCGATTTCCTTGCCTGGGGCGCTTCCCCATCTGAAAATCGGCGCGAAGTTAGGCAAAACCTTTGAATTGACAAAATTTTTTCAGTTAACGTTTCTTAATGGTTCAAATGCTCATGCAAGTTTCACTTCGGCTTTGCCGACTGCAAAAGATCTTTTCGCGATGCCTGCCGGCATTGCCGCTTTGCTCTCAGACTCCTGCCGGCATTTCCTAATATTTTCAGGTTTTTTCTTTGGGTGTTGTCAAAAATAACTACCTTTGTAGAGTGAATTGATAAACCGACGATAGCGGAGAGCCTGACAAAGAGCAGCAATGGGAAAAGCAGAATAAGACTTGGATACAGATATGAAGAAAAAGAATAAATCTCCGAAACCGAACACTTTCGACGACGATGCATCTGTTCGAGAGCAGATTAGAGAGGTAATCGAAGAGGCTCTCTATAGAACACCTTGTTGCACAAATTGTGGTTCAAGCAACACGATGGGCGACGAAGATGGATACATTACGTGTTCCGACTGTGGCTGGGGGTGGAACCTGCTAGAGGACTACAATCTGCCAACCGATGTCGATCTGGATGAAGAAGAATAACGAGACTGAAGAATATGGGAGATCACTCCAACCTGGATGTGATGGAGAATAACAAGAATGTAAAACTTTAAAATTTCAAAATATGGCACAAAAAACAAAAATTAAGGAATACAAGAAGTCAGAAACTCAATCAAAATATGAAAAGAAAACATTTATAGAACCTCTTCGTAAACACGTCCAAGCAGAATCTGGAAGATTAAGAAGAATTATCTTACCCAAATATATTTCCTTCAAAATTCAAAAAGATAAGAAATTACTTCTCAATATAGAGGAGCAAAAGGGAATATGCGATGGAGAAGAGATTATCTTAAATGCGACATGTAAAAATATGCAGACTGACAATGCTGCGTTTGAAGGATGGGCAATATGTCTCAAAGCATGGCTGCCAAGTATTATCGAATCCGTTGAACTTAAATGGGATATACCGCATGGTATTGAGAAAAATGACAATAAATGGTGTCATTATCGTCGCTTTCTATATCGTGTTCTAAGGTTTTCTGAACAATACCCGTGGTTCTCTGTTTCAAAGAGTAACATCGATGAAGTAGAGAAGTTCAAAAGAGAGCTACATAGCTTACAAAATAATAACTTTTCCAAGATTCCTGAGCCCAAGGGAGATTTTGATAACTTAAGCGAGACATCTGTTGAGTATTTACTTTCGTCAAATCTCTCTAGCTATATTATAAAGGAGTACGATTTAGATTTTATAGATAGGCAATTTCCTGTTGGAGTTAAGAAAAATAAAAAGAAGTTTTTTACAAGTGGTTTGTCTGCAATAGATTTGTGGGGCGCAAAAAGCGAGACCCTGACAATTATAGAACTTAAATATATTCCTAAAAACAAAAAGAGTAAGAACATAAAAGTAGGTGTCATATCTGAACTCTTTATGTATTCGTGCATAATGCGAGATATGATAACCGGTTTTATTGCTAGGCCTGATTATACTCCCAACAAGAATGAAGATTGCTTCTATGACAATATTAAGAATTATACTAAAATAAGAGCCAATATGTTGGCAAACGTGTATCATCCTTTAATTGATAACAAGGAAATTATCCATATTTTAAATGAATATCCAAGAGAAATATATTCAGTAAATGTTGAATTCGGAAAGACAAAATACAAATTAGGATCTAGCAATAAGATACAATTTTATGAACATTAAAATCCATCGCGGCACTCACCAGATAGGTGGTTGCGTCACAGAATACGAATGTGATGGCTGGCGTTTGTTCGTCGATTATGGCGAAGAACTACCTGGTGGTCCAAAGACTGGGGATTTGCAAGTCGAGGGTTTGACTCATGGCGACCTATCCAAGAGTGCATTACTCATCACGCACTATCATGGCGATCATATAGGCAGTATTATTAAGTTGCCAAAAGAACTGCCTATCTATATGGGTAAGGTGGGACGAGACATTCAAAGAGTATTATCCGATCATCTAAAATATAGAATTGATGCTCATAAGGTGATGCTTGAACGCCTTGATGATGTCAACACATTTAAGGAGCACGAAGTATTTAAGTTCGGTCCATTTACCATAGTGCCTGTAACTGTTGACCATTCTGCTTTCGATGCTTACGCTTTCAAGATTGTCGCAGATGGAGTCTCAGTCTATCACACTGGCGATTTCCGCTTACATGGTTTCAGAAGTGGTAAGACTTCTGAGATGCTAAAGAGATATGTGGGCGAGGTAGATTATGTCGTTTGTGAAGGTACAAATGTCTCACGCCCCAAGGCCGCAAGTATGAAAGAGTACAGGCTTCAAAAGGATTTTGAAACATTGTTCAGAGACAATAAAGGATGTGTTGTCTATCTGTCATCGACCAACATTGACAGATTGTTCTCCCTCTATCAGGCAGCCCAAAGGGCTCATCGTGCCTTCTATGTGGACGGATATCAGAAGAAAGTGATGGATACTGTCGTTAATAGCGGTTCGATATGGACTAAATCGAAATTGTTTCAATATGGGAAACATGGGCCCAAGCCCCTGATGCGTGACTTGTCTGACAGGAACAGCGTCTTTGTTTCAGACAGTTTCAAGGATGCTCTTGGCAGATATGGATATGTACTAATTGCTCGCCCTAGCCCACGCTTTGATAAATTGATAGATCAAATACCGGGGGAGAAAAAGAAGGTCCTTTCTATGTGGAACGGCTATGTCAAGGAAGGTTCAGATGCATATAACGAAAATCTGGCTAAATCGCTGGATGTGGATTTTGATTATATGCACACTAGTGGGCATATTGATATGACAGACCTGCGTGAGATTTTCCGATTGTTGCATCCTAGGGGAATTGTCCCTATCCATACGGATAACCCTGAAGGTTTTGCCAAGTTCTTCAGTGACGAATGGTCCATTATTGTTTTGAACGACGGTGATTCCATGTCGCTGGTGCCTTCTGTGTAAAGACGGCAGATGGTGACACAAAAGTTGTTTCACACGAATGAAAATACTACACATCTCTGATACCCACGGCTTACATCATAGGATAAAGGATATGCCAGAGGCTGATATTATCATTCATAGTGGTGATATTAGCCATAATGGCACGGAGGGTGAGGTGCTCGATTTCCTGAACTGGTTCATAGAACTGTCTTATAACCATAAGATTTTCGTTACAGGAAACCATGATCTATGTCTATGGGATGCAGAAGGTATCGAGGACTTGCCTGAAAATGTTCACTTTCTTCAGGACTGCGGTGTAGAAATAGATGGAGTTCAGTTCTATGGCCTTGCTTACAATCATCAGGAGGGCCTTATTCCTGGCAATACAGATGTGGTTATTACCCACGAACCACCCGTGATGATACTTGATAATTCCGCGGGTACCCATTGGGGTAATGCTCCATTGCGCAATCGCATTATGGAGGTAAAGCCACGTTATCACCTTTTTGGTCATGCCCATGACGGATATGGCATATTAAAACAGGACGGCATCATCTTTTCCAATGCAGCGCTGCTTGATGACATGAACAGACTGGTCAGGAAACCACGTCTGTTTATGCTCTGACTATTTGGAATGATAATCCGGGTGGTAAAATTGCAATAACCCTACCACCAGATGGAGCGATGTGATAAAACTAAAATGAGTATAAGTATCAATGAAAGAAGCAGAATCCTTTAACCTTGACGAACTGAGACGCTTTGCCATCCAGAGGTGGCCTGAGTATATGGGACGTACCCATGGCATAGACCATTGGGACAGAGTATGCAAATTCGGTCAGATTCTTTATCAGGACGGAGCAGATATGGATGTTATCAAAGCCTTTGCCTATCTCCATGACTCCGAAAGGCTGGACAACAACGAAGACATTGACCACGGCAAGAGGGCTTCAAAGCTCATTGACACCATCCGCGACACATTGCTGTCAGGATTCAGCGATGAGCAGATAGCTAAGCTCAAGAAAGCATGTGAACTGCATACCGTATGCCACAAGACTGACGATGCCACAATAAACATCTGCTTCGATGCGGACAGGATGGATCTCCTGCGTATCCATGTCATGCCGTTGCCAAAGCGTATGGCCACCCATCAGGGTGCAAGGCTCGTTGCCAACCCTGACTATAAGGAATGGTATAAAGTGCATGCCACCCAACAATGAAAGCCGCATGCTTGGTGCGGCTTTCAATGCGGGTTGACAAGGCAGGGCTTACTCTTCGCTGAAGAAGCTTCCTTTCTTCATGGCTATGTTTCCAGCAACACAGCAGTTGAAGCGGACACGCGCCTTGCGCTCCTTCAAGAACATCTCATCCGTGCCGGCGGCATCTTCGCAAAACTTCAAGTGCTCGTCAATGCACATGGAGTGGGCCATGCTCTCAACATCGAGGTTGTCGGTGCCGATGAGGGTGAAGGTCCAACCATGCTCCTTCAGTTTCCCGATAAGCTTGTTGACCATCTGCAGCGACCATTCCTGTGAACAGTTTTCCTCGCCGTCAGTGATGATGGTCACCAGCACGTTGTCGCCTTCGTCAACCATGGCGTTGAGCTTCGACACCGATTTGCCGATGGTGTCATACAGCGGGGTCGCAGCGCAGGGATTATAGGCTCCCCACTTCAGATTCTCGGTCTGCTTGGCTTCGGCATTGTCGTAGTGCCACTTCATATGCTCACTGTCGAAGGTTACCAGGGTCACCCGCTGCTCCGTGTCAGGATACTGGTCCTGCATGCTCCTGACGGTAGATAGCGTCTCATTCATTCCGGCAAATGCCTGCTTGCGGATAACAGACATCGAACCACTCTCGTCAACGATAATCAAATTGAATACCTTTTTCATTTTTTGCTTCGATTTAGATGATGATAGATAAAAGTTTGCAACACTCTTTACCTCTTTAAAGATATATCTGAGGAAAAATTAAGCAACCCAGATATTTTTTTTAATTTTGTACTCCGATTGCAGTCAGAAAAAAACGGTGGAATGTATAGCGAGCAAGAAATAATAGAAGGTTTCCGCAGGGGTGACCAATGGATGTTCCGGCATTATTTCTACGAGTATAGCCGGGTGGCATACAACATCTTTGACAAGAAGTATACACTCAGTTCCAAAGAGAATCTGGACTTCATGTCGCTTGCCCACCAATACGCCATCTATCTGATAGAACACGACTGGAAACCGCTGGAAGACCGTTCGCCCAAGGTGTCGCTGCGCACATGGATGATAAACGGATTCCGCTATATCGTGCTCGATGCGCTGAAATGGTATAAGCGCGAATACGGGTCGCTGACCTTCGACGAGTATATCCAGACCTTCGACACGGGCCAGGATCTGAGGCTCAATTTCAACAAGATGGTGTTGGATATATGCGACACGGCAAGACTTGACAGGATGTCGAGAGCCATATTGGTAATGCTGCTGGTCAACGGCTTCAAGTCAAAGGACGTGGCCGCGCAGATGGGCGTGACCCCGGCGGCAATATCACAGCGCTACAACCATTTGAAAGAAAAATACGTCATACCATATTTCAAGGAAAACTTTGACATGGACTTCGACATGCCGGAGGTAATGGATGCCGACAGCGTCGGTCTCGCTCCCGCTGCAGGAGATTATCTCGCACTCGAACCTCCGATACCTGCAGGCGATGTCCGATTTTCACGGATACTCTTCGAGAAGAGCCGGGAAAGGCAACTCTCTACGCCCGAATACATCTGGAAGCTCGCGCCGAACGAGATCTTCGTGTTTGGCAGCAATCTGCGCGGTATTCATGGCGGTGGAGCGGCATATGACGCATACCGCAGGTTTGGTGCTGTGATGGGCCAGGGCGTCGGCCTGCAAGGCCAGAGCTATGCCATTCCTACCATGCAGGGCGGTGTGGAGAAAATCAAGCCCTATGTCGATGAGTTTATCCGGTTCGCCGGGCAAAACAGGCAACTCACATTCCTTGTAACCAGAATAGGGTGCGGCATTGCCGGCTTCAACGATGAGGACATAGCGCCCCTCTTCCGCAATGCCCATGGCGCAGAGAACATCATGCTGCCCTCAGGCTGGTAAAGCAGCAGTCCTCCTTCAGCAAACGCCATGCCGATGCCTGGGGCGTCAAGCGTCAGGGCGACACCTTCGTCGGCCCCAACCTTCTCGGTCGCCTGCTTATGGAGCTCCGCGACAACGGCACTCTCAGCTATCGCCTCCCCGATGATGCCCTCAGCGCCATACGAGGTTGCCTAGATGCATAGGCATCTCATCATTTTTCGTCTTTATTACCGACCACGAATCCGACTAATTTAACGAAAACGTGTTTTTGTTTTTGTTTTCGTTAACTTAGGCGTAAATAGCCAAATTGTATATAAATTGTAATTTGTAACTTGTGAAATTGTAAATTATTTTTCGTTTTTGTTATCGTTATACTTATCCGTTCAATCCGAATAATCCGTGGTTAAAAAACACAGATCTAACGGATCTCGCGGATCTGACTATTAATTGAAGAATTTGTTCTCCAATTCTTGAAAAAATATTTGTTTAATACGACAGATTTGTGTTTGTTTATCTCAACCTCCGGACTTGGTTAACGTTTAACGGTTATTGGTTCTTCCTCCGGACTTGGTTAAATCGTCAAATCGTGAAGTAACTTGGCTTTAGCCTAAACCTCAAATCTCAAATAATAACGGTTTTCGTTAACCTGTTTTCGTTAAAATAAACGTATAACAGATTCGCGTATGTCGTATCCCCGTCATACTTTTGCACCCGAAAAACGATATAAAACCTCGCGATGTAGAGGCAATCGCTTGTTGGCCTATGGCAAAATATGAGATAAGGAACGGAGTGGGTATCATCCCCGAAGGAACAACCGTTATTGAGGAAGGAGCCTTCGCTAATTGTGCTGAATTGACAAGCATCATTATCCCCAATTCGGTGACTCGCATCGAAAGTTATGCCTTCTTTGGCTGCAAGGGCCTGACCAGTGTCACCCTCCCTGATTCGATAACGGAGATAGAAAGCTGCACCTTTGACGGCTGCACGGCCCTGACCGGCATCACCATCCCCAATTCAGTAAAGGAGATAGGAGAATATGCCTTCTTTGGCTGTGACAGACTGACAGACAGTTAAGGAAAACAAGTTAACGAAAACGATAACGAAAACCGTTATTATTTGAGATTTAGCGATTTGAGGTTTAGGGTTTAGCGGTTAGTGGGGACTAATGACTGAACAAGATTAAGTTGTCCAATTGTGAAATCTCTTGAATCACGACAAAGCGCGAAGCGCAATAAACAGTAAACGGTAAACCGCGCAGCGAAAGCGCGAAGCGCGAAAATAAAGATGAAACACACAAACAAGCAAATCTGTCTTGGCGGCGAACCGCTTTATGAAATCTATAACGGTACTGACGGAGGACCGTATTTGGCGGGCAGGTACTTGGCAAGTGCAATGACAGCAGACGGCAGGGAAAGCCTCTGTTCGTCAGGCGAACGAATCAATCCCGTTGTATCGGACAAAGGGGGTGGAATAATAGTGCTCAGCACCGACATATATGCAGCAGGGCAGTCAGAGGACAGCCTCGCACGCCGTCTGCACCAAGAGATGGAGGCCGTCAGCAGCAGGCTGAGTGCGTTGCCCGTAGCCTGGACTATAGGCTATTATCTTGCGGGGCGTTATATGTCTGGGGGCGGCAGACGATATGCAGAAGACTCCCTCTCCGTTGCCGTTGCAGGAGTGGATCTTGAGACACTCATGAAGCTGGCGCTGGAGCTCCGTGCCTCATTCCCGCAGGTCGGTGTCCTCCTGAAGGACACTTCCTCCGGCAAAGTCTTGGCAGCCGATGCCCACCCCAGGAATCTTCCAAGTTAATAGTAATATCTAGGTTGCTTATTGTTTTCGCGCTCCGCGATCAGTCATAAGTCTACCCTATGACAGGTATGGCAGCGAATCGCAGAGGACAAATATTAAGACGCGGTGGCAATGCCTATTAATGGAAGATTGTTTTACCAATTAATTAACCAAGTTAAGACTCTATCCCATAATTTAGGGTAGAGTTTTTTGTTTATATATCCAAAATCACCGTGAATTCGTATGTTCAATCCATATTCTTTTCTGAGGCGTTTGCAATGTGCCCTGAAACGCCTGCCGTGACCAATAACGCCGTCTAACTTTTTCCCTTCTATTGTCCTGATATACATATGAATCATTTCGTAGACTAATAACTTTCTAAGATTCTCTTCAGTCCATATTGTGTTTCGTGCAACACCAATTTTGCTGATTATACCATTTGGTGATGGTTGGTCTACGTACTTCCCGTAGTTATTTTGTTTGGGAGACATCCAATATAACCCACATTTACCCAACTTGCCATCAAAATACATCTTATTGTATTTGTCAAACCTTTCTTTTAAATCTGCTTTCGTGAGTTCCGTACCATCTACATTCAATGTTAATTTTCTTCCCTTTTTAGTGATTGTAATAAATATTCTGTTCTGCGCAAATATAATATATATATGACTATGACCTGAAAAAAGCAAATATGTTTAAGCAGCCACCAGCTGCTTCGGTTCGCGACTCCTAACGGGGTTAGTGGTTTCTTCGGACTTGGCTAATTATCAATTATCAATTGTCAATTATCAATTATCAATTACCAACGGTTATTGACCTACACTATCAGGCAGTAGGCCTGTTCCCTCAGCCATCCCAGGCCCCACAGCACCTTTCCGCCGAGCGATGACGGAACAGGCTTGTATCTGTAACCCGACACAAAGACCCGCACGCCATACCTCTTCCTCAGCCTATAGCATACCTTGCGGAACTTATACCCGTGGCAGAACAGCAGTATGCGCCTGCCGATCACCTCCTCCACATAGTAGTGCACCATTTCGTGGAGCAGAACCTCCCTGAGCATGTCCTCGGTCCAATACTCCAGGCTTGCACGCGCCGGTATGGCATTGATGTAGATAGTTGCTGGGTGGCTGCCTCTCGAGTTCTGAAACATGCCCAGCCCGTCGGACGACCGCCTGACGTATATGTTACACGTCGATAGCGTCGAGCCGAACAGCTGCTCGTTGTATTCGCAGAACCATTTCCGGAGCAGTGATGACTTGACCCTACGGATGATCCTGCAGTCCTCTGATTTGTTCATATCCTTGTCTTTCATACCAGTTTCTGAATAGCAATGCAAAATTACCATGCCTATTTGAGCCCGTGAAATCTGTTATATGTAAAATTTTCTGTTGGAAGCGATATATATCATGTCACCGGCAACAGCTCAATGTAATCTGCCTGGCCGCACAAGTCAAGAGGAGTTGATTTTTGAGATTTGAGATTTAGCCAAGTCCGGAGGTGGCTCTCGCCTCTTGCCTCTTCTGTCAAGAATTAGAGAATGCTGAAGGTGTTCTGCTGTCTTGCGAAGTAACAGTCCCCATATAAGTACCACTATTTGAAGGGGTGGTAGTTTCATTGTTATTGACCATGATATCATCAGACACCTTCATTTCATTTTCATCTTCAATATTAACAACATAAGGAGCGGCAATGTTATAGAAGTTGTCACAGAAAAACGTATAACAGATTTCATCGCGTAATACTGTAGCTGTACCTTTGCACAGCTATGGAAGTAACAGAGCAGATAATAGAACAGAAATTTAGGGAATACAACGAGGAGTATTTCAATAGCGAACTGCCCCTGCCCAGGTTCGGCCTGTTGAAATCCTATACCACCTGTGGCTATTTCAGTTGCAATAAGATTGTCGGCAGACGCCGGCTGAGAGGCCAGAGGCTGGACATCTCCGTATATTACGATTGGGAGGAGGAAGCCTTGAAGAATGTGATCATTCACGAGATGATCCATTACTTCCTTGCCCACAAGCACATAGACAACGGGCTGACGCATGGCGATGCCTTTAAGGAGATGTCAGGCAAGTTCAACAGGGAGCACGGTCTGAATATCTCTGAGAAAGTAGATTGCCGTGGATTCAGGAAAACAAAGAACGCGCCTAGAATCTCTTGGTTCTTCACGCAGATATTCTATTGAGCCTTTAAGCCGGGGGCGGTTTGACACGAAAAGCCAACAATGTTTATGGGCGCAACCCCAATATAATTACTGAAATGAGAAGGATTACAAGCAGTTATCTCCAGAGCAAGTTCGGGTATTTCAATGAGAAATATTTTGACGGCATCCTGCCGCCATGTGACATGAGGGCTGCAGATGAAACGTTCGGCCTAGGCCTTTATCTAAGCGGTACGAGAAAATATCCCCCTGTTATTTATATTGTCAAAAAGCCCCTGATAGTACACAAAGAAGAGTGGGTTGAAGAGGAACTCGACAATATCATCATTCATGAGATGGTGCATCTTTACGTCGATGAGATAATGCATCGTCAAACGAGCTTGTTCCAGCATGGGTATTATTTCAGGAAGGTATGCCGGAGGTTAAAGAGGGAGTATGGCCTGGACATCAAGCTCTCGGCTTATCGTTTCGAAGAATGGAAAAAGCCTTCAACTCCCTTGGGGGAGCTAAAGGCCTCATTGCGCAGTCTCTCAATCAGCATCTATGAACTGATACTCTAGGCGCCCCTCCTCTATTCGTTAGCTTGCCCCCTCTAGGCCGTGAGTAGCCGGTCCATTCGCCTGGTCATAGCCATAGCTAAAGAGTAATAATGTCAGACGTCTGTTGTATTTTGTGGTGAAAATGTGTTTATTAATAAGAACTCTTAATCGAAAATAGTTTATGGATAAAGTTGTATTAACAGAATTAGAACAGCGGGAAGTTGATTTGATTACAGAAGAATTTAAGGCAAGAGGTGGTATGAGTACGGAAGAACTTGTATCTCGTCTTAATGCAATTCCTTTTGAGGAATTTATGAATAAGATGAGTGAAAAAATACGGAACTATAAAAGATGACAATATATGTAAGTAGTAGCGTAACATTAAAATTAGATGAATACGTGGAGTTCTTGATGAGGACTTGTCATTATAACATTGATGAAGCAGAAACACGAAGATGGGAAGTTGAATGCCAAATAAATCAACATTGCAACCCAATCTTGATGAAATCAGGCTCGTCAGGGACAATAAAATTCAAAAGTGTATTGCAAAGGCAAGAAATTGAAAGATTTGTGAATAATCGTTCACAACTTACGAGAATTATCAAAAGGAGAAGAGGTAATCGTGGCAATACCCAATGGAATGTAGATTATATCGTTTCAATTGGTGGGGATGTCTTTATCACTGCTATTAAATGCTACAATACTTTCTCTGAAAGTTTAACTTATTACAGATTGCAACAACTTATTAATGAGTGTGTGGGTAGATGTTTAAAACATTATTTGGGGGAAAATTTGGGGCAACATCTATATCATAGTCAAAATTAAAGCGACCCATTATGGCCGCTTTTTGTATGTTTATAATATATTAAGACTAATCAAAATACCTCAGGCAGAGATACACCGGGTCTTTTGCTTGGTCATTCCCAAATTAGTTCCTCGAAATCACGAGGATTCCAAGGAATTATTAAAAAGTTGGGTCAACTTCTATGCTATTGCCTTTCTGTTATTCGTTATTTGCCTGACTCGTTTTTTTTCTTGATGTTCTGTATCTGCCTACTTACAGGGTCTGCTATACCTTTCAGTGTCGACCAACCGACACTGACGGGATTTGCATCCTTGCTTCCATAATGCAAATGTTTGCCATTCCCGGGGCAGTAGGCGGTCAGCTCCCAATACCTGCCAGAACCAACATGACCTGCAAACTGGTAGATGAAGGCAGTTTCTCCTGATTCGGGACAAACGAACTTGAACTCATCATATTCCCAGCAGCGTACAAGTTCTGCTACTGTCACATCCTTATTATAAACACAGGCGCCGAGGCCGCCAGCGCTGAAATGTGTTATCTTCTGAGAGAAGTCAGCCGGGTCGGCAAGAATCTCCAGTCTATGGTTAAACGCATTTTCGATAGTCACCTCTTTCTTTGATTCAGCATTGTCTTTCCAGGAGCCGAAGATGAAATCGCGGATAATGTCGCTGTCATAACCGGTAATACCCACCATATCAGCAATGGAATTGTTGTAGTATGTATCGTACAGCTTACGGATCTTCTTGCACTTCTTTGAAATCTCCTGCACCTTGTCATTGAAGGTGCGACCGTCTATCTCTTTCTTAAGCTGGAGGCGTAACACATGTTTCTCGTTTTCCAGCAGTTGCACTTGCTCGTTCGCTTTGCCACAACGTTTTTTGCACTCTTCCTTAAAAGCAGCGAGACGGTCAAGGTTAGCCTTGATGAAGACTTCCTTGTATTGCACCTTCAAATCTTCCACGTGCTTCTCCTGGGATTTCTCCTCACGGTATAACTCCATAATATGTTCTTCTGTGGCTTTAATTTCTTCTGCAATTCGCTTTGCTTCAGCAATGTAATCTCTCTGTTCTTCCATTGATCTATGAATAAAATTGAAAAATTAAGGCAACAATATAGCAGTTGGCACAGATTACGGTCTCTGCGAAATAGTCATGCTCTCTCTGTGCCAACATCTGTGTCATTGCCTATAAAAAATAAAATGTTTTTTGCATACATTCCTGCATTGTTTCGGTTAGAGAGTTGAAAAACAGACGATTTAATATGCAGGGTAATTTGGTCCCGTGGAAATCAAAACTAAAAGCCTTGAAACGAAATCTAAAAGCCTTGAAACGAAATCTAATCCCGTGGAAAACGCCAGTTCCACGGGATTAAAATCTTTCTTCACGGGATTAGTTTATTTTTCCACGGGATTAAAACTCTTTTGAACGGGATTAGATTAAACTTAGGCAATGATCACGCAAAA